>CAYQWX010000071.1:0-9924 GCA_964421355.1 uncultured Bacteroidales bacterium
TACTTTTGGCTTGACCCAAAAGTAACAAAAAGTCAAGACTGCAAATAAATTCCGTCAAGATTTTAAGTGGGTAGGATATCCAAAACGGCGGGATTGCGTAGGATACCCAACAAAAAATAAGTTACGACCAAGTGGGTGGAAGCATCGTTTTGGAGCGTTTTCTTTGTCGCAACAAAGAAATGAACATAAAATAATTGTAAAGAAACTTTTCCCATAGATGAAAAAAGTAGTACTTAATTTATTACAAACCACCCCTAACCCCTCCTTAACCAAGGAGGGGAATTCTTATAATTACCATCCTGCAAAAATCTACTTTTGGCTTGACCCCAAAAGTGGTAAACTAACCGATTGTTTCAGTGTTCCAAATATTGTTTTAACATCTTTCCTGTAAAGGATTTTTCACATTTGCTTACTTTTTCGGGAGTACCTTCTACTACTATCTTTCCTCCATGTTTGCCTCCGCCTGGTCCTAAATCTATTATCCAATCGGCATATTTTATTATTTCTGGATTATGTTCTATCACTATTATTGTATTACCTCTTTTAATGAGTTTGTCAAAAGCTATCAAAAGTTTTTCTATATCGTAAAAATGTAATCCGGTTGTAGGTTCATCAAATAAAAATAATGTATGTTCTTTTTTTTCTTTACTTAAAAAATATGCCAACTTTATCCTTTGGCTTTCTCCTCCGCTTAATGTTACAGAAGATTGTCCTAACTGCAAATATCCAAGTCCGACTTCTTGCAAGTAAGATAATTTCTTTTTTATTGATTGAGCCAAATTATTATTATCTTTTGAAAAAAAATCAATTGCTTCATCAATAGTCATTTCCAATATATCTGCAATATTTTCACCTCTATAAGTTACTTCCAACACTTCTTCTTTAAAACGTTTACCTCCACACACATCACAAGTAAGATACACATCTGCCATAAATTGCATGTCTATTTTTATTACTCCTTCTCCTTTACAATTTTCACACCTTCCACCATCTACATTAAATGAAAAGTAGGCAGGAGTAAATCCATTAAATTTGGCTTTGTGTTGTGATGCAAATAGTTTTCTTACTTCATCGTAAGCTTTTATGTATGTTACAGGATTTGAACGGCTACTTTTGCCAATAGGTTTTTGGTCCACAAGCTCTACGTGTTTAATCAAATGTAAATCGCCATCTATTTGTTTAAAATTACCTGTGGGTTTGTTTTCTTCATTTATTACATTCTTTAGAGCTTTGTATAGAATATCATTCATTAAAGATGATTTGCCACTACCACTTACACCAGTTATTACTGTAATTACATTCAATGGAAATTTTACCGTGTGATGTTCCAATTTCAAGTTGTGTTCCGTAGCCCCTGTTAAACTTATATAATTGCTCCAAGGTCTTCTTGTTGTTGGCACTTTTATTTTTCTTTTTCCATAAAGGTATTGAGCAGTCAATGTGTTGTAATTCTTTAACTTGTCTGGTATATCCGAAAACATTATTTTTCCACCATTTATTCCTGCCAAAGGACCAAGGTCTATTAAATAATCAGCTTCCCGTATTATTTGTTCGTCATGTTCCACTACTACTACAGTATTACCTATATCTCGTAATTGTTTTAACACTTTTATCAGTTTATCTGTGTCGGAATGATGTAATCCTATGCTTGGCTCGTCTAATATGTAAAGAGTACCCATAAGAGAACTACCTATGGAATTGGCAAGTCTTATCCTCTGTGCTTCTCCGCCACTTAATGTATTCGTTGTTCTATTTAGAGTAAGATATCCTAATCCTACTTTTAGCAACAAATCAAGTCGTTTGGTTATTTCATATAATATATGTTTGGCTATATTGTATTCATTTTCAGTAAGATTTAGATTTTTAAAAAAAAGGAATAAATCTTCCAACTCCATTTCTATAAGTTCCTGTATATTTTTGCCTCCAATTTTCACATAAGCAGTTTCTTTTCGCAAACGCCCACCATGACAAGCAGGGCAAACTGTTTGTGAGCGGAAACGTGAGATAAATACTCTTGCTTGCACTTTGTATATTTTTGCCTCTATCATCTTAAAAAAATCCCGTAATCCTGTGAAATATTTATTGCCTTGCCATAGTAAATCCAATTGTTTGCAAGTCAAGTCTTTTATTGGTTTATATATTGGAAAATTGAATTTGTGTGCATTCTTTATAAGTTGTTCCTTGTATTTTTTGCTTTTTTCTCCCCGCCACGGTGCTATTCCGTCTTCATATACACTTAAATTTTTGTCAGGAAAAACAAGGTCTTCACTATAATCTATAATATTGCCATACCCTTGACAAACGGGACATGCACCAAGAGGATTATTAAAACTAAAAAAATGATAAGAAGGTTCTATAAAAGTAATTCCATCTGCTTCAAAACGGTTGTTGAAAAGTTTCGTTTTTATTTCATTGTTCGTCCAGTATTTTATTTGGCATTCTCCCACCTCTTTAAATGCTATTTCAACCGATTCGTATAAACGGGAAAAAGTTGCATTATCTTTTTTAATTTTTATTCTATCTACCAGTATCGCTATGGTTTCTTTTTGGCAAATACCTGGATTTTTTTCAAAATCACTTATAAATATTGCTTTGTTTTTGCAACTTAATCTTATAAATCCCTTTTGGCTATATTTATTTATTTCTTCTGCAATATCAGAGAAAGTTACTTTTTTTATAGGTATTTCTATAAAAATTTTTGTGTTTTCTTCAAGTGTTTTTAAAAAATCTACAACATCCTCAGTAGTATGTTTTTTTACTTCTGTACCTGATACAGGTGAATATGTCCGTCCTATTTTGGCAAAAAGTAATTGCAAATAATCATATATTTCTGTAATGGTGCCAACAGTAGAGCGGTTATTACCTTGAATTGTTTTTTGTTCAATAGCAACAGCAGGCGGAATACCTGTTATTTTTTCAACATCTGGTTTTTTGAGTTTTCCTAAAAATTGACGAGCATAAGAAGATAGACTTTCTACATAGCGGCGTTGTCCTTCTGCAAATAGTGTGTCAAATACAAGTGATGATTTTCCACTACCACTAACTCCAGTTACTACGGTAATTTTGTTGCGAGGAATGCTTAATGAAATATTTTTTAAATTATTCTCTCTTGCTCCTTCTATTATTATTTTGTCTTGTTTCACTTGTGGAAATAGTTTTTTTTGAAAAAACAAACTTACAAAGATAAGGTAAAAAAGCAGATTATGATTTACAGGTAAATTAGCAAAGCTATAGGTAAATTCAACTATCAAATGTAACATTTTCATTTACAAATTTATAAAATAATTTATAAGGCATCTGAAACCCTAAATTTTTCTAGGTCTTCTATTTATTTTCATTTGTATTTGATTGAGATTCAGTGTTGTTTGTTCATCAATAATTGACTTTTTAGGGATATATATTGTCTTAACAATTTATTGCAATATTCAATTTGCCCTTTTTCCCAAAAACTATATAGGTGAGTAAAGTAAACAGTTGTATTAAGAGTCTTTGCTATGGTTCTATGTTCTGCAAACTCCATTTCAAAATGACTAAACTCTTCTCCATTATCAGCTTTTTCAGGTCTTTGGTCAAAGTTAGCATTTACTACTCTGGAGTAAGGAGAACTAAGGTTTGCTTCATTAACCCCAAATAAAAATGCTAATTAAATAACTTATTTGTTGCATTTACTAATTGAATTTACAATATTAACATTTGATAATTGATGACCCTGTAAAAATAACTATCTTTGCAAAAAAAATGTTTTGATGAAAAATATATTTACATTTTTTATAATCATTATATTGTCGTCATTTACTAGTGTTGCACAAATAAACAAAGTGCAAATTTCAAGTAAAAAGGTAAATGAACATGGTATAAATTTTTATTTACATACGGTTCAAAAAGGAGAAACTTTGTATCGTATAGCTAAAGCATATCAAGTAGATATAAATGATATTTTATATTTTAATCCATCATTATTTAATAGTGGAATTAAAGAAGGTGAAATAATAAAAATTCCTGAAATACGGAATGATGCACACTATTATTATCACCTGGTAAAAAAAGGAGAAACGATTTTTTCTATTTGCAGGAAGTATAAAATAACGGAGAATCAGTTATTTACTGCTAATCCAGAAATAAAGACAGAAGGACTTAAGGAAGCTACAATTATAAAAATTCCTAAAAATAATTTTCAAACTCCGCAAAAAGAATTTGAACGCCAACCGCAACCACAAACGAAATATATAACTCATATAGTTAAGCCACACGAGACATTATACGGACTTGCAAAAAAGTATAATGTAACTATTCAAGAGATATTAGATGCAAATCCTTTTTTGAAAGATCAAGGATTGAAAAAAGATGTAGCAATAAAAATACCTGTACCGGCACAACAACAAGAACAAGTAGAGACTCCTAAACAACATACAACAACACCCAAATACATAGAGCATAATGTGCAACCCAAAGAAACCCTATACTCATTAGCACAAAAATATGGAGTGCATATAAATGATATTATAAAAGCAAATCCACAAGTGGCTCAGGAAGGCTTAAAAACAGGCACTACAATAAAAATTCCTACTAAACAGTCTCAACTATTTCCCACAATCACTAATCAACCTAATAAAGACACTATTGCTCCTGCTCATCTTGCCGACAGCTTACTGTTAGCAATGGATACAGTATTTAATAAAAAACAATGTGATACGTCTTCTTTTGCAACGAAAGAAATAAATGTTTTACTTGCCCTTCCTTTTGAAAATGTGGATATAAAAAATAATCCTCAGTTGGATTATTCTGATGTAAAGACATTCAAAAACTATCCTATTGTAGAATTTTACGAAGGTTTTTTAGTGGCATTAGACTCTATAAAAAAAGAAGGACTTACTATAAATCTAAAGGTGTTTGACAGTGGTGACACATCAAATATCAACTCTTATCTCGCATCTTACAATCAACCAGATATAATATTTTTTTATGGAACACAACAACAGACAGTTTCTGTAACATCACAAGCAAATCACTACGGAATACCCTTAATTGATGTGTTTGGAGCAAGAGATGGCGTTTCTTTTCCCAATTATGTTAGACTTATAGCGAATAAACAAGAAAAAAAGCAAGCATTAATAAATTTAATTTCAAAACTGGATACGGCAAATATTATATTCCTTTATAATCCTACAGATTCTTTTGCTATTAAAGTAATAGGAAAAGTGAAAAACACAATGCTTAATAATCCCAATGTTACAATAAAAACAGGACAATTAAATGAAAAAGAGATAAAAAATATAGAAGATTACATATCTATAGCTAAAGAAAATTATATTGTAATATGGAATTTTGATGAACCACAAGTCGTAAAATATGTAAGTAAACTTGCTTTGGTAGTAGCGAAGCATAAGATAGATAAACTGCATCTTATAATGTTGCCGGAGTGGAAAAACTACAAATGGGATTATGAATACTTGCACCGATTGCAATCATTATCAATAGTTCAAACTTTTATACCACAAGGGGATTCTATTTTTAAGGCATTTGCAATTAAATTCAAAGGATTATATAATAATATTCCAACAAAATTTTCATTATGGGGATTTGATGTTGGATATTATTTTTCAAGGTCATACGCTCTATTTGGAGAAAATATATGGCAATGTATAAAATCTTATGAGCCAAAACTTATGGAAACTAAATTCAGGATTGTTAAAACAAATAATTATCATAATTCGTTTTTCTATGTAGTGGAATATAAGAAAGATTATTCTACCGTAGTGAAAAATAACGGTTTGTGAAAAGAGTAAATAAATATAGAATTGTATTTTTTACTACTTTGTTGGCAATAGTGGCATGTTCCAGGGTACCACTAACAGGACGGAAACAGCTTCATTTATTGCCGGAGAGTGCAGTTGCCTCTATGGCACTTACCCAATATTCCGACTTTTTATCATCTCATAAATTGTCTCAAGATAAAAAGAATTCTGAGCTTGTAAAAAAAGTAGGAACCAGAATTTCACATGCAGTAGAAAAATATTTGAAACAAATAAAAAGGGAAGATTTAATAAAAAATTTCAATTGGGAATTTAATTTAGTGGAAGACAAAACTCCAAATGCTTGGTGTATGCCGGGGGGGAAAGTTGTAGTATATACAGGAATATTACCATATACCCAAGATGAAACAGGATTGGCGGTAGTGCTTGGTCACGAAATAGCTCATGCAATAGCACGGCATGGTAATGAACGACTTAGCCAACAGCTATTGTATCAACTTGGAGGGTTGTCTTTGGAAGTAGCAATGAAAGATAAGCCTCAAGAAACTAAAAATGCTTTTTTAATAGCTTATGCTGTAACAGGACAATTGGGGGTGTTGCTTCCATATTCACGTTTGCATGAAACGGAAGCTGATAAACTGGGACTTATTTTTATGGCAATGTCCGAATACGATCCTCACAAAGCCATAGATTTTTGGAAAAGAATGTCTCAAATGGGGGGACAAAAACCTCCAGCTTTTTTAAGCACACATCCAAGTGACCAAAAACGGATAAAAAATATCCAGAAGTTTTTGCCGCAAGCATTAAAATATTATAAACCTCAAAACTGATTTTTATTATGAACTCCGTAGTATTCACAAAAGAAGTTATAGAATTTGTAACTGTTGCAAAAGAGTATTGCATAGTAATGGATTCTCTAAATACAATGGAACGAGAAGAATTTGTGTTAAAAATACATAAAATCAATTCTCTTTTATATTTGAAAGCATCATTGCTTACTCCACCTCAAACAATATACGAAATAGAAATAGACAGGTATGTAACTGAAGAAATGTATGGTAATACTCTTGTGAGTCTGCAAAGATTGTTAGATAACTACGATTTAAGTATATTAGCAGATCCTTATACAACAGATGTGGAAAAAGAAAATGAATGGGTATATATATCGGAAATACTTGCGGACACATACCAATCTTTATGTGATTTCCTTAGTGTATATCGCACAGGTAATGAAGAAATGATGAACGATGCTCTTTTCGAACTTATATCTGATTTTAAAGAACTTTGGGGACACAAATTGTTAGCTTTGCAATTTGTTTTTCACAAAACATTATACACAGATGAATATTTGGAACTTATAGAAAGAAATACTTTTGATGATTCTCAGCCAAATACCGATAAATGGTTTACCGAAAAAAGAAGAAAAGACTGGTATGGATATGACGACGAATAAAAAGAAAAATAATACTCCGTTAAAAAGTTCTATAACCAAAGAAGAATTACGGGATTTACCTTTGGATTATTTCAAAGGGAATATAATGTTAGTAAATTCGGAAGAAACACTAAAAAAAGCAGTAGAAGAAATCAAAAAAGAAAAAGTATGGGGATTTGATACCGAAACCAAACCTTCTTTCAAAAAAGGACAGACAAACAAAATGGCTTTGATACAATTGGCAAACAACCAAAAAGCTTTTCTTTTCCAAATAAAAAAGACAGGATTACACCCTCTTATCGCTTCTGTGTTGTCAGATGATAACATAACTAAAATAGGACTTGATATAAAGCAAGATTTACAAAAAGTTAGGGAATTTGTTCCCAATATAGAATTAAAAGGGTTTGTAGATATACAAAAAGTGGCAAAGGAAAGAGGATTCAAAGATTTATCTCTCAAAAAATTAGCTGGAATAGTATTAGGAGTACGAATCTCAAAAAGACAACAGCTTTCCAATTGGGAACGAAAAGATTTAACCCCAGCTCAAAAAAGATATGCTGCTACTGATGCTTGGATTGCATATTTGTTGTATAAAAAGTTTTATGAAAAGTGATATACTATATGTAGCTTTTTGTTCACTTATCTAAAAATAATTTCTTAATATTGGCAATTAATTAGAAAAAATACTATTTATGAAAATTATATCTATTGTAGGAGCGAGACCAAATTTTATGAAAATAGCACCATTTATAAGAGCTATACAAAAGTATAATAGTAGTGAATCTGAAAAAATAGAACATTTATTGCTACATACAGGACAACACTATGACGACAGAATGTCTCGTAAATTTTTTGAAGAGTTAAACATTCCTCCTGCCGATATTCATCTTGGAATCGGTTCCGGCTCTCAAGCCGAACAGGTAGGTAGGGCTATGATAGGTATCGAAAAAGTAATATGGAACGAAAAGCCTGACTGGATAGTAGTGGTTGGGGATGTAAATGCTATATTATCAGGTGCGGTTACTGCAAAAAAAGAGCATATAAAACTTGCACACATAGAAGCAGGATTGCGTTCAGGAGATATTGACATGCCCGAAGAGATAAACAGATTAGTAGCTGACAGACTTTCGGATTTATTATTTACCCCGGATAGAATTGCTTCCAAGAACTTATTAAATGAAGGAATGCCCGAAGAAAGAATAAAATTTGTTGGAAACATAATGATTGACACCTTTGAGTATGAGAAAGAAAAGGCGTTTGCTTTGTCTTTGCAAAAAGTAATTAAAAACAACTTGATGTTTGAAAAGAACTTGAATATTGAACCTGAAAAATATGTTTTGGTTACTTTGCACAGACCTTCTAATGTAGATTATCCGGAAGTGTTGGATAAACTTACCAAGTTTTTTGTGGAAGATGTATCTCAAGAGCTTCCTATTGTATGGTCTGTGCATCCTCGCACATTAAATCGTTTAACAGAATTTGGATTGCTTGACACTGTGAAATCAGCAAAAAATATTGTGCTATTACATCCTATTGGTTACCATGAAATGATAAAACTCAACAGTAAAGCTAAAGTTGTGCTTACCGACAGTGGAGGCTTACAGGAAGAAAGCACTGTGCTTGGTACTCCTTGTCTTACGCTTAGGTGGAATACCGAGCGTCCTGTTACTCTTACAAAATATGGAGGGGTATCAATACTCGTAGGGAATGATATAGACAAAATAAAAGCGGAATATTTAAAAGTAAAATCATTAGAACGAAATCCCATACGCCCTGAGTTGTGGGACGGACGCACAGCAGAGAGAATTGTTAAAGAAATAGTTGAGTGTAGAAAATAGTTTATTTTTCTTCTCTTTTGGTAATAGATAATATTTTACCTAAAATATTTAGGGCTTCCAGTGGAGTAGTAGCATTTATGTCAATATCTTTTAACAATAGTTTTATCTCCTGATAATAAGGGTCTTCCATTTGAAACAATGCTACTTGATGAGTTGGGGCTTGTATTTTTGCCAAATCTATACTTGAGCCTTTGTTTTTCTCCAAATCTTTAAGTATTTGTTTCGCCCGTTGTATAACTACCTTAGGAATACCAGCCATTTCCGCTACATGAATGCCAAAACTGTGTTCTGTACCTCCTGGTTTTAATTTTCGTTCAAATATTATACGGTCTCCTATTTCTTTTACGGATATATGAAAGTTTTTTATTCTTGAAAAAATTTTTTCCATATCGTTGAGCTCATGATAGTGTGTGGCAAAGAGGGTCTTAGGGTGTGCATAGCGATTTTCGTGTAGATATTCTGTAATTGCCCAAGCTATAGATATTCCGTCATAAGTACTTGTGCCTCGTCCTATCTCATCAAGCAATATGAGGCTTCGTGGTGAAAGATTGTTTAGAATACTTGCGGTTTCTGTCATTTCTACCATAAATGTAGATTCACCTTGTGAAAGGTTATCAGAAGCTCCTACGCGAGTGAAAATTTTATCTACAATGCCAATAGTTGCTTTTTGTGCAGGCACAAAACTACCTATTTGAGCCATTAGGGTAATAAGTGCAGTTTGACGAAGCAGTGCTGATTTCCCTGCCATATTTGGTCCAGTAATTATTATTATTTGTTGTTGTTGTGTGTCTAATATTATGCTATTGGGGACATATTCTTCTCCCACTGGAAGTTGTCGTTCTATTACTGGGTGGCGTCCATTTGCTATTGCAAGCCTGTCAGAATTTTCTATTGCAGGACG
>CAYQWX010000072.1:0-9078 GCA_964421355.1 uncultured Bacteroidales bacterium
GTGAAAGTAATATTTTATCTGTTGGCTTTAATCAAAGAATAATACATGATTTTTTGTATGAAGATATAGTAGCAAATCCTAAGATGTATGGTTCTAGACGTACTAAGACATCATTAGAATACTATATTGGTAAAGAAAAAATAATAGCAAAAAATTTACAAATGGAAATAGATTTAACTACAGAATACAATGGTTATGTTACAGTTTTTGAGGGGAAAAATAGATTCCCCAAAAATTTTGCTGTTTATCAATTATATTTTCCATTCTTATATTATTATAATTTAAAGAAAGATAATTCACTTAACATTAAGGAAATAAATTGTTGTTATTTGTTGAGGGAACAGCAAAAAGAACAATCAATTATAAAAATTTATCAATATACTTTTGATAATCCTATGGATATGAGTAGTATAAAGTTAATAAAAAATGCACAATACAATTTGATAAAACGATAAATATGTCGATTGAAGAATATATTAATAAAATATTTAATAAAGATGTAATTGAAATTTTGAGAGAAATTCCTGATAATTCTATTGATATGATATATAGTGATCCTGATTATAATGTTGGGATTAATTATTCAGGAAAAAAATACACAAAAAAATGGGATGAATATATTGATTGGTATATAGAACTTATAAGAGAAAGTATGCGTATATTAAAACCTACTGGAAATTTATTTACTATAAATTATCCTAAACAAAATGCTTTTTTATGGGTGAAGTATTTAGATACTGCTGCGTATAATGTTAATGAATATGTATGGGTTTATAATACAAATGTTGGACATAGTCCTAAAAAATTTACAAGGGCACATAGAACAATTTTACATGTAACTAAATCAAAAAATAATAATTTTTATAAGGAGCAAGTTGCTCAACCATATCAAAATCCTAATGATAAAAGGATAAAAAAAAGGATATTGGAAGGACATAAAGGAAGAATGCCTTATTCTTGGATATATGCAGATTTAGTAAAGAATGTATCAAAAGATAAAACTATACACTCTTGTCAAATACCAATTTCTTTATTTGATTTATTACTTAAAGCCTCTACAAAGGAGGGGGACATTGTTTTTATTCATTTTGGAGGAAGTGGCTCAGAAATAGTCCATACAAAAAAAATGAAGAGAAATTTTATTAGTTGTGAAATTCATCCAGAATATTATAGAATGATAGAGGAAAGGATTAAGAATAATGGAAATATACCATTAAACTATAAATTAAACATTGTTAAAAATAAAATTGAAAATTCAATAAATGATAATATTTCTTTATTTGATGTGTAAGTGAATTTAAAACATTCTTCTTATTTCTTGTTTAATAAAGTCTAATGCAACTTGTGTTGGAGTGTTTTTGCTTTCCATAAGTTTGTTTGTAAGTGCCTTTATTAGTTCCATAGCAGGAGCCTTTGGGTCTATATTTTTAGCTACCAAGTTTATAAATTTAAGGGTATTCTCTTTTGCATTTTTTATTACTATCCAAGCACTGTTCGATATGTATATTTGTTGTGACAGGTTGTGTTCGTATTCGGCATTTATTATTTTTAACATTGCTCTGTGAAGTTGTCCTACTGTCATATTTGGTGAATTAAGTCTTACTATCAGGCTGGGTATGGATATTCGTTCAAGAAACAAAGCAAATCTTTCATAAGCTTGTAGTCGTAGTGGTGTTATTACTTTTTGGTTTTCTTTGCGGTATTCCCAAATGCGTTTTCGTTCGTTTTCTTCCAAAAGGTTTTTTAATACATAATATACTGCTACACCTACAATAGTTGGCGGAATTATAAGTGTAAGTATTTGAATGATATATTGCATGACTTTTGTTATTTGATTTTGTGATTTTGTTCTAAATATTTTGCTAATGAAAACATTTTTTCTTCTTCAAATTTATTATTCATTATTTGTAATCCGAATGGCAGTCCTTCTTTATTTTTGAATAAAGGAACATTTATTGCGGGAATGCCTGCAATGTTTGCGTGTACGGTAAATATGTCTTCCAGATACATTTCAATAGGATTTTCTCCCTTTGAGCCGTGTATAAATGCCGAATGCGGTGTGGTGGGTGTAATTATATAATCATAATTGCTAAAAATTTCTGCTGTTTTTTCTGCAATTATTCTTCTTACTTTTTGTCCTTTTCCATAGTATTGGTCAATATATCCTGCACTTAGTACAAATGTTCCTGTCATTATTCTGCGTTTCACTTCTAACCCGAAGCCTTCGCTGCGTGAAAGAATATATGTTGATTCCAAATCATGAGCATTAGGACTGCGGTATCCATAGTGTATTCCATCGTATCTTGCCAGATTGGAGGATGCTTCGGCTGTGGTAAGCACATAGTAGGTTGGGACTAGATAATCTATGTATGGAAAATCTACAGGTTCTATATCTATATTGTTGTTTTTTAGTGTGTTAATTATGTTTGAGAAAGCGTCTTTTACTTCTTCTGATATAGAAGGGTGATTTATAATATTTGCAATGTATGCAATTTTTGTTTTGTTAGTATCTAACGGTTGTATTTGGCTATATTTAGGGACTTCTTTAGATGAAGATGTTGCATCCATTTTGTCTTTCCCTGCAATTACTTCCAATATTAGTGCGTTGTCTTCTACCGTATGGGTAAGAGGTCCTATTTGGTCAAAAGACGATGCATAAGCAATAAGTCCGTATCTTGACACTCTGCCGTATGTTGGTTTGCTGCCTACAAGTCCTGTAAATGAAGCGGGTTGTCTTATGGAACCGCCCGTATCACTTCCTAATGCGGCATGACACATATTTGCGGCTACTGCGGCAGCAGCTCCTCCTGATGAACCTCCCGGTGTTCTTTTGGTGTCATAAGGATTGTTGGCATTGCCGAAGTGGGACGTTTCGTTGGCACTTCCCATTGCAAATTCGTCACAGTTAAGCCTTCCTATTATTATTGCATCTTCTTTAATAAGTCTTTCTACTGCTGTGGCACTAAATAAAGATGTAAAGTTTTCTAATATTTTAGAGCAGGCTGTTGCTTTATGGTCTTTATATACAATGTTGTCTTTTAAGCCTATTATTGCACCTGCCAATTTGCCTGCGGTGCCGTCATCTATTTTTTTTTGTATGTTTTTAGCTCTTTCTAATACCTCTGTATCAAATGTTTCTAAAAAAGCGTTAAGCTGATTATTTTGTTTTTTTATATTTTCTAAAAAGTGTTCTACAACTTGTGGTAGAGTGATTTTTTTTTGTCTTATTGCTTCTTGTGTTTCTTTTATGGTATTATACATTTATGTCTGTTTTATTTACAGCACAAAGATAGTATTTTTATGCTATCTTGTAAAATGATATAATAAAGATAATGAGTTTAGGTTCGGGGACAATAGTGTCCTAAATGTTTTTTGCAGAAGGATATACGATGTTTTATAAGTTGTTAGGATTTATATTTTTCTTTTTTTCTATTTTTGGGTCAAACAGGAAATAGGAATAAAAAAAATTTATTGATAAATCAATCCGATGTTTTCATCCTTAAAATAACTTTGGATAGGATTGTTTTATAACAATATTTTGTGAATTTTTATTGTGAAAAAGCTGTTTCTTTTGATTTAATGGTAGAAATAATATCTTTTTTTGTGATTTCTTTTTCGGATAATAATGATAAATATAATTGTCGGATATTTTTGATTAAGTTGGTGTAATCATATTTTTTATAAACATAAGGTATGCCATAATTTTTTGCCTTATAGCGTAAATCTTCGTTTAGTATCAGGTTTGACAAATTATTATAGAAATTATACACATCTTTGGAGGGAGATAACCAACCGGAAAATCCGGAGACTATTGTGTCAGCTGTGCCACCTACATCTGTTGCTACTACAGGTTTTCCTGCTGCTTGTGCTTCTATTAGTGTAACGGGTGTGCCTTCGTTTAGAGAAGAGAGTGCAATAATGTCTAATCCGTGATATACATCTGTGGTATCCTTTATCCAAGAAGTAAAATAAATATCGGCATCATATAAAGGCATTCCTTTTTGCCATACTTTAAGATTTAAGTTTTTACATAATTTTATTAAATTTTCTTTTAAGTCTCCGTCTCCTATAATGAATGCTTTTATTCTTTTTTTATCTGTATTTGAAAATGATTTTTTTAACATTGAGAAAGCTTTGATAAAGAGATTGTGGTTTTTTATTGGGACCAATCTGCCTATTATCCCTATTGCAATATCAGTGTCTTTGAGTTGATATTGTGTTCTAAAATTATATCGTTTTTCTTCTTTGTTTAATTGGAATTTGTTTGTGTCTATCCCTATGGGAATAGTTGTAATTTTGTTTGCCTTTAATGATAATATTGATTTTATTTCTTGTCTTTGTAGGGGGGATATTGTTATTATTTTTGATGTTCTTTTTGCCAAATATTTTTCCAAGTTTATAAATAATTTTGTTTTGGGTTTGCTAAAATATGAGTGGAATATATGTCCGTGAAAGGTATGTACTATTATTGGAACATTGTGTTCTATTGCGGCAAGTCTTCCTAATATTCCCGCTTTGGATGCATGTGTGTGAACTATATCAGGATGTTCTTTTTTTATAATTTCCTTTATTTTTTTGTATGCAATAATGTCGTTTTTAAGGTTTATTTCGCGTTGAAGTTCAGGTATTATTTTGTATTGTATATTTTCATTGTCTAAAATATAAGAACTGCTTTCTTCATAATCGCTATGTTTGCCTCCTATTAATATAGTTTCAAATTCATCACCTATGTGTTTTGTTAGGAAACTTGCATTTAGGGTAGGTCCGCCGAGATTGAATCGGTTAAGTATTCGTAATATTTTTACCATAAAATTTAATTTATCACTTCAAATTTACGAATAAGTATATTAATATGATTATTTTTTTGATGAATAGCTTTTTTTTATACATAAACATTTTATATTAGGTGAGTGAAGGTTTTGGTGTCAAAGTTTTTTAACCACCACATTTGAAAAATAAAATAACTCCAAATAAGTGGTTGATATGTAGTGGCATGTTGTGAGTGTAAATGTTTTTCTATTGTTTTTACAAAATCAAAATTAAATATGTTTTGCGTTGCTATAAAATCGTTGTTAAATAGTAAGTTATACTTATCTAAATTGTTTTTTATGTAAAATATTACAGGTATTTCAAAGCCATGTTTTTTCCCATTTATAATATTTTTAGGCAGCATGTCTGAAAAAGCATCACGAAGTATTATTTTCCCTTTTTTTGTGTTTATTTTCCATTGAGGAGGTAATGAAAAGGTAAATTCTACAATTTTGTGGTCTAAAAACGGTACTCGTCCTTCCAATGAATGTAGCATTGTGTGATAATCGGTTTTGTATAACATGTCGTTGGGTAATACAAGTGTTAAATCATTTAGAAGAAAACCGTTTGTTTCAGGATGTTCCATTATTGGTAAAAACATTTCTCTTTCCCGTAACCAAATTATTTTATCACTATTGGGTGTAGTGAATATAGGCGTTGATATGTGCGGACAGTTATAACAAGCAAGTGTTTTGTATAATTCTTTTTCCGTTTTTCCTATCAAATTTGCATATTTTTTTAGTTTTCTTAGTGAATCTGCTATGCGGTTATGTCTGTTTCCTGCGGTTGGCAGAGCTTTTAATGGCTTTAGCAATAGATTTTTTATATGTTTTTGTTGTGCCAAGAGAAAAGCTCTGTGTTTATTGTATCCTCCGAATATTTCATCGGCTCCGTCACCTGACAGTATTACTTTTAATGATTTGGAAGTTTTTTTTGCTAAAATAAATAATGCAAAGGCGGAAGAATCAGCAAATGGTTCATTTATAGATGTTATGAAGTCTAAAAAGTATTTTGCCATTTCGGACTCATCTACTTGAAATGTAGTGTGTTTGGTTGCTATATGCTTTGCTACTTGGTTGGCGGCAGGAGTTTCGTCATAATACGGATGGTCGGGGAATCCTATGTTGAATGTGTGCAAATTGTTTGTGTGCTGTGATGCTATTGCAGATATTATAGAACTGTCTAATCCACCGCTTAAAAAACTACCTACCTCTACATCTGATATTAAGCGATTGTGTACGCTTTGGGTTAATAGTGATTTAATTTGTTTTTTTGCTTCTTGGTAAGTTCCTGTAAATTGATTGTTTAATAGTTTGTCTGTATTATAGTAAGTATCAATTTTGAACGTGTCTTGTGAGACATATAAATATGAGCCGGGTGCAACTTTTTTTACATTTTGGTATATTGTAAACGGAGCAGGAATATAAGTGTATCTCAATAATATCTCCAAAGAAGCTTTGTCTATTTCTTTTTTTTCCAAATAAGGGTGAAGTGCTTGCAGTTCGGAAGCAAATGCAAAATAGTTGTGATGATTTATAAAGTAAAGAGGTTTTATTCCAAATCTATCGCGTGCAATGAATAAAGAGTGATTGTTTCCGTCGTATATAGCAAATGCAAAATCACCATCTAATAGTTGTAGCATTTCTGTGCCGTAGCGATGATACATGTATAGCAATACTTCGGTGTCACTTTGTGTGAAGAATTGATAATTTTGTAAATGATTTATTTTTAATTGTTTGTAGTTGTATATTTCTCCGTTGAATGTTATGGTAAGGTTTAATTTATCTGAGTGCATAGGTTGATTTGCACGCTTGTCTAAATCTATTATTGCAAGTCGAGAGTGTCCTGCTATATAAGATTTTGTTTTGAATATACTTTGATTATCAGGTCCTCTGTGTGTGAGTAGTTTTACAGATTGGGTTACTTTATCTTCGTAAGATGAATGATTTTGGGGAGTAGAGTAAAAATAGATGCCTGATATTCCGCACATAAATTAGTTTTGCAAAAAGTTTTTTACTATTGTGTAAATTTCTTGTTTGGCTTTGTCAAGGTTGTCATTTATTATTACCTTGTCAAACTTATCAATATATAACAGTTCTTGCTTTGCTCTTTCCAAGCGTTTTTTTAATGATTCTGGATTTTCGGTGTGTCGGGCTTCCAACCGTTTTTTTAGTTCTTGGAAAGAAGGAGGTGCTATAAATATAGATAGTGCTTGGTTGCCAAAATATTTTTTCAGGTTTATTCCACCTTTTACATCTACATCAAATAATACATTATTTCCTTCGTCAAATATTCTTTGTATTTCCTTTTTTAATGTTCCGTAATATATGTTTTCGTACACTTCTTCCCATTCAACAAATTCATTATTTTTAATTTTTTCTTTGAAGTCTCGTGTAGTAAGGAAATAATAATCTTTGCCGTTTTGTTCTCCTTGTCTTGGTCCTCGTGTAGTTGCAGAAATGGAAAATTTTAATTTAAGTTCAGGATTTTCCAAAAGATATTTTGCCAGTGTAGTTTTACCGGCACCTGATGGTGCCGATAAAATAATTACTTTGCTCATATTTGTATTTATTGATAATTTTTAGGTTTTAATTCTCCTTTATAAACTGCAAGTCCATTTGTAGCTAATGCTCTCATTTCATCTTCACCGGGATATACTGCTGTAGGAGCTATATGAGAAGTGCGTTCTTTGAGCCAATTTACAAACATTTTGCTTTTTGCTATTCCACCTGTTACTATTATGGCATCTACATTTCCTTTCATTACTGTGCTTAATGCTCCTATTTCTTTGGCTACCTGATATGCCATTGCTTCAAAATAGAAGTGTGATTTTTTATCTCCTTTTTGGGCGTTTATTTCTACTTCGTAAGCATCATTGGTTCCAAGATATGCAACTAATCCTCCTCGTCCTGTCACCATTTTTTTTATTTCATCTTTGGAATATTTGCCACTAAAACAAGTATCAATAATTTGATTCATGGGAAGTGTTCCGCTTCTTTCGGGAGTAAAAGGTCCTTCTCCATTTAATGCTTGGTTTACATCTACTACCTTTCCTTTTTGGTGTGCACCTACCGAAATACCTCCTCCTAAGTGAACTACTATTAGGTTTAGATCTTCATATTTTTTACCTTGTTCTTTGGCGTAAGTGCGTGCTACGGCTTTTTGATTTAATGCGTGAAAGATTGATTTGCGTTCAAATAGTGGGTGTCCTGCTACGCGTGCCATATCTTCCATTTCATCTACTACTACTGGATCTGCTATATAAGCCTTTGCTCCCGAAATGTTTTTGGCTATTTCATAAGCTAATATTCCACCCAGATTACTTGCATGTTCTCCAACAGGACTATGTTGTAGGTCTTTTATCATTTGTTCGTTTACTTCATATACTCCAGATTCAATTGGCTTTAGTAAGCCCCCTCTTCCCATTACTATTTTTATTTCATCAAGGTTTATACCTTTGTTTTTCAACTCGTTTTCTATGATGTTTTTTCTAAATTCAAATTGGTCGGTTATTTTTTTAAATTTTTTAAGTTCTTCTGCTTCATGTTTTATGTTTTCTACGAAAACTAATTGCTCATCTTCAAATACTGCAACTTTGGTTGATGTGGAACCCGGATTGATAACAAGGATTTTTATTTTGTCCATAATGTTATTATAATTTTATTTTTTTACAAAAATAAGGAAAATTTATAATGCTTGTAGGTTTTTTGTGCTTATAAAACTAAAAAAGGGTGGTTTTGATATAACCACCCTTTTCTCTGTTGCTTTGAATGTCTTTTTGAAAAAAATTATTGCTCTATTACAAATAGTTCAACTGCCACTATTGTGTTGTTTTCATATACAGGAGTGATTGATACAAAATAATCAATATTGTTTCCTGTTATTTTGATATTTGTAATTGTATTTCCTTTCCAAGATTTTTGTATGTTTTCTTTAAGTATTTGAGAGTTAGTATTATCTAACATTGAGAATATATTATTTCCAAGTTGAGTTTGAGCTTCTTCGTTAGAATTTATTATTTCGTTATCTTTATTTAATTTGAGATAACCTACTTTTGCTCTATTTAATTTTCTTTTTAGTCCTGTATCGTTTGTTTGTAGTTGATTTTTAGTTTCTTCGAATACTGATGTGAATGTTTGTGAGTTGTCTATGGTAGATTCTAATTTATGTAAAGAGTATGCTAAATATTCTCGTAATGATTCTTGTGCTTCTTCGTCACTCATTTCTTCCCACCCTGTAAGCATTGCTTTTATTGCTGATAATGGTTTA
>CAYQWX010000073.1:0-8767 GCA_964421355.1 uncultured Bacteroidales bacterium
CAATGTTGAAATAAAATGTTTACGCCAAAATGATTCTTGTAAGAAATTATTAAGTGTTTCGAAAAATGTATTGTTGGACTTTTTGAAATTAAAGGAAACAAGAACAAAAAAAACTGTTTATGAGATTGTTATGATACCTAATGCAACGGATACCTCAAAAATATTTTACACAACAGGAAAGAGTTTTGCCAACATGCTTACAAGACAAACAAAAAATATTTTTATTGCCTCGCCGGAAATTGAAAACGACAAGTACACAATAAAAACGGATTTTATTTTTGTGAAAACTCCAAACGAAGCCATAAAGTTACTCAAAGAAAACGGATTTTTATTCAAGAAAAAAATTATTACGGTTTGCATGCTGTCTCATAAATAAGATGTTTTGCAATAGTGTTCCAAATACTTTTCAAGATAAAAAAAGTGATTTATTTTTGGCTTGTCCCCAAAATGCCGATAAAAATCTCCGTGTAATAAGTTCTGTTCGATTTACTTTGTGATCTCTTTCTTTTTAGAGAAGAAAGGTTGCAAAAAAAAACCGTGAGGCACAAACTCTATTCATGAACATTGCATACGAAAACGTTTTATTTGCAGTCTTGACTTTTTGTTACTTTTGGGTCAAGCCAAAAATGGTGAGAATGGCATACTTTTACTAAAAATCATTTTGGACACTATTACCCTAACAATAAAAAAACAGTATTTGTTTTATGTATCGGAGGCAGAACATTATTTTTCCATTGTTTTATGGAAAGGGTTTTAATAAACGCATTTTCTCCTGTTATTTCATTTGCCACACACAAGAGAGTATTTTCATTACATGTTTCCAATAAAGTATTATACAAGTTTTTATTTCTATATGGCGTTTCAATAAAAATTTGTGTTTGATTTAATGATTTGCTTATATTTTCTATTTTTTTTATTTGTTTTTTTAATTCATGGTGTTTTATAGGCAAATATCCCCAAAAAGTAAAATTTTGTCCATTTAAGCCGGAAGCGGCAAGTGCTAAAAATATGGATGATGGTCCAATTAGAGGAACTACTTCTATATTTTTTTGATGTGCTATTTTTACAATTTCTTTTCCAGGGTCGGCTATTGCAGGCATTCCCGATTCGCTTATTATACCAATATTATGTCCTGATATAGCAGGTTGTAGATATTCTGACAATATTGAGTTGTCGGAGTGTTTATTCAGAATATAAAATGTTGAGTCATCAATAGGGAAATCAGGAACAATTTTTCTTAAAAATCTTCTTGTTGTTCTTACATTTTCTACTATAAAAAACCTTATATCCTTTATTATATATTTGTTTTTATTTGGGAAAACATTATCGTAATTTGTTTCGGCTATAAAGTTGGGAATTAAATATAATTTACCTTTACTATTCATTATTTATTATTCTGTATTTGAGTAAAAAAACATTATTTTTGCAAAGTTATAACTTTATCTTTGTATGCGTAGAAGCTTTTTTACAGTAAATATTTTATTTTTATTTTTTTTAAGTCTTTCTGTTTATTCGCAGTCGTTGAATGAAGTTATTAAGTCAGAGTATATAGTAACTTTTGGCAAATATATCAAAGGATATAATTATAATCATGGAGATACTTTTCTGGTAGGATATTTTGGGCGGAATATGGCTCAATACAATGCTTTCATTAAGTTTTCAAAAGGTAAAAAAGTTAAGGGTAGAGTTGTTGATGTAGTGAAAATAAGGAGTCTTAGAAAGGTAGAAAAAATAAGACCGCAAATATTATTTGTGGCAAAAGATAAATGTAGGGAAACCCGTAAAATTTATGAACATATAAAAGGTAAACACATTTTATTAGTAACAGATTATTGTGAAGATAGTAAATTTTCAATGATGAATTTTTTACCGCTTTTATATGTTCGCCTACAATTAAACCATGCTTTGTTGGAGAGGGAAGGCTTTAAAGTGCCAACAGTTTTAGCAAGCATAGCAGCAAGATATAAGGAAGATTGGAAAACATTATTTGTTTTTACAGAAGACTCATTGAAGCAGGAAAAGGAAATGGTAGAAAAACAGCAAGAGGTGCTGGATAAATTAAATAAAGATATAGCAAAACAAAAAAAGGAACTTACCTTAGAACAACAAGAGGTAAAAGAAAAGTTGGCATTGGTTGATTCTTTACAAAAGGAAATTACTACAAAAGAAAAAATAATAGAAAAAAAGGAAAACCAATTGGTAAAAGTGATTCATGATTTGAAATTAAAACAACAAGTATTGCAGAAAAAAGAAAAAGAAAATAAAATACAACAACAAATCTTAGAAGAAAAAATAAGCAAGGTAAATAAATTAGAAAAAATATTGGAAAAGAAAAAACATATATTAGCCAATCAAAATGAAGAAATAAGTAAACAGAAAAAGGAATTAAGTTCTTTTGCAGAAAAAATTGAGAAACAGAAGTTAATAAATTCTTTTATCATTATTCTTTCCGTAATATTAGTGTTTTTCTTAGTTTTTGTGTCTTATCACTATATTCATAAGCGTAAGGCAAACAGATTGTTAGCAGAACAAAATGCCCAGATTCTACTTCAAAAAGAGGAGATACAGGCACAGGCTGAACAAATGGAAGAAAAGAACAAATTGTTGCAAGATCTATACGAAGAAATACAAAAACAAGCGGATGAATTATTTGCAACTAATCAGCAACTTAGTTCTTTGAATCAGGAATTGCAACAGCGAAAAGAACAGATAGAACTTGCTCACAATGAACTGAGAAGTAGTATAGCTTATGCAGAGAGAATACAAAAGAGCATTTTACCCAAAAATGAAAATTTAAAGCTTTTAGTAAAAGATGCTTTTTTGATTTATTATCCTAAAGATATTGTTAGTGGGGATTTTTACTGGTGGATAGAAACGGAAAAGAAAAAATATATTGCTGTAGCAGATTGTACAGGTCATGGTGTTCCTGGTGCTTTTATGAGTATGTTAGGAATTACTCTTCTTTACAACATAATAAAAACTCATCCGTTTTTATTACCTGGTGAAATATTAAATTTATTGAGGGAAGGTGTTATCAAAGCTTTATCTCAAAAAAGTAAAAATAAGCAAAAGGATGGAATGGATATAGCATTGTTGGCTATGGATAAGAAAAGTAAAGATTTTGAATATGCAGGTGCAAATAATCCTTGTTATGTGGTGGTAGAAAAAAATAGTCAAATTCATTGTAAAACTAATTGTGAAAGAATTAAATATTTTGAAGAAGAAAATGATAATTATGTACTAATAGAATTACGTCCCGATAAAATGCCAATAGGAATTTATGAAAAAATGGATAATTTTTCAACAATTACATTCAGTTATGATAAAGATGTTTTAATATATTTATTTAGTGATGGTTATGCTGACCAATTTGGTGGAGAAAGAGGCAAAAAATTTAAATATAAATCATTAAAAAAACTTTTATTGTCCCTTGCGTCTTATGAAATGCAAAAACAAAAGGAGATTATTGAAAAAACTTTTGTTACTTGGAAGGGTAATAATGAACAAGTGGACGATGTGTCTATATTAGGTGTAAGACTATGAGCTTTAGTAAGTTGTCATATTTTTTTGTGCTTATTTTTATCTTTGTCATTCCTATTATTGGTATGGCACAGGATAATATTGGTATAGATGATTTTTATAAAAAAATATCTAATTTACCAGATAGTGAGAAGGTAGATAAATATATAGATTATGGGCAAAAGGTATTGAGAAAAGACCCTACTATTTCAATTAAATTGTGGGAAAAAGGATTATCTCTCTCTAAAAAAAATGATATAAAACAAAAAGAAGGAATTTTATTTAAAAAAATAGGTATTGCATATTACTATTTAAGTAAATACGATACTGCTTTGTATTATTACAATGAGGCAATAAAAATATTTGAAAAAGTAAATAATTTTAAGGAGGAAGCAAATTCACTAAAAAATATAGGAATTATTTATTTAATGCAAGGTAACTTTAACAAAGCCATTGAATATTATAATAAAGCACTAAAAATATTTGAAAAAGCAAATGACAAAAAAGGTCTTGCCGGAACATATCTTGGAATGAGTGGGCTTAATTTTAGCATAGGTAATTATAGTAAAGCATTGGCTTTTGCACATAAAGCATTAAAATATTATCAAGACATAAATGATTCTCTCGGAATAGCAAAATCTTATGGAAATATTGGTAATATACATGCAGATCAAGAAAATTTTGCACAAGCTCTTCGTTATTATAGAAGTAGTTTAAAATATTTGGATTTACTGGGAGATAAATTCGGTGTAGCAAAAACAGAAAGTAATATAGGTTCTATCTATAATGATATAAAAGCATACAAAAAGGCTATTCCTGAATTTGAAAAAGCAATAACAATATTTTTGGAACTGGGAAATGATGCGGGGTTGGCTGATGCTTATTCTAATTTGGGAAAAAGTTATGAAAACTTGGGAAAATACAATAAAGCCCTTGATTATTATTTAAAAGCCTTGGAGATTCGTAAAAAACTTGACGATAGAAACGGAATAATAGAGTCTTATAATTTTATTGCTAACCTTAACACCAAGAGAGGTAATTATGCAGAAGCCATCAAAAATGTAAAAATTGCATTGAGATATGCAAAAGAAATAGGGGCTATCCCAAGAGAAAAAGAAGTGTATAAATCTTTGTTTAACATATATGAGAAAACAGATGATTATAAAAAAGCATTTGAATATATTAAACTTTACATGCAAGTAAAAGACACTTTATTTAATATAAAAAAAGCAAAAGCATTGGAAGAACTTGAGACAAAATATCAAGTAGAAAAAAAGGAACAGGAACTTGAAAAACAAAGAATATTGCTGCAGAAAAAAGAAGCGGAAGCAGAAAAACAAAAAGTAAAAATGTATGCACTTTTTGGAGTCCTTATTCTTATGATATTGCTGGCGGTAGTAATTTATATAAACCTACAACAGAAAAAAAGAACAAATGAACTATTGGCAGAACAAAAAGCCAGAATAGAACAAATACATAGCGAATTAAAGAGTAGTATAACTTATGCAAAACGTATTCAAAGGGCTTCATTGCCGTCTAAAGCATATCTAAAAGAAATATTACCTGACTATTTTATATTATTTAAGCCAAGAGATATAGTAAGCGGCGATTTCTATTGGTGGCGTAAAATAGACAACAAACTTATTGTTGCTGTAGCAGACTGTACCGGTCATGGTGTGCCAGGTGCACTTATGAGTATGTTAGGATTAAGTTTGTTAAAAGAGTCTATTATAAATGAAAGAATATTTGAGCCTAAAGATATTCTGGAATTTATGCGTAAAGGGATATTGGATATATTTTCACAGCAACAAAAATATAATACCCAAGATGGTATAGATATGATAGTGATAGCATTGGATATGGATAATCTGATTTGTGAATATGCAGGTGCCAATAATCCTCTATTTGTTGTAAGAAATAACGAAAGTTCACTGGAACTTATAAATGATGAAAGTAGTGAAAAAAAATTAAAGAAAAATACTTTTGATAGTAGTGTAATATATGAAATAAATCCTGATAGAATGCCTGTAGGAAATTATTACAATCTAAAACCATTTAGCCAAAAAGATATAAAACTATTAAAAGGAGATATGTTATACCTTATGACAGATGGTTATGCCGACCAGTTTGGAGGGCAGAATTACAAAAAGTTTACAAAGAAAAGATTACGAAAATTGTTAGCGGAAATTGCAGGTAAAGAAATTAGGCAGCAGTCAATTATTCTTAATAAAACTTTTGAAGAATGGAAGAATGGCTATCCTCAAACAGATGATGTTACTATAATGGGAATAAAAATTTGATTTTGTATAAAATATGAGAGAAGCCTTACCACGATTAGACGGCAATAAAAATATCAGGGAAAAACTTTTACCATATTGTAGATTAAAAGCGGGTGATGTATGGATAGATCCTATAAAAGGACATAGAGTAGGAGTATTGGATGTGGGTTGCCGTCAAGATGTTTTAACTTTGTTTGGGGACAATAAAAGTCGTTTGTTTATAAATGATCCACCTTACAATATTGTAGTTGGTCAAGCAAATACTCATCAGTTGTTTAAGACCTCTTTGCAAGATTATATAAAATTTTCTAAAAAATGGATAGATAGCTCGTTACTTGTAATGGACGATGAAGCACATTTTTATATTTGGTTGGGTGCCGATTACAAGGAAGACTTTCAGCCATTACCTGATTTTATGATTTTGATGAGGAAATACAAAGACTTAAGTCCTCGTAATTTTATAACCTTACGCAATCAGAGAGGATATGGTACACAGAAAAACTGGATGTGGGTTAGACAAGAACTTTTACATTATGCAAAAGGGAATCCATATTTTCAAGTTATTTATACAGATATTCCCAAAATACTTCGTGGTGGATATTATAAAAATGTAAATGGGAAAAAAGTTGATACTGCGGCTCGTAGCAAATCGGATACAATAAGACCAGGTAATGTATGGATAGATATACAACAAGTATTTTACCGTATGCAAGAAAATGTGTCGGGATGTTATGCACAGAAACCATTAAAAGCAATTACCAGAATAATATTATCAAGTAGCAGGGAAGGAGATATTGTTACAGATTTTTTTGCACATTCTGGAACTACTTTAATTGCAGGAGAAATTACCGGACGGAGGGTTTTCACTATGGATATAGACCCTATATATGCAGAGATTACTATAAGGAGACTGGAACATTATAGAAAAACAGGAAAAACCGGTTGGCAGTGGCATAATCCTTTTCCTGAAATAGATATATAATTAGATACTCGCTGTAATATTAAATATTACGGATTATATCCCGAATAAGTAAGTATCTTTTGTGAGTTTTTTTCTTCCATAAGTTGCCTCAAAGATATTTCAGAATGTTTTTTCATATATTTAGATACTATTCTGTATCCAATCCATATACCTGTTTTAGGTGGTGATTTTCTGCCAAACGGTATGGTAAACGGAGCTTCGTCTACAAATTTCTTTATTAGAATCCTTTCTGTAGAGAACAAAATTTTCTTTTCAACAAAATAAGACCACATTTCTTCTTCGTTTTCTTTACACCACTCTATTTGTTGCTGCGAATACCCGAATTTAATTGTATCGGGAACATTGGGCATAATAGCATTCATTACATACAAAATTTTACCGCCATATATCATATTGTCAAGAAGAGTATTCATAGAGTCCGTAGGGGCAAATTCCATAGCAAGCCAACCTCTTATAGCGTCAGGTAGTATCATATATGGTTCCATTTTTTTTACTATATAATAAGGTAATGCTAAATTGGGATAAAATTCAAAATCTTTTCCCAAATAGAAATCCAATCCTATACCAAGAATAGCAGAGTCGGTAGCTATTGCTACATTAAATCCAGAGACATAGGTGTACACATTAGGTATTGCTTTGTCGGGGAAATAGTAATGATAATATTTGAATGCTTTGTTTATTTCGGAAAAATATGGTGAAAAATCCTTGTACTTTTTTTCTGCATACTTATAAGTTTCACTTACCACATAGTCAGATTTAAATACTTTTAACCTTTCAGGAAAGTCTTTGGAATAAGGGCTTCCTATTCTTATTATTTGATTGCTGTAAAGTTCCAAAAAACCATCATATTGCTTTATGAGACGTGGCACTTCCTTTGTCAAACTATCTTCGGGAATATTATATAAATCTTTATCAAAACGATATAGTTTTTGGGTTATTTTTATGTTGCTTATATCAACCTTGGTAAATGGATTTTCTTCTTTACAACCTTGGAATAATAAAAAAGGAATGATGACAAATAAAAATAAAAGTTTTTTCATAGCAGTAATATTTTGAGAAAGCAAAATAAAAACTATTTTTGCAAATAAATTATTGTTTAACTTGTAAAAAAATAAATCTATGAAAAAGATAGTTGTATTATTAGCAGTAATAGTATTTTCAACTACCACATTTGCTCAGAAGTTTACAGGTGGTGTTTTTGTTGCCCCGGGTTTATCGTGGATGAAACCTGATTTAACCAAACGCATTGAAAATGATGGAGTAAAGCTCGCTTTTAATTTTGGTGCAATGGGTGATATGAATTTGATTGGAGGTAATTTTAAATTGACATTCGGTTTGTTGGTTAATAAGTTTGGAGGTAAATTGCGATATTCGGATTCCATTCCTTCTTTTAGAACATTAGATAGCACATATAGTTTTACTAAAGGAGCAATAGTAGATTATAAATTGACATATTTATCTTTTCCTATTGGTTTAAAAGGTTGCACTAATGAAATCGGCTATATGACATATTTTATGAAAGCAGGTATTAATCCTTTTATAAGGTGGAAAGCAAAAGCAGATGTAACACAAGGAAATATAAGTGATGAACCTATAAGTGATGAAACAAGACCATTATTTTTAGGATATTATTTGGGGGGAGGATTTGAATATAATCTTGGTGGTTCTACCGCATTGGTTGTAGAAGTGGTTTTTAATAATGGATTTAGTGATGTAACTAAAACTCGTCGTTATGAATCAGGATTGAAAAATACGGATAAAGTTATTTTAAATCACTTGGATTTTAGAGTTGGAGTAATGTTTTAATTTAGCAAAAAAAATAAATAGATATGAAAGTAGCATTTATTGTTGCAGAAACAGTCCCATATTTCATTAGCGGGAATTTAGATGTTTTTGTATCAAAGATGAAAGATTTAATTAAAAAAGATGTTGATGTAATAATATTGCCTAAAAATGCTTTGGAAGGGGCAGGAAATGAGCGTAATAG
>CAYQWX010000074.1:0-8275 GCA_964421355.1 uncultured Bacteroidales bacterium
GACGGAAAACTGTCTATGCTTACTGCTATCGTATCGGACAGGGCAAAGCATCCGTTGGTGTCTATTACTTTGTAATGGTATTGTCCTGATTGATAGATATTTTGGATGTTTGTTGTGTCGCTGTTTTGCCATACGGTTGTATAGAGGGAATCGGCAAAACCGCTGTTCCATGCTATGGTATCGTATTGGCAAATGGTGGTGTCGCCAAAATCATACGACAGTTCCGGAAAATATACCTGTATGGTGTCGCTGCTTTGAAAGCCAAAAATATCCGTAACCGTAACGGAATAAGTGCCTGAATGTGATACGGTTATCGTTTGTGTGGTGTCGCCCGTACTCCAATGATAATTGGTAAATCGTGCTCCTGCATCCAATACGGCATCACAAAAACTATAAGGGATGTGGATGTCGGGGCCTAGGGAGACGGGAGAAGCGTATTTGCTTTTTAAATAATTTTCAACAAGAAAAATATTTGTATCGGAAAGTAAAGTGTCAAATACCAGTATCTCAAACAAATCGAAATTGCCATAATTGTCCGGATTTGATGTTTCTACTCCAATTGTTCCAAGAGTTAATCCTTCCGGATTGTCATTGTTGCCAGGATTCCCGCTAATTATTTCAGAGAAGTTGTTTCGGATTATAGATTCATTGTGGTTATATATTATTGTTGTGAAATTATATGGATTGGTAACTATATTATTAGCAGATTGTAAAAAATTTCCACAATATAAAAGTAGTCCTCCATAATTTATGCTAAACCTGGCATTGGCATAGTTATATCCATCTAAGATGTATTTGTTGTAAGACCAGTTATCTAGATTGTTAAAAAATATAAAAATGGTAAAATGTCCATTTAGAGTAAAAGGAGCTGTTTTTAAATATTGATTATTTCCATCAAAATGGATAGATTTGAGGTGGCTACCAGTAGTTGTTTGAAAAACAGGACATTTGTTGCTGTCTGATTGGGTTAAATTATTATTGTTTCCTGATAAGTCAAATAGAGTATCTACTTTGTTGTTATCAATAATGCTTGCATGTTGATAGTCATACCATGCTCTAAATTTTTCAATGAGAAATGGAGAGAATGTAGAAAAAGTAACAATATTACTCCAGGAAGAATATGAATTGTAGAAATTTCTTACTTTTACAAAATAGAAGCTGTTGTAGTTGCCGTGAAAGATAAAATGATTATTTGTTAATGTGGTGTCTAAAATAATATTGTTAAAGAGTGTATCTGTGGATATTTGTAAATTATAATATGATGCAGGAGTGTTCGTAATCCAGCTAATGAGAATAGTAGAATCGTTATAAGTATAGTTGTTAATAGGAGTTATTATTTGTGGCTGTGAAAACAAATGGATAGAGAATAAAAATGTGCCTAAAAAAATATATACCTTTGTTAAATTTCTCATAAATGCAAAGGTAAAAAATAATCTTGGATTTTTAATTTTATATGGGGATAAGCAAATCTATTTTTTATACAGTAATTTCACAGTTTTTGGTTCAATTTTTAGGAATTGTTTCAGGAATTTTTATTGCCAGAATGCTTGGTCCCGGGGGAAAAGGAGTTCTGGCTATTTTTCAGGCAAATGCCCAATTGTTTGTAAGTGTTTTTTCGTTGAGTATGGGAAATGTTGTCGTATATTTTATTCCTTCCGGAAAAATTAAAGTAGAAAAGATATTAGGAATGTCTATGTCGGTATTGGCATTTGCTGTTATAGGAATTGGAATAACTTTATTTTTCATTGATTCTTTTAGTCAATTAGAGAAAATATTTTATCCGGATTCGTACAATTTATTTTTATATAAAATATGGATTTATTTATTTTCTGTTTTCAGTATTGTTAATGCGATATCAACAGGTTTTTTACAAGGATATAAAAAATTTAATTTAATAAATAAAATATGGATAGTTAATAGTTCCCTTAATAGTTCAATATTTTTTATTTTATTTTTATTAAATTACAAAGGTTATTTTCATGTAAATGTTCAAATTATATTGTATGTGTTATTATTAGTAACTTTTATAAATACTATATTATTTGTTTATCCTTTCTTTACACAGTTAAAAATAAAACCTTCTTTTCATATCTCTAAAAAGGAAATAGCTCAGGTATGGAAATATTTATTGTTTACTCATTTGGGTATTGTTGTTGCTATATTGAATATACGATTAGGGTTGTGGGTGTTGAATTATTATTTAGATGCTAAAACTATTGGTTTGTATTCAGTTGCTGCCAATTTAATTGTAATGTTCAATATGATACCTACTGCATTTGGCAATGTGTTGATGCCTTATCTTTCCGATTTTAGAAATAATAGGGTGAATGAAATGTTTTATAAGTATGCCAGACTCAATTTTTCAATTTTATTAGTTTCCGGAGTATTAGGTTATTTTTTGGCTGTTGTGCTTATTCCCATATTGTACGGTACATCTTTTACAGGTTCTATAATTTTGTTTAGAGGGTTGCTTTTAGGGGTATTGTTTATTGGGACAAATAGATTATTAGCTGTTTATATTTCTTCCAGAAATAGACAGGATTATAACTTTTATGCTTCGTTTTTAGGTTTGATATTTAATGTGAGTGTTAGTTTTATTTTGGTAAGGTATTGGGGAGTTTATGGAGTAATCTTTTCTACGGTTTTTACCTATCTCTTTATTTGGGGAATAATGTCTTACTTTGTGCATGTTAGATTAAAATTACCATGGGAAAATTATTTTATTGTGAATAAACAAGATATCGAAGATGTTATAGAAAAATATAAACGGAGAAAGTTTTGAGTATGAGTAGGTGGAAAATAGTATTGATAATGCCGTATTTTGGTAGATTTCCGGAGTGGAGTGATTTGTTTTTTGAAACAGTTCGTCGTAATTCTTCTATAGATTTTCTTTTTTATACGGATTGTGAGATAGAAAAATATAAGCATATACCAAATGTGAAATATAAAAAAATGAGTTTTAGTGAATATATTTCTTTTGTTAATTCAAAGATTGATGTAAAATTTAATCCCTCCTCTCCCTATAAGTTGTGTGATTTAAGACCTCTTTATGCACATGTACATTATGAAGACATAAAAGATTATGATTTTTACGGTTGGACAGATATGGATTTGTTGTTTGGAGATATTCGTAAGTTTTATAACGATGAAATTTTAGAAAATTATGATGTATTGTCCACACATAAAGTGAGAATAAGTGGACATTTGGCTATTTTTAGAAATACATATCAAAATAGAAATATGTATAAAAAAATATATGACTGGAAAAATCAATTAACTTATCCTGATTTTGTTGGTATTGACGAGCATGGTATTACCAATGCCTATACAATGACTATATTTGACAAACTCAATGAAAAATTTGATTTGAACATAAATAATATTATTACAAAGTGGTGTAAAAAACGGAAGTATAAAAGGTTATATATGGTGGAACAATATACAACTCCGTTTACTACTATTCCATGGCTTGACGGCACACTAAACAGCAATCAACCGGATGAGTGGTATTATATAGATGGAAAGATAACAAATAATAGAGATAAAGGTAGAGATTTTATGTATATCCATTTCATGAATTATAAGAGTAGTCAATGGCGTCATGATGGTACCAAAGCACCATGGGAAGGTAAGGAAAAAGTGTGTTTTGCTAGCGTAGAAGATATGAAAAACGGAATAGTAATAAATAACAAGGGCATTTATCCGCTAGAAGAAAAATGAAAAAAGAATATAAAAATATAAAACTCGAATTGGGAAATGTATCATGGGATAATGAGTTGGGTATTTATTATATAGATATGAGACCTGCATTGGTGCATTACTTAGATAATATTTATGGAGGGAAATTTGATGATAATGGTGTTCCAATGATACATGCCGGAGAAAAGTGGGAGTATTATCCTATAAACATAGCCCAGTATGGTTTTATGTTACATGCCGATTATTATGAAACCCGAGATGAAAAAACATTACAAATACTAAAAAACTGTTTAGTAGTTCTGGAAAATATTAAAACAAGAAAAAAAGATTATGATGTATGGTTGCATCATTTCCCGAATAAAAAATATCATCTAACTATTCCGTGGGCATCTGCTATGGCTCAAGGAGAGGTCATATCATTTTATTTAAGGATGTATCAGATTCTGAAAGATGAAAAACTCTTAGATACTGCAATGAGAGCATACAATTTTTTAAAGTTATTTGTAGATGAAGGTGGTGTTAGGCGTTTTGACAAAGATGGTAATTTGTGGTTTGAAGAATACCCTACAAGGCAACCGCTTTTGGTGCTAAATGGGTTTATTTATACCATTTTAGGGCTAATCGATTTATACAGAATAACCAAAGAGGATGAAATAAAAAAAGATATAGACGAATCTATAACGACATTAGAAAAAACTTTACCAGATTTTGATGCAGGTTTTTGGTCTTTTTATGATTTGGGGAAAAAGGAATTGGTTCGGTATTATTACCAAAAAAATGTTCATGTTCCCCAATTGGAAGTGCTTTATAAACTTACACGAAAAGATGTATTTTTATTTTATAAAAGAAAGTGGGAAAAACAGTTAAATGTTTTTAATTATTCATTTGTACTGGTATTATATAGATTGAAAAACAGAATGCCATGGTTATATAATAAGATACTATCATTATGGAAAAAATAAGAATACTTTATCTAATTACGGATTTGGGGAAAGGTGGAGCCGAACGATTCCTGATTGATTTGGCGAATGAATTAAGAAAACATGAAAAAGTGGAATTTCTTATTGGGACTTTATTTGACGATAATCAATACAAAGAGTTAACAAAGGATTTGCCAATTATACAGTTAAATTTTAAAACTTTCAGTTTTAGAAAAAAAAACGAGTGTCCAAAGTATAAAAGTATTTTAGAAGATTTTAAGCCGGATATCGTTCATACCCATCGTTTTTTAGCAGAGTTTTTAAGTTCGTATTATCTTTCTGATCAAATAATTTATGTGTGTCATGGACATGATAACATGATCCAACTTAAGAAACCCGATTTGCTAACCTTTTTTAACAAAACAAAATTTTTGAACTTTTTAGAACGACAATTCTTAATAATGAAAAAATATAAAAAAGTTACAACCTATTTTATAGCTAATTCTACACATACAAAGCAATATTATGAAAATACTCTTCCTTCGTATTCCAAACACGAAATACATCTTATACAAAATGGATTTAATTATAATCGCTTTTATAATCCGACATCAAAATCTATAAAAAACAACGATATCGTGAAGATTGTAAATGTGGGTAGTTTTCAGCCTAAAAAAAATCAAATTTTCATAGTGGATATTGCCAAATCCTTGTCTAAGTATATAAAAAATTTTGAGATACATTTATTAGGAGACGGGGAAATGCGTCCAGAAGTGGAACAGTATGTTGAAAATGAAAAATTATCGGATAAAATTTTTTTTCATGGTAATGTAAATAAGGTGGAGGAGGTGTTGAAAGATATGCATATCTACTTGCATACTGCTTGGTATGAACCTTTTGGATTGGTTTTCTTAGAAGCTATGGCAGCAGGATTGCCAATTATAACTTTGGATGGTAAAGGGAATCGTGATTTGATAGAGAATGGTAGGAATGGATTTATTTTTGAGGAAGAAGACGCCGATAAATTTGCAAAAACCATATATGAACTTGTGGTAGATGAAAATAAATATTCATCTATATCGGCTTATGGTAAGGAGTATGCAAAACATTTTGACATGAAATATAAAATTGAGGATTTGTTAAGTTTCTACGAAAGCATATTAAAGCGAAAGTAACCTTTCTATGAAATCTTTATAATTTTTTTCGGCATTAAATTTATTATTCCAAGTTTCGTATGCCATTTTTTGTTTTAGTTGTTTTTCTTCAGGTGGTAGTAAAAAGTAATTTTTGATAGTTTGAGCAATTATTTGGGGTGAAGGATCTGACGGAAGTAAATATCCATTTTCTTGGTTAACAATTTCATGTGTGCCCCCAACATCAGTTGCAATAACAGGTATTCCAAAACTCATTGCTTCCATGATTGAAACCGGAATACCTTCTGATAAACTAGTGTTTATAAATAAATCAACATGATTGTCTTTGTAAAATTCTATGATTTTTTTATTAGGGATTTCTCCAGTAAATCGGAATGTAATATTGTCTTTGTTGTTTAATCTTATATATGCCTCTTGCTGAATACTTTTCATTAAGGGGCCGTCTCCAAAATGAATCCACTTAATCTTAAACTTATCAATTATTGACAAAGATTCTATAATTAACTCTATTCTTTTGATAGGAATAATGTTGGAACATGAAACAATTATAAAATAGTCTGAAAAATTTTTGGGGGAAGATTTACCAAAGTGAAATACTCCCAGATATGAAACTTCATATTTATTTTTATACTTGGGTAAGAGTTTTTCGTAATAAGATTTTCCAACATTGGAAATAAAAAATATTTTTGACAAATTGGAAAATAATAGTTCTCTAAAAGGTAGATATTGGGCATAATTTACTTCAAAATACACATCCCACCCATGAGCTCTTGTAATAGCCGGAATATTTTTTTTTGTAGCAAAAAAAGAAATACTGAGAGATATGTCATTGGCCCAATATGAGTAAAACCATACTTTTGAATTAGGCTCTATGTATTTATCGTAAATGGATTCTATCTTTTTTTGAAATGAATATCTTTTGGATAGAGAAGCTAACATGGTTTTTATTATTATTGGAGTTATTTTAAGAGAATATCTAGATTTTATTGAATATAATTCTTTCCAAAAATGTTTTTTGAATAAGGAGTTGATATATAAAAACTTAGAAGGTAATTCATAATCTAAATATTCCACAAAGAAATTTTTAGGAATAGGACGGTGTTTCCTTTTTTTTGTATTGGTAATAACAACTACTTTGTCGAAATATTTTGCTAAAAACAGAGCCTCATTTTCTATGAATGCTTCTTTTTTTCCATAAGGGTATTCACTGGTGAAAAAAAATAGTATTTTTGTTTGTTTTCTCATATATTCGGAATACAAAAATAATTTTTATTTTTTAATTTAATGAAAACTGCTCTTATTCTTGCATACGATTTCCCTCCTTATGTCTCCGTTGGTGGATTGCGTCCATACAGCTGGTACAAATATTTCAGAGAGTTTGGTATATATCCGGTAGTTGTTACCCGACAATGGAAGAATGAATACGGAAATGGTTTGGATTACATTGCTCCGAGTGAAAGTAAGGAGGTAATTGTGGAAAAAACACAGCAAGGTACAATCATTCGCACCCCTTATAAACCGAATTGGGCTAATCGTCTTTTGCTGAAATATGGCGAAAAAAGATTTAGGCTTTTCAGGAAAATAATATCCGGTTACTACGAACTAATGCAGTGGTTTTTCTTTGTGGGACCAAAGGCAGAGTTGTATAAAGCAGCTAACAAATATTTGTCTGAGAATAAGGTAGATGTAATCATTGCAACCGGAGAGCCTTTTATATTGTTTCGTTATGCTTCTGTTCTTAGTAAAAAATACGGAATACCGTGGTTGGCTGATTATCGTGATCCGTGGTCACAAAATGCTTTTCGTAGTCCTAATTTTTTTCTGCGAAAGTTGAACGGTTATATGGAGAAGAGGTATGTTAAGACTGCTTCTCGTATTATTACGGTATCCGATTTTTGCAAAAAGCAAATTAAAATATTGTTGCCCGGCAAAAAATATGAGATAATTATCAATGGTTACGACCCGGAAATTTTGCAAATGGCGGAAAGTGAAAAGTCCGACACTAATAATTTGGTTATATCTTATGCAGGAACTGTATATGATTGGCATCCGTTGGAAAGTTTCTTGAAGCAATGTGTTACTTTTGTTAAGAAGAATCAAATAAACAATTTCAGGGTAAATTTTTATGGCATAAACAAAGAGAAATGGCTGAAAGAAATGATAACGAAAAAGTATAAAGAATTAGAACCGGTTGTTTTCATTCACAGCCGTTTGCCGAACCATATATTGGCTAAGGAATTGGCCAAGAGCCATGTATTGTTGCTATTTAATGATTATTCTATTGCAGGTACCAAAATATACGATTATTTAGCGGTAAAAAGGAAAATATTATTTTGTTACAGCCAAGACGAAAAGGCTTTGCTATTAAAAAAGAAATATTACAATCTGCCGGACAACTTATCGTCTAATGAGCATTTGCAAGAAGATATTATTAAAGAAACCCGTTCCGGTATTATAGTCAAGAACGAAGCACACTTGGTAGAGGTTTTGGATGCATTGTAT
>CAYQWX010000075.1:0-7992 GCA_964421355.1 uncultured Bacteroidales bacterium
TTGTTGTTCCTATTCCCACATTACCGCTATTGGTAATCCTCATTCTTATGGAGTTGTTTGTGCGGAAATCCAAAGAAACATCATCGGTCGTACCCAAAAAATCTGTTCCGGCTGTGGTACCTGCATTACCACTGAGCAACCACGGTTTTCCGTCATTGGCATCAAATAGTTTTACCCATTGATTCCCGTCCCAATAAAAATATCCGGGACCGGTAGTGGTATTTGTGTTATAAACTACAAGCGAAGTAGCCGGAGAAGATACAGGTGCCGCCGTGGATAAATCGGAAATATCTACTCGTGGAATCAATACACCTTTTCTGCTAAAATTAACATCCAGTCCGGCAGAAGCATCCGGAGCTGAACCAGAAGAGTTAATACCTACATTCTGAGAGAAGCCAACACTTTCCCACAAGAGAAAAATTATAAAAAAATATTTTTTTAGTTTCATGGTAATTTTAGTTTTAGTCTGTTAAAAATACTATAAAAATAGGATATTGATTGTATTTTTTTGACAAAAGTTTATTTTTTTTACACAAAAGTAATGAATCTGCGATCAAATTTCTTAATACTTTAGTAGTAAAATTATTTTTATGTATCTTTGCTTTTTACCAAAGGTAGAATATGAATCATTTTTGGAAAATATTTTTCAGCATTGTATTAGTAATTGCTGTGGGATTATTTTTATGGTATTTCAGTAGTATAGTATTATATGTATTAATTGCTGGAGTAATTTCTCTTATAGGGCAACCGTTGATGAACCTTCTTGGCAAAATAAAAATAAAAAATTTTATACTACCTCTATCCGTTAGAGCAATAATAGTATTAATACTTTTTGGTGGGTTATTTTATTTTGCAATAAGAATATCTTTGCCTGTTATTTTTTCGCAAGCTGAACAATTTTCCAATATAAATTTGAATGATTTGCAGGAAAAACTTAATGTGCCTTTATCATCTCTTGACAAAACTTTAAAAACTTATCACTTACAATCAATAGATTATAATCAGATAAATGAATATTTGACAAATCAAGTTAAAAAGTTTATAGATGTGTCGGATATCTCCAATTTGTTTTCTGCCATATTTGATGCCTTGGGCAGTTTTCTTATAGCATTTTTTGCTATTATTTTTATTACCTATTTCTTTCTTACCGACAATAAGTTGTTTTACAATATGATATTGTTTTTTATTCCTGATAAATATGATGACCGTTTTTTGAAAGCTCTGATAGAAATCCAACATTTGTTGAGCAGATATTTTATTGGTGTTACTTTGGAATCTTTGTTATTGGCAATATTAAGGACATTAAGTTTTACTTTTATTTTGGGAATAGATTTTAAGGTGAGTTTAGTTATTTCTTTGTTTAGTGGAATAATAAATGTTATTCCTTATGTGGGAAATATAATAGGTTATATTTTTAGTGTGATATATGTGTATTTGGCATATATAAATATGGATTTTTATAAAGAGATGATACCTCTCATCATAAATTTGACTTTGATATATTATGTAATTCAGTTAATAGACAATATTTTATTCCAGCCTATTATTTATTCTAAGAGTGTGAAAGCTCATCCATTAGAAATCTTTTTGGTAATTTTAATTGCTGGTAAGGTGGGGGGGATATTAGGTATGTTTTTAGCTATTCCTACTTATACGGCTTTGAGAGTAATTGCCAATGAGTTTTTTTCTCAATATACCGTTGTTAGACAGATAACTAAAAACTTAAATGAAGATATGCACAAGGAAAAAACAAATATTTGATACAATTTTATTTCTTTTTGAAATCTTCTGGCGTTCTTAATAATTTGTCAAAAATATAATATTGCACAATTACGAATAGACTATCTTGAGGTAACCAGCCATACATATTATCAATATCATATTTAGGTTGATTAGGTATTTGACTTTTTGCTCCCGTAAAATTTGTTTCTTTAAGAAATGTTTTTAATATTCGTTTTTTATGATGAATATCTTCCACTATAAATATGGCTTTAGGTGTGGAATGTATGATAGAGTCCCGCTTATGAGGATTTATTTGAGTTAGTGCTACATCATAATTAACATTTTTGAATTTACCAATAAATAATTTTATTGCTAATGTGTCAAAATCTTTAATAGGTGTGCTGTCTCTTAGGCTTATAAGTTGGTAAACATTATTGTTATTTATTGCTTTAAATGAGTTTTGTGGTTTATTGGGGTATATTACTGAAACGGCATATATCTCCGGATAAGAATAATGAAAAATGCGTGGAGCTCTCCATGTTTTTTCATAGGTGTCAAATCTTGGTGTTAAATATCCATTAAAGCCTGGTACATATACTACCATAGGAACGGTTGAATTTTCTAAAAGCATATAAGTTCCCACATGGTCTTGAGTAGGACCTCCCACATAATATGTTTTTAATAATTTGTTGCCGGAATATATTTCTACTTTTACTGATTTTGCTGCTAATTGCTTTACTACATTATTGTGGGCACTACGGGATACGGGATATTTTACTTCTACATTTTTAATTGTTTCCAATAGTATATTTATAGCATCTGGTCTGGCATAAAATTTTTTATTTACTAACCATTCTCCGTTGGGTTGTCTTTCCAGCAATATTTTTCTATTGTTTTTGTCTGTTAAGAATATTTTATCAATTATTGAGGTGTCTTCCACTGCAAAGTTCCTCAATTCTTTTCTTATTGTAGTTTGTGGACGATTTAGTGTATATATTGTGATTATTCCCAAAATAATAATTATTAGAATGTATATTATGTGCTTTTTCTTCATTTTTATAAAATTTTGATTATCAGCGTATTGTTTGCGGGGTGTAAATTTTTTTTGTAGTGGAAATATACAACAAAAACAGATATGTACATAGTGTTAGATTAAAACTTTATGCAAATAATAAAAATTTTCATTGTATATTATTATGGTTTTTACTAATGAATAAGCAAGGTAAAACATTTTTTATTGCTAAAAAGAAAAATGTAAAGTTTTAGACTATATATGAAATTGAAAATATCTGATGCGATAGTTTTTAGTTTAAGCTATTAAAATATTTTGTTCTATAAATATGAAACTGATTTTTGTCATTTGCTAAATTGTGATTATCGGCTTATTTTGAAATAAAAAATACTCATTATGAAAGCTAAAATCGACAGAAAAATTAATTTGGACAAAGCTGCTGAAATAATGAAAGCTTTGGGACATCCTATAAGAATACAAATGGTAGAACTAATAAGTCAAAAAGGCAAATTTTGTGTAAGTGATATATACAAAACACTTAAAATGGAACAATCTACAGCCTCACATCATTTGGGTATATTGCGTAAAGGTGGTGTATTGAAAACGGAGCGAAAAGGCAAACAAATTTATTATTTATTAAATGGAGACAATTATTACAGATTACTTGATTGTATTCAAGCTTGTAGTTGCAAATAAAAATTATTTCGTATTTTTGTGAGGTAATTTTATTCTAAATTCATTTTTATGTCAGGTCATAATAAGTGGTCAACCATTAAACACAAAAAAGCGGCACAAGATGCCAAAAGGTCTAAGATATTTTCTAAAATAATAAAAGAAATAACCGTAGCGGTAAAAGAAGGGGGAACTGACGAAGCAAGTAATCCTCGTTTGAGAATAGCCTTACAAAATGCCAAGGCGGCAAATATGCCGAAAGATAATGTGCTGCGTGCAATAAACAAAGCCGACAAAGAAAATACCGACCTTCAGGAAATGGTGTTTGAAGGCTATGCTCCACATGGTATAGCGGTAGTGGTAGAATGTTTGAGTGATAATAAAAATAGAACTGTTGGAGCAATAAGAGCTATTTTTACTAAACGTGGAGGAAACTTGGGAACTTCAGGGTCTGTTGCGTTTATGTTTGATAGAAAAAGTGTATTTGTTGTAAAGAAAGATAATATATCCGATATGGATGAATTTGAGTTGGAAATAATTGATGCCGGAGCGGAAGATATAGAAATAGATGATGAAGGGAAAGTAATTATTACTGCGGCAAAAGAAGATTTTGGCAAATTGCAAAAGAAATTGGAAGAATTAAATGTGGAAATAGAAAGTGCACAGTTGGAGTACATTCCTAAGGACAGAAAAGAATTACCGGTAGAGCAAGCAAAAAAAGTATTACAACTTATAGAGGATTTTGAAGATAATGATGATGTGCAAAATGTATATCACAACCTTGAACTTACTGACGAGCTTCAATCAGAGTTAGAAAAAGAATAATGACAACAATAGCGAAATATTTACCTAAAAAAGAGAGGCTGCTTAGTCTCTCCTTTATCTTTTTGTTATTTTTATCTTCTTGCACTGTAAAAGAAGTGGAAATAACCAATATAAAAAATGTTTCTGCAAAAAATATCACCAAAAAAGGCATAGATTTTCATTTGGATATAGGAATAAATAATCCTAATAATTTTTCATTTACAGTACAGAGAGTAAAAGCCAATTTATATGCAAACAATATTTATGTTGGAAAAATAAATAACCCTGAGAATTTCAGGGTATTAAAGAACTCTACGGAAACTTATCCTATAGATTTTCATCTTGATTTTAAATCATTAAAAGATAATTATTTACAAGTATTCAAAACTATAATTTCACGAAAAGCCAATATTAGAATAAAGGGTTATGTGAAAGTAAAAAAATTTATATTCTCAAAAAAGGTTTATTTTGATAAGGAAACACCTTACAAATTTTTAAGATTGGGAAATTAATATTCTAACAAATGGAAATTGATTTATTTATTCCTTGTTTTATTGACCAGTTATATCCAAATACGGCATTTAATACAATAAAATTATTGGAAAAAGCAGGAGTTAAGGTAAATTACAATCCTGCACAAACTTGCTGTGGGCAAGTATCCTTCAATAGTGGGCATTGGGACGAGACCAAAGCATTGGCAATTAAATTTTTTAATGATTTTCCTAATGATAGACCAATAGTAAGTCCGGGAGCTTCTTGTACTGCTTTTGTAAAAAATTATTATCATCGCTTGTTCAAAAAAGATACTCCCGAATACAAAGAATATCTTAGGCTAAAGAAAAACATGTATGAGATAACGGATTTTTTAGTAAATAAGTTAAATTTTACAGATTTTGGAGCAAGTTTCCCCCATACTGTAACATATCATGATGCCTGTTCTGCATTAAGGGAATATGGCATAAAAAAAGAACCGCGTATATTACTTTCCAATGTAAAAGAATTAAACTTAGTGGAAATGGCAAATGCAGAGGTATGTTGCGGATTTGGAGGCACTTTTGTAGCTAAATTCAAAGGAATATCTTCTGCCATGACACAACAAAAAGTAGAAGGGGCATTGGAAACAGGTGCAGAATATATTACTTCTACCGAAGGCTCTTGTTTAATGAATATTTCATCATATATACGAAGACAACAAATTCCGATAGAAACTATACATATTGTAGATATACTTGCATCAGGTTGGTAATTGAAAAATAATATAAATAAAAAATGAATAACCAGGTTTTTGAAATAGTAGAAGCTTTAAATCAAGGCAAGATAATATTATATCCCACTGATACTATTTGGGGCATTGGTTGTGATGCAACAAATACGGATGCTATAAAACGTATTTATGATATAAAGCAACGACCTTATGACAAACCAATGATTATTCTGGTAGGAGATATAGATATGTTACGGGAATATGTAGAAGATATAAGCGTGAGAAGTTTGAGAAAAATACTTGATTTTAAAAACCCTACAACAATTGTGTATCCCAGAGCAATAAATTTACCAGATATACTTTTGGAAAAAGATGGAAGTATTGCAATAAGAATAATTAAACATCCTTTGATGACAGAAGTAATAAATCTGTTTGGTAAACCTATTGTATCCACTTCTGCAAATTTAGCGGGAGAACCTTTCCCAAAAAAATTTAAGGATATTTCTCCCGAATTGCTACAACTTGTAGATTATACGGTAGAATATAACGACTTAAATGAGCAAGAGGATAAAGAACCTTCTGATATCTATTTGTTGGAAAATGACAAGCTAAAAAAAATAAGATAAGGTGCAATTGCTTACACAAGTCAGCCTGCCTAATATCCCTTTTGAAATTACCCATAATGATACCGTAATATTTTGGGGAAGTTGTTTTGTTGAAAATATTGGAAAAAAATTTGACCGCTACCTTTTCCCTTCTATTACTAATCCTTTTGGCACAGTGTATAATCCTGCAAGTATTGCTAAACAAATAGATATAGTATTGTCAAATAAAATTTATACGGAAGCCGATTTATTTACTCATAATGGGTTGTATTTTAGCTTTGACCACCATAGTTCTTTTTCTGATATTATCCCTAAGCAAACTCTGACTAAGATAAATACAAGTCTTAGTTTGTTACGGGAAAAAATACGCCAAGTTTCAGTTATGTTTTTCACTTTTGGTACTGCTTGGGTTTATGAATATAAAAAACCAAAACAAATAGTATCTAATTGTCATAAAATACCTACAAGTAAATTTAACCGTTTTCGCTTGGAATATGAAAAAATAGTATTTCTTATTAAAAGTGCAATTTCGAAGATAAGAGAAATAAATGGAGATGTTAAAATAGTATTTACTGTAAGTCCTATTCGCCATTGGAAAGACGGTGCAGTAGAAAACACTATTTCAAAATCTACATTACATCTTGCAATACATAAAATAATAAAGGAAGTGGAGAATACATATTATTTCCCTTCTTATGAGATAGTTATGGACGAACTTCGTGATTACCGTTTTTATGCTCCTGATATGTTGCATTTGAACGAAGTTGCAATAGAATATATTTGGGAAAAATTTAGTGATACTTTTTTTAACCAAACTACGAAAAATATTATTCACCAAATAGAAAAGATACAGAAAGGACTGGAGCACAAACCTTTTTTTAAAAACTCTATTGAGTATAGAGAATTTGTAGAAAACTTAAAAAGAAAAATATTACTATTTGAAAAACAGTACCCATACATAAATACTCAAAGTCTGAAAGTAAAAATAATTGATAAATAAAAGTTTTTGTTTGATAAAAGGAGCTTTTATATATTATTACCTTTGTAGCATTAAAAAACAAAAATGATGAGATTTTTATTTATTTCGGCAGCTTTGTTCTTTTCTGTAGTATGTGACTTTGCCCAGTCAAAAGAATATTTAATTTATTTTACGGATAAGGACACTTCAATAGATTTGTATAGTTTTTTTGATTCAAAAGCAATATCAAGACGTCAACTACAACATATACCTTTTGATTATTCAGACTACCCCGTTAATAATAAATATGTAAATGTGGTTGCAGGAATGACTGATAGTATTGTTTATCCTTTCAGATGGATAAATGCACTATGGTGTTATGCTTCGTCTTCCCAAATAGAAAAAGTTTATCGATTACCATTTGTGAAAAAGGTGCAAAAATTACCGAATTATAATTATACAGGGGAAGAACAGGTGATTTGTCAAACAGAGGTAAATGTTACGAACAAAATAAAAAATCTGCTTCAATCTCAAATTTATTCAATGCATGGGCAACTTTTTAAGAATCATCACCTTTCAGGGAAGGGGTTGAGGATTGCAGTAATTGATGCGGGGTTTACAAATGCAGATAAATCACCTTTTCTGAAACATTTGTTTAAAAAGGGAAAAATTATAAAAACTTATGATTTTATTCGTAAAGATACTATAACTTATTCTCATTCCTCACATGGTAGAATGGTGCTTTCATGTATAGCGGGATTGTATAATGATACTATTCCTATAGGATTGGCACATGATGCCGAGTTTTTACTTGCACGAACAGAATATAATACGAGGGAACCATTCAAAGAAGAACTATTTTGGATGAAAGCTGCAGAGTGGGCAGATAAGAATGGAGCGGATATAATCAGTAGTTCATTGGGCTACACTGTACCAAGGTATTGCAAAAGTGATATGGACGGACATACCTCCTATGTGAGCAAAGCGGCTCTTATGGCTATTAGAAAGGGTATAT
>CAYQWX010000076.1:0-7934 GCA_964421355.1 uncultured Bacteroidales bacterium
TTTTCTATTTCAGGTTCGTACTCTGACAACTCTCTTGATGAATGATATAACAAAGCATCTCCTTCATATATTGCAGATTTAATAGTGCTATTCCCTGAATCTATTGCTAAAACTTTCATATTTTTTTGTTTTTATTATTCGTTTATCACCATTAACTTCAATGGTTATTACTACCACATCATCTAAAAAATCTTCTATAATATCAGGCCATTCGATAAAACAATAATTACCTGATAGCAAATAATCTTCAAAACCTATCTCATAAAGTTCATCTAATTGCTTAATGCGGTATAAATCAAAGTGATATATTGATGTGTTGTCTTTTGTTTCATATACATTTATTATTGCAAATGTAGGACTTGTAATATTATCTTTTACACCCAAAACTTTTGCAAAATATTTGACAAATGTTGTTTTCCCCGCTCCTAAATTACCTTTTAAGAAGAAAATTCTACTATCTATATATTTTTCAATTATATTCTTTGCTATATTTTGTAAATCGTCAGGGATATTTGCAGTATATGTATTTTCCATTTTTATCTATTTAGGAATAAGAGAGACAAAAGGTATTAACATTTCTTCCATTGATATTCCACCATGCTGGAATGAATTTTTGTATAATTTGACATATTCCGAAAAATTATTTTGATATACAAAATAATCATTGTTAGTTGCAAAAATGTATCTGGATGAAACATGAGTTTTTGGCAAAAAGCATTTTTCGGGAGCATCTATTTCAAACACATCTCTACTATCGTAAGTAAGAGCTTTACCTTGTTTGTATCGCAAATTTGTAGAAGTTTCTTTATATCCTTTTACTTTTACGGGATTAGTAATCTTTATACTTCCATGGTCAGTAGTAATAAATACATTTATCTTTCTATCTGCCAACATTTTTAATAAATCATAAATAGGCGAAGTTTTAAACCATGACAAAGTAAGGGAACGGTAAGATTTTTCATCATTTGCCAATTCTTTTATCATTTGATTTTTTGTTTGTGCATGAGACAATATATCTATGAAATTATATATAATCACAGACAGAGGACTTTTAGCTATTTGAGAGATTTCTTTATTTACCTTCTCTGCAAACGAATTATTAAATATTTTTCTAAAATAAAAATTGGGAGATAAGCCATGCCGTTGTAAATGTTTCTGCAACAATTCTTCTTCATACATATTTTTATGCTCATCTTGGTCGTCATCAAACCAATATTCTGGATAAAGTTTTTTTATTTCGGAAGGCATAAGACCACTGAATATTGCATTACGGGAATATTGTGTGGTAGTTGGAAGTATTGCTGAGAACAAGGTTTCTTCCTTTACCCTGTAAAAAGAAGACAACAAAGGTAATATGCTCTTCCAATGATCGTATCTCAAATTATCTATAAGAATAAGTACTGTATGCTGTGAATCTGACAGGTAGGGAAATAATTTTTTTTCTAAAATATTTTGAGACATAATAGGAGCAAAAGATAAATCTTGCATCCATGACTGATAATTTCTTTTTACAAAAATGCTAAAAGACCTGTTAGCTTCTTTTTTTAATTGTTCAAAATTATCTTTTATAACATTGTCATTTACTGCTTCTAAATTTATTTCCCACGATGTAATCTCTTTGTATATTCCCACCCATTCTTCAAAAGAATTTACATATACCAGATGTTGATTCAGTCTATTGAAATCTTGCAAATAAAGTTTTATTGTTTGTTCAGATACTATACGGGTTCCTTCTATATGTTTTTTTATTTGAACAAGTATTTGTTTAGGATTTACAGGTTTTATCAAATAGCCTGAAATATTTTTCCCAATAGCCTCATCCATAAGGCTTTCTTCTTCACTTTTAGTAATCATAATAACCGGTACAGAAGGTCTTATCTTTTTTATTTCCATTAGGGCATCCAACCCTCTCATTCCAGGCATATTTTCATCTAATAATATCAAATCTACCAATCTTTCTTTTAACAATTCCAAGGCATCGGTTGCGTTGGTAGAAGTAAGTACTTTATAGTTTTGTTTTTCTAAAAAAAGTATGTGTGAGTTTAATAAATCTATTTCATCATCTATCCATAGTATCACAGGTTTATCTTCCATAACTTATTCTTTTTTAGGTTTTTGCTTGTTTTGTTCTTCTGGTTTTAATATGTAATTTTTGATAAAGAATTTTTGATATCCTTTTATATCTTTATCCTTGAAAAAAGGTGCATAGTTGGTAGTAGATATAATAAAGTGTTTATACATAGAAGTATCTATACCTTCAAATACTTTGTAATACAATAATGATTTGAAATATTTTAATGCTTGATCGGCATCTTTAAGTCCATTTACCGATATTAATTTTTTATCCGTTCCAAATAATACCGTTTTTACATTAAAATCAAACATAGGGAAATGGTCCACATTAAAATTTATGATATTAAACTTTATTCTATTTACTATTTCTGGATCGTCATCAACTATTACTAAATAAGAATGAGCCTCCGAGGGAAGATACTTATAAGGGGAGGGTATTTCTTCCTCTTGCAATTTATTATTTTGAGATTGATTTTGTGCCAATGTATCAGATTGAGAAGTTGTAGAATTTGTTTCTTGCTGAGAAGTATTTTGTGCGAGTAATGATTGTGCTCTCAATGTTTGTAATAATGAATCATTATTTTCTATAAATGACAAATAATATTGAGCCAAAGAATCTTCGGTAGTTCCTTTATATTGTGCAGTAACCTTTTCTAAAGTAAATTTCATCTTGGAAAGATCACCCTTTTTAGCATAAGTAAATGCTTCTATCAACATAAATTTAGGTGCTAAATAAGAAGTCTTTTTTTGTTTAAACTTTTCAATATTATTCAGTGTTCTGTTTAGTAAATTGTGAGTAAAATAATTATATGTTTGCATATACAGTGTCTTTATTGAATCTTTTACAGCTTGTTGATTAGATAAATAATTGGGATCTGATATCATTTTATTTATTTCACTATTTGGAAAATCTTTGGCTATAAGAGATTTGTAGTAATTACTTTTTTCATTATTCTTTTTTAAAGAATATAATTGGTAAAGATTATAATATGTATTCAATTTGTATGAAGTGTTTGGAAACTTTTTTAACAATAATTCAAAATAATGTATTGATAAATCAATTTCATTAAACCTCTTACGATATATTACACCTGTCTCGAATAAAGCATCTTCCATTTTTTTAAGTGATACCTGCATAGCAGAATCTGTAAGAGGCACATTCTTTAAATAATATTCTGAAGTTTCGTCCAGCGGAATACCATTTACCAAAGAGTCGGAAGGATTAAATCCCTGATTATCGTTTTCGTCAAATCCTGCTGGAGACTTATTTTTTCTACGCCAGTTATCTTCCAAAGGTCTATTACCCCATATACGCTTAAATTCAGATTTACCCAAGGAAACCATAGCAGGATTGTAAAAATACCATTTACCGGAACTACTACCCATACGAGGCTGTGATGTGTTTTGCATCTGCTGATACATGTGATACTGTTGTTGTTCTACTTCTTCTTTATGTTTTTCTTGTTTTTGTTTTCTAACCTCTTTTATTATTTTATTTATCACTTTGTTACGTTCCTTTTCTGTCATATTTGCCAATCGTTGGAGACTATCCTCTCTTTGTATAGTCTCAATGTTAGAAATAAGATCAGATAGATTATCTTTTCGCACCATTATTTCTTCATAATCTTTATAATTAGGATTTAAAAACATCATAGTACTATCATAATACACTTTTGCATTTTTATAATCATGTTTATCATAATAAATAGAAGCAATTAATAATAATGTTTGTGCTTTTTGATAATTATTATTTTTATTGTATATAGATGAATTTTTCAATGCCTTTATAGCATTAGTCGTATCTCGTTCTTTAATATAAACATTAGCAATTGCATAATATATTTGGTCTTTGTATTCTTTATTTTTCTCGTCACGAAGCATTTTGTTAAGTTGCTTAATAGTAGATTTAAAATTTCCTTTGCGAGACACATACGATGTAGCTTGATGTATAGCTGCGGCAAACTGCATTTCATATGGAGCATTACTTTTTGCTATATAAGCATATAAATTAGATGCACTTTGATAATTTCCCAAATGCTCATAAAGTTGTGCTAATATAAATTTATCCCGTATCTTTTGTTGTCTTTTCTTTTCATAATCCAGAGATTTTCTCAAGTACAATATAGCTTGCTTATACATACCTTGTTTTATGTAATTATTTGCAAGTGTCCCATAAAGATTAGCCTTTAATTTTTTGGGGAAATCTTTTTCTCCATCTAAAAGAAGTAATATGTTTTCAGCATCTTGATACTTTTTCTGAGCCGACAAAGTTTTTGCTTTCCAAAGAGAGGCATCATACTTTATTTTATCATAATTGTATTCTGTTTGCACATAATCAAAAGTTTGCAAAGCCCCCATTAAATCATACTTATAAAATTTTGCTTTACCTATTAATAAATAGGCATCATCCACCCAATTATTATACTCTTTTCTTTTTGTAACATTTTTTCTTTTTCGTCCTCTACTTAATTTCTTATGTTTTGGAGGCACAGTTATAGAATGGAATTTAATAACTTTTGTTCCTTTCTCTATTACCACATCCATAGAAGAAGATAAAGATTGACCTTGTGTCTTATCCGGATATTTATAAACGGGAATTATTTGAGTATAATCATCTTTATAATTTTTTTCAAAAGCCTTTACAGCCGTCTTAAATTTATCATTACCATTAAAATATGGATTATAATGTGCTGTTAAGTTGTGATAAGTCCTTGTTAGAAAAGTATTTTTCTTGGTAGAACAAGAGTAAAAAACGCTTATAACAAGTATTATAATTGTTATGTATATCCTAATATTTTTCATACTTTAATTTGAAATAGTTACTTAAACGAAAAAAGTGCAAAATTATTTTATTTTATTGCATTACCTCAACTTTCAAAAATAAAATTTCCAATATTGTAAAAAAAAAACACTATTTTTGGGCAACTAATTTGTGTTAATTTTGTCTAAACAAAGGTAAAAAATATATATTATGAAAACTAAAATCATTTTATTTGCAAGTATTCTAATGTTTGGCTTTTCGGTAATGGCTCAACAAGTAGAAATCAACCAAAAGCTATACGCCAAATATGACAAAGCTTATTTGGAAAAACTGCAAAAAGAAAATCCAGAACAATTAAAAAAAATGAATTTTTTTGCTGACCACTTCGGCTATATTATTGACATGCCAGACAAACCTATAGAACACAAAGATCTGATAAGATTATCCGACAATTCTAAAAATATTACATTAGAAGAATTAAAAGATTTTAATCCGTATTTATACAACTGTAAAAATGATCTAACCAGAACTACTTATTATAAAATTGGCAATACAGGGAAACTCCTTATAGTTCGTTCATTACAAGATTTAAATAGAATGTACGATAATTATACAAAAACTTTAAAAAATAACTAAAGTATGAAAAAGCACATATATTCTTTATTATTAGTTAGCATAATGTGGTTGTTTACCACAGCAACTTCTTATGCTCAAACATTTCATGTTACGGACGGAGGAACAGTAAATACATGTAGTGGAACTTTAGAGTTGGGTAATTACACAGTAGGACAAACTTATGTATTTACCTTGTGTTCCGATGATATTGCAAATGGTAATTCACATATGACAATTGCTTTTGACAGTTATTCTATTAATAATGGTACACTCTGCATTTACGATGGTAATAGTACAAGTGCTCCACAAATAGGGTGTAATGCATGGCAATCACCATGGGCTGTAAATGCCACACAAGCCAACACTTCCGGATGTTTAACTTTTGAATATACAGGGAATGGTAGTGGTGATGCTTTTTCCGCTTCAATATCGTGTAATTTCATGTGCGAACATCTTGAAGCTCAAATAACTTCAACTGACCCTAATTATTATGTACAAGACTCTGTAATGTATATAGATATCTGTCAAGGTGAAACAGTAACATTTAATGCTCAAGGTGTTTATCAAAATACTACTTATGCCCAATCTGATGCTACTTCAACCTTTGATTGGAGTTTTGGTGATGGCAACACTGCTTCAGGAACAAATCTTACCTCAGTATCAAACACATACTCTAATGGAGGTGGTTATAATGTTCATTTAACTATTACAGACGACAAAGGGTGTCAAAGCACAAATGATGTTACCGTAAGAATTAGAACATCTATGACTCCAACATTCAATGGAACAAGTTTAGACCCACCTGCAATTTGTCCTGAACAAACAGTTACTCTAAATGGGCAATCACATCATCCAGAATGGACAAACGAGGTTATTCCTGCCCATGGAGATACCATATTCTTACCTGATGGAGATGGTGTATGCTATGAAACATCTATCAATGTAAACAATTTCGATCCGGGACAAGTATTAGACGATATAAATTTACTTCATGGCATTTGTATAAATATAGAACACTCTTACATTGGAGACTTAACTATGTATATAATTTGTCCAAATGGCACACAAGTGCAAATGGAAGCACAGGGTGGCGGAGGAGTATTTTTAGGAGATGCAAATGATGGTAGTAGTTCTCCTGGAAATCCATTTACTTACTGTATTTCTCCAAACCCAACATACAATGGAACATTAGCACAAGCAGCAAGTAATGGACATACCGTAAGTGTTTCTCAAGGGAATGCTGTTGACCCTAATGATACTTATGCTTCTTATGAAAACATGTCTGCTCTAGTCGGTTGTCCTCTTAATGGAACATGGACTATAAGGATTTGTGATAACTGGGAAATAGATGACGGTTGGGTATTTGGTTGGTATATAGATTTTGACCCGTCTTTATATCCTGATTTATGGAACTTCCAAAATACCGTATCTTCTCAAAGCTGGAGTTTTACCGGTCCAGGTTCAAACGGAGAAGTTTTGGCAGATGACGGACAAGGACATGGAGCAGGAACATACCATAATCCACACCCAGATCAAACTACCGAACATTTTACTTATACCGTAGTAGATGATTTTGGTTGTTCTTATGATACAACTTTACCTGTTGTTGTATTATCAGACACAGCAACTTCTTGTTGTTATAAACCTGCATTATCTATAGTATCTCCAAGCACAGGAAGTAGTTTTTGTGGATTATCTACCACTTTGGAAGCACAAATTGAACAAGGATTTAACGGCACATGGTCAGGAACAGGTCCTGGAAATGTAATTTTTGATGATAATACAGCATTAGAAACAGGTGTACATGTTACCAATTATGGAGATTATACTTTTACTTTTAATTCAGGATACACAGGGTGTGATACTTCTTACTCAATAAATGTTTCGTTCTTACCGGTACCTGCAGCAATTGCAGGGAATGATACTTCCGTATGTGGTAGCACAACGACTTTAAATGCACAATTACAATCAGGCAATACCGGACACTGGGAATTAGGAGCAGGACCTGGAAATGCAACTTTTGCAGATAATACAGATCCTCATACTCAAGTTACAGTTGACGCACTGGGATTATACGAATTTGTATGGTACGAAAGTAATGGAACTTGTGAAAACTCCAATACCGTTAAAATAGGATTCTATCCAGTGCCAAATCCCTACGCGGGTCCAGATACAACAGTATGTGGAACAGGTATTCATCTTGTAGCAGATACAAATGCTATTTCCTACTACTGGGAAGGACCTGGAGGAACACTGTTTGATCCAGATATTTATCACAATGATGTTTATGCAACTGTCCCTGCCTTTTCCCAAAATAGTGTAACATATCCGTTTATATGGCATGAAGAAAATGGATACTGTACAAATAGCGATACTACAATGGTAACATTTTTACATGTACCTTTTGCTGAAGCAGGACTTAATACAGGCACTTGCGATTTAATGATACAATTAAATGCTGATACCATAGGAAGTAATATAACAA
>CAYQWX010000077.1:0-7849 GCA_964421355.1 uncultured Bacteroidales bacterium
CTTTGTGGCGACAAAGAAACGAACCCAAGAAAACCGTGAGGCACAAACTCTATTCATGCACAGTGCATTTATTTCAAGACCTGTCCTACAAAAACACGGTCGTAAAAAACCAATGACGAAAGAGGCGTTAAAATGAAAATTTGTTTGAGTATGCCGAAAGGCATACGAGTTTATTTTCATTAGCCTCTGAGGAATATGGTTTAGACCGTTTTTTGTCAGACTAGATTTTTTTGTTACTTTTTTCATCAATGGAAAAAAGTAGATAACCTTTTGGGTTATACCAAAAGTAAAGATAATAAAAAAGTTTTTATAACTTTTTCTTGTTCATTTCTTTGTGGCGACAAAGAAATGAACCAAAGAAAACGCTCCAAAACGATGCTTCTACCTGCTTGGTCGCAATTTGTTTTTCGTTGTCTTTTGTTTGGTAGCCCACTCAACCCCGCCGTTTTGGATAGCCTACCCGCTTAAAATCCTGACGGAATTTTTTTAGGTTGCAAAAAACCGTGAGGCACAATTGCTATTATTGTGTGGTGCATACAATAAGCATTTTATTTGCATTCTTGACTTTTTGTTGCTTTGGGGTAAGCCAAAAGTGGGGATTAATCTTAATTTATTGATAACGAATGTGAAATTTTTGTCATGAAAATTATTTTGGACATCATAAAGTTAATTTAAGGTTTTTATTTTATTGTGTGAGTGTAATAAGTATATTTGCCATAGTTTTTGAAAAAGAATTAAATGCTTTAATGTATAAGGTAGGAATAATTTCATATACCAATGTGCTCCCTTTTCTTTACGGATTACGGTTTTTGCAAAATATAGAATTAGTGGATATTTATCCATCAATGTTATCGGAATATTTTTTTGATGGGCAAATGGAGGTTGCATTGTTGCCTATAGGAAAACTTATTGGTAGGGGCGATGTGGAGATAATATCCGATTATTGTATAGGTAGTGTGGGAAAGGTTGATTCGGTATGTTTGTTTTCTAATGTAAAAAAAGAATATTTGAACAAAATTGTATTGGATTACCAATCGGAAACATCTGTGAGGTTGGTACAAGTGCTTGGTAAGGAGTATTGGAAACTGAATAATGTTGAATATGTGAGAGCAAAAAGTCGTGATTATTTTAATGAGGTGTCGGATGGCACAGGTGTAGTAGTGATAGGAGATAGGACTTTTGACTTAGATAAGCGGTTTAAGTATGTGTATGATTTGTCGGAGGAATGGTATATGTTTACAGGACTTCCGTTTGTGTTTGCTGTGTGGGTGAAAAGAAAAGATACTATTCTATCCGAAAGTTTTTTATCCGATTTTAATAAGGCGTTGGGAAAAGGTATGAATAAAATTCAAGATGTTATAAAATTTTTTGATATTGAGAAAGAAAAGGAAGATTATATAAAATTTTATTTGACAAAAAGGATTTCTTATGTATTGGATGAAAATAAAATAAAGGCTATACGGCTTTTTAGTGAATATGTTAAAAAACTTGGTTTATGAAAAGATACGATAAGTTACCTAATCCTGCTTTTGTGTTGGAAGAAGAAAAAATAATTAGAAATGTAAATATATTGAATGATTTTAAGCAAAAGACAAAAGTTCAATTACTTATGGCATTAAAAGGTTTTGCCAATTGGAAAGCATTTGGTTTGTTTAGAGATTTGATAGATGGTGCTTCTGCAAGTTCGTATAATGAAGCAAAACTTGCTTATGATTATTTGTCTAACAATATTCATCTGTATGCGCCTGTTTATCATTATGATGAGTTGGAGAAAATGGTAAGATTCTCATCTCATATTACATTTAATTCGCTTGGTCAATTAACCCGTTTTGTGAATGATGTAAAAAAGATTAATGAAAATATTTCTGTGGGATTGAGAGTAAATCCTGAATATTCCGATGTGGAAACAGATTTGTATAATCCTGCGAGTAGTTCTTCGCGACTGGGAATTTCTGCCAAATATTTTCCAGAAAGATTGCCTGATTATGTAGAGGGGTTGCATTTTCATACTTTGTGTGAATCTAATCATCTTGCTTTGGAAAAATTATTGGAAGCTTTTGAGAATAAATTTGGGAAGTTTTTGCCTCTGTTGAAATGGGTAAATATAGGAGGAGGGCATTTGATTACTCATAAAGATTATGATGTGGAATATGCTACAAAAGTGTTGAATAAGTTTGCAGAGAAATATCCGTGGCTTACAATATATATGGAGCCAAGTGCAGCTTATGTTTGGCAAACGGGTGTGCTGTTAGCAGAAGTGGAAGACATTGTGGAGAGGGGAGGGGTAAAAACAGCGGTGCTGAATGTGTCTTTTACTGCACATATGCCTGATTGTTTGGAAATGCCTTATAAACCGAAAGTATTAGGTGAGAGTGAAAATGGTAAATATGTATATAGGTTTGGGGGAAATAGTTGTTTGGCTGGAGATTTTATAGATGGATTTAGATTTGATAATCCTTTGAATGTGGGAGACATGGTTGTGTTTTGTGATATGGTGCATTATACTACTGTGAAAACTACTTTTTTTAATGGAGTAAAACATCCTGTTATTGGTTTGCGTACTAAAGGTGGTGGTTTTGAGTTGTTTAAGGTGTTTGGGTACGATGATTATAAGAATAAGTTATCTTAATCGTTTGGTTAAAAGATTTTTTTGATATATCTTTAAGTGTGATTTAATTTTAATGTGTTATTATGTGGGAGACTATTTTGAGTAGCTTTTCTTTATTGGTGATTATCAATGTGTTGCTTTCATTTGGCTTTGTGAATATTAAAGAAAAAGGTAAAAGATTCTTTAGTTATTCCGTCTATGTTTTAGGTCTGAGTATTTCATTATTTTTTATTTATAAATTTTATGTTTCTCGTATATCTTCAATAGATACTAACTATTTTTCATTTGGTTTTGATGAAGCAGGAATGCTTTTATTATTGTCTTTATCTGCTTTGGTGCCTTTTGGTGTGCAGAAAATGAAATTATTTACAGGTAATAATACACGTTTTATTTATTACAATTTGGTATATGCTCTAACATCGGTCTCTCTATTTCTTCCTTTTAACTTGAGTGTTATATTATGGTTTTTGGCGGTAATAGGTTTTTATTTTTTATTATTGACTTATACTTTCAATCTTCATCCTGTTGTGTGGATTATAAGTAGAGTTGCTTATATTACCATAACTTTCTTTTTGCTATTGTCTTATATTGTAGTAGGTAATGTGTTTATATATGAACTTCATTTAATTACAGAATTTTTAGTAATATTGATTATTGCTTCACCTTTTGTAGTTAACTTATGGAGTTATTCTTTGATAAAACATATATCTAAAGAGTTTTTACCATTATTTTTCTTCCTGACTTTTGGTGGAGGCTTATATTTAATGAAAAACTTTTTGTATTTACATCCAGATTTAACATATTTTCATAGAGTAGTGGGATTAGTAGGGGTGCTTTCTGCTTTATTGTCTATAATTACTGCTTATTCTGTGAAAGAAGAATATAAGAACTTTGTATTTTTTATAATGGCTACTGTATCTGGAATTGGTCTTACTATGGTTGGGTTGAAGATATATTTTCCTATGTCTTTTAATATTGATTTTAGTTTTTATTTTTATACTGTTTTCATTTCTTTTATAGGACTTACTTTGGTGAAAATTTTTGTATCACAAGAAAGGAATGATATGTTTACATATTTGTTTGAAGGTGTTTTTTTATTTTCCATTTTAATGTTGCCTCCTTTTTCATCTTTTTTTTCTATTCTAGATTTTTTAACTGCACTTATGTCTTATAATATGTATAGTTGGGTAATATTATTAGGAGTAATATGGATTTTGTTGGTTGGTGTTGGCTTGAATGTTTTTGCAAAAGAATTTATTTACATAAAGACTTCTTTTAATATTAAGCTAAAGAAAAGTTGGTTATGGATATTATTGGGATTAGTATTGTTGTTTGTTTCTTATATTAATATTTATTATGCTGCAGGGATGTGGGGTGTTTCTTATTCTATGTTATACTGGTTAGTTGCTATATATTTGGCTTCGGTATTATTGCCTAAATGGGTGCATATAGTAATAACTGTTTTAGCTTTTTCTTTGGAAATGTATTCATTGCCTGTCATTAATGAGGTGAAATTATTTTTGTCAATCATTTTGTTTACTTTTATTATTTGGGCAATTATAGATAAAAAACAGAAAGGACTTCTACCTTCTTTATGGATTGTGTTTAGTGCAATTTTAGGTGTTTTGACAAGCACATTGATAACTACTTTTATGTTTTGGATGGTATTGGGAAATATTGGGATTTTTCTTTTGTTGTTATTTGTTAGATATGATAAGTTATCAATTAGTAGTGCAACAAGATATTTATATTTGTCTCTTATAGGAGATATATTAATATTTTTTGTGTTCTTTTTGCATTTTGATGGAACTAGTTTGCCTACATTAAGCAATGTTTTAGAGCATATTGTGGTCAACAAATATGAGTTGTATTTATTGTTGTTGGGTATATTCTTACGCTTGCCTATTACGGGACTGAATTTTTGGTTAGAAAAAATATCATTGGAAAGCATTATCATATCATTTTTCCCACTATTATTGTTTATGAAGGTTTTGTTATTAAGTAGGATAAATGTGAGTTGGGATAGTTATGGATTACAAATTGTTTTACTTTTTTTGATGATTTATTCTATTGTTAAATCTCTGGATGCAGATACTATGTATTCTTTTATGAAAAATTTTATTCCTGCAACATTAGATATGATATTGATATTATTTTTGGTCAGAGGTGTGTCCTTATATAGTATTTTAGCTACTTTGCTGTCTTTTTCATTTGTATTGTTTTTGTATTTTGTATCTGTTTATATGGTGAAAGTATTTGACACAGATAAATTTTCTAAAACAGAAAGTTTATTTAATAAAAATCCTTTGATTGGAGTACTGGTGTTTATTACTTTCATTATATTTTTTAGTGGAGACGTTACCGGTTTATTTTTATCAGATTATGTGATGCTTGATAGACCTGCAATAAGTTTTATTGTATTGTTCTTTTATGGTTTAAGTGTAGCTTATGTGGTGTATAATTTTTTTAGTGATGGAATAAATGTAAATAAGACAAATAGGTGGAAAATTCCAATGACATTGTTTTTACTTATGTTTGTTTCAATGTTAATATTGTGGATTGGGGTTATATATCTTTCTCATATAGATTCCAGTATGGTTTTCTCTTCTGCTTTGTTTTTTGGTGTTTTATTATTTAGCTTTTTTTATGGCAATATGTCTATATGGTTAAGGCGGTCTAAAACTTTTGAAGTTTTTAGACAAATAAAGAATAATTGGATAACCAAACATCTTCCTATGTGGATTAAGAGAATATCTCAGTTTTTATTAATTTTTTACAGGGATAACGGTGGATATGTTTTTAATATTATTTTGTTTATTGTTTTAATTCTTGTGTTTGTGATGCGAGGTGGTGGGATGTAGAGTGATTTTTTTCTTTTGAACTTTTCAATATTAATTTTTCGATGAAAAATGGTAAAAATATTAAAGCCGATTGAAGACTTATACCAAAGGGGAAGCCAGCTTCAAAGAACAATCTTACATTTATTGCTATAATGAAAGCTTTTGTTATATTGGTTTTTGATTTTAAATAAAATACAATTGTAGCATATATATATGTTAATAAAAATAAGTAACCACCTTCAAGATATAGATTTATAAAAATATTGTGTGGAGAATGATTTTCTTTTATTAAAGAGTAGATAAAATTATTTGAGGCTCCAAATCCTATTCCATATAGAGGATTAGGATTTTTAATGACGGCTGTTTTCCAAAGGATATTTCTTCCTGCAGAATACAATAAATTTGACCCGAATATATGAGTGTTTTGTAAATCTAATAAATCTACTATTGTTAATATTATTTTATGGTTGGGAAATACATAAAATAATAAAAGAAGGAATAAAATAATTGTTATAAATGTTATTATTATAGCATTTAGCTTTTTTACTTTACTGGTTGTTAATAGAATAAAATAAATAATAATAGATAATAACAATCCTCTACTTTTTATGGTGAGTATATAGATAGGTAATATAAATATAATGTTTAATAGCTTTATGTTTTTGCTTCCAGTGAGTTCTATTAGAAAAAACAGTAATAGATATACAGCTGCTAAAGAATTAGGATTGGCAAAATATGATTTGAATTGATATGGTGTTCCAATAACGCCAAAAATTGCAGGGTGAATTAATAATAAAATGGATAATATTAAAGCAATTGTCGGGACTATTTTAATGTCTATTTCCAAATTGGAAAGAAGGGGATATATAATCATTCCGATAATAATGATTGTAGAATATGCTAAATTGGTGGTGTTGAAATTAAATAATAATTGAATTAAAATGTTTATAGAAAAAAGTATATATATAGGTATTAAAAATTTTTGAAAATATACATTTTTATATACAAATAATAGTCTTATGAAAAACAGTGCATAAACGGATAAAATTAAAAAGTAACTATTATATGAAGTATGAGGCAATAGGAGTCCTAATAAAAATAAAAAAAATATAATGGTATCTTTTGCTTTTTGACTTATCATATCAATCATTTGTTAAATAACTTTTTGTTATATTATATTCTATTAGCAATGTTATAAGGTATCGAATAGATTGTACAATGCTAATTATTATTAACAGTGTTATAAATGAAAATTTGAAATAATAGCTTATATACATTATTATTAGTGTTATAATTAAGGCTGCAATATTTAAAGCAAAAGATATTTTTTGTTTTTCAAATATACTAAAAGTGTAACTAACATTTGAAGATATAAATTTAATAAAAAACATCGGTAATAAAATTTTGGTGTAAAAACCTGCAATTCGCCATTCTTCTCCGAATACGAAAGCAAAAACATCTTCTATAATGAAAAAAGATAAAATGAAAATTGGAAAACTTATTAGGAATGTATGTTTTATGGTAGAACTGAAAATTTTTGTGAGGTTTTGCTTATTGTTTTTCCTTTGAGTTGCTTCTTGAAAATATACTTGTGAAATAGTTCCTCCTATAAGAGAGATTGGCACACCTAATACTCTATTTACCATAGAAAACAGGCCTAATATATATGTTGTATAAAGGTTTGAAATTAATATATTTATAAGATTGTTTGTTAAGTCATCCGAAAGTATGGCAGTTATACTATATTTAGGGAAATCTTTATATCTTTTTGCCATTCTTTTTATTTTTTTTAGCGAAAATAATTTTCTTTTTCTCCATAGATTTTGAGCCATATTGATGTCTCCCGAGTAAAAAGATATTATTTGTCCATACACTAATCCTCCTGGTTTTATTCCAAGTAAACCTAAAATTAGTTGTAGTCCTGACAATACTATTGATTTTATTATATTTGCTTTTGAGATTGTTTTATATCTTTTGATTCGTGTGTTGTAATATGATAAAATTCTGTACCACGACCTGCCTATTATGCTTATGGGAATAAAATATAGCCAATAAGATATTTCTTTTATGTTTAATAAAGAGGTAATTGCAGAATTGAAAATTATAACTGTCAATAGAATTAAAATGCTAAAAGAAAAAGAAATTAAAGCACTTAAAGCGGCAATGTTTACAGCTTCATTATCTTTTTTAGGTAAAACTATAGCCAAATCATAAGCTCCGTTTGCAATAGTGCTAAGTATTATGGTTATAGAACCAAATAATGCCAATATTCCAAAGTCAGAGGGGGAATATATTCTGGTTAATATTGGAGCTATAAGAATAGGAATTGCTTGTGAAATAGTTGTACCTGTTAATAAAGTTAAAGTGTTTTTTATGAAATTGTGTTTATTTATTTTATCTT
>CAYQWX010000078.1:0-7691 GCA_964421355.1 uncultured Bacteroidales bacterium
TTTTTCAACCGAATAGTTGCTCCGATTAAAAACATAGTGAATGCAAGGAAGTAACTATGTTTCCATAATTGTGGGAATATATTAGTTTAATACATATAGAGACTACTTTTTACCTATAATCGCCTCTATAAGCTCCTGAGAAATATATATTTAGTTTTACGCCAACTGCTCCGTAGAATGGCGATGTTTTGGTGTAATATCTGGTGTATCCATTGTTAAATGTGGCAAATAATGATGTACCTATGCCTATGTCGTAAAAAATTTTTTTGGTTAGTTCCAATTCGGAATACAATCCGAGTTTGCTAAAAGAGTGATATATCTTGAAACTGCTTATAGGATCTTTGTAATAAAAATATGTACCGTAAGATAATGATGGTCCTATAAAAAATGATAAGTTTGCTTTGTCTGTTTCAATCCGTTTGCCGTAGAGTACAGCAATATCATTTATTTTTTGTAATGTGCGTGATAATACAAAATGCCTGCTTACCACAGAGTAACCTACTCTAAAGAATGAATTTTTGATGCGAAAAGTATAGAAAACAGAGCCTGCCTGCTCGCTATTATGTTGTCTAAAATTAAAACCTACTCCGTAAGATATAAGCAAGTAATTGGCATTTACTCTATATATTTTTGTTCCTATAATTGTGTCATAAGCAATATGTTCTTTTTGTGCTTGTGTGCTATTTATGCCAATTGTTATTTGAAAGCTAACAATTAAAAATATTATTTTATAAAAATTTATCTTTTCCATTTATTTTCATATCGTTAACTATTTGTTTTATACTTTGGTCGTCGTTTTTGTTTATTAGAAGTAAAGCATCTTGTGTATCTACGAGTATTATGTCGGAAAATCCTTTTATTGCATAAATTTTATCGTTAAGAGTGGTATATAGTAATGAGTCTTTTAAATCATAAATGATGTTTTGATTTGCGTTTATTACATTGTTGTTAGCATCTTTCGGTTTGTTTTCATACAACGAAAACCAAGTGCCGAGATCTGACCAAGTAAAAGATGATTTGATAACATTCACATTATCAGCTTTTTCCATTATGGCATAGTCTATTGATATGCTTTTTATTTGGTCGTATATTTCGTTTATTATTTCTTTTTCTTTTGAAGAATTTATTTTGTCAAAATTTTTTACAAAAATATTATGAGTTTCTGGTAAATATTTTTCAAAGGCTTTTTCTATTGTTTGTAAGTTCCAAAAGAACATTCCGGAGTTCCATAAAAACTCTCCACTCTTTACAAAAAATTCCGCCATTTCGGTATTAGGTTTTTCCGTAAAGGTTTTTACCTTATATAATGAGTTGTTTATAGGTTTAGAAGGATCTATTTGTATGTAGCCGTAGCCTGTATTGGGACGGGTAGGGGTGATGCCGAGGGTAACCAGAGCTTCGTTGTTTGAAATATGGCCTATAGCAGTTGCAACATCTTGCAAAAATCTATCTGTTTCTATTATTAAGTGGTCTGCTGGTGTTACTATTATGTTTGCTTGTGGATTTTTGGCTTTTATCTTTTGGTTTGCATATTCTATACACGGAGCTGTGTTTCTACCTATAGGCTCGCCAAGTATTTGTTCGTTGGACAAAAACGGTAGTTGGTCTTTTACCAGAGATACATATTCATCATTTGTTACAATATAAAAGTTTTCTTTTGGCACTATTGTTTCAAAACGTTGGTAAGTCATTTGTAAAAATGTTTTACCAGTACCGAGAATGTCTAAAAATTGCTTTGGTTTGTGTTTTCTACTTATTGGCCAGAAACGTGTTCCTGAGCCACCTGCCATTATTATACAATATAGGTTATTATTGTTTTTCATAAAGTTTGTTTTTTTGTGATAATTGTTTATAAAAACATTTTTTGAATGTGGTATATGTATTTTTTTCTTGTAAGCAATTGTTTAGTTTTTGGAAAAAATCTTGTGAGAACAAGTCTTTTAGATTATAAATCAATTTTTTGTATTCATTGTAGTATTCTACTCCGTGAGGTTTTATTTTGCGTTTTTCTGCAATAGATTTTAAGTGTATGTTAAGGTGTGCAAGTTCGTGTATAAATACTTTTAGTGTAAAATCGGAGGTGTGATTATATAAATAGGGGAATGCTGAATATGTTATTACCTTGCCTGTTGGGAGTTGGTAGTGTAACCTTATTATGTATGACGAAGGTGATGTTGCCCGCATAAAACCTAATTGTGAATTGCTGGTAGTAACACCTATTTTTAGTGTTATATTTTTGTCTGGTATCTCTTTTAAGATACTCAAAAGGTTATTTTCTCCAATGTGTTCTATTAAGAAACTATCAATTTTTATTTTCATTTAAGAGAGAATGTGCTTGTTCCTACATTTTTTCCATTTATAAAAATGTCTGCATAATATGTTCCTTTCATTAGCCTTTCGTTGTCTTCATTTGTCCAATAGACACAAACTTTTGTGTCTTTGTTTTTGTATTCTATTTCCCGTTTTGCAGTGTATGCTATTTTGTTGCCTTGATATTCAAATAGTGTATATTCCGATGGAGTTATTATAGAGCCGTCGGGTCGTGCAATACGCAGGAACACTATTTTGTTTCCAGGTTCTACTACTTTGTTTTCGGTAATTGTGAAGCAGATTTCTATTTTCTTTACTTTTTTTGCCCGTTTGGTTGGCTTTCCTTTTTTGTTTAATCCGTTTATGTTAAAATTTATAGCTCTCAATGTTTTTGCAATATCTACTTTCTTTTCAAGTTCTGATTTTACTTGTTCCAATGTTTCTTTTTGACTTGCAAGTGTTTTGTATTTAGTGGTAACTATTTTGTTTTCTTTCATTAACTTTTGGTTGAGAGTATTTAGAGAATCTACTTGGACTACATAACTTTTTAGTATTTTTCTTAATGTTCCCAGTTCTTTTTTGTATTTGTGTATTTCCCAATAACTGTTTTTCTTTACTTTGTCCAGATTTTGTAATAATTCTTCTATTTTTTGTTTTTGTTGTTCTATTTGTGCATTTAGTTGTGTATTGTTTGTTTTTAGGTCGTCATATTCTTTAAGCATTTTTTGAAGCTCGTTCTTTATATTTTCTTTTTCATTTTTTGTTTTGTTAAGTTCTACATATACCACTTTTACCTGATTTTGAGAGGTATAATATAGCCACCCTAATATGCCATTTGTAATAAGTAGTAAAACGGTTAAAAAAATCCACAGACCTTTTTTACATTGTTTTTTGGTAGTTGTTTCTTTCTTTTCTGTGTCGTTATTTGTAATAGGTGTTTTATCTTGTGGTTTTTGATTTTCCATAATTTAATTATTTTTATAAAAAATTAAAATTCTGCATTTTTAGGTGTTCTTGGAAACGGTATAACATCTCTTATATTGCCCATTCCCGTTACAAATTGTATAAGTCGTTCAAATCCCAGTCCAAATCCGCTGTGTATAACACTGCCAAAGCGGCGTGTATCCAAATACCACCAGAGTTCTTTTTCGTCCATGTTAAGTTCTTTTACTCTGCTGTATAACTTATCAAAGTTTTCCTCTCTTTGCGAACCTCCTATTATTTCTCCTATTCCAGGAAACAGAACATCCATTGCTTTTACCGTTTTGTCATCATCATTTTGTTTCATGTAAAATGCTTTTATGTCTTTGGGGTAGTCTGTAATTATTACCGGTTTTTTGAAGTGTTTTTCTACAAGATATTTTTCATGTTCCGATTGAAAATCTATTCCCCATTCTTTTACGGGATATTCAAAACGTCCTTTTTTATTTGGTTTGGAGTTGCGTAATATGTCAAATGCTTCTGTGTATGTAATTCTTTCAAAATCAGAGACTAATACGCTATTTAGTTTTTCCAGTAAGTCTTGTGATCGTTCTTCTTTTTTCTTGTTTTTCTCCTCATCTAATAACCGTTTTCTTAAAAACTCTAATTCATCTGGATAGTTGTCTATAACATATTTTACGAGGTATTTAAGCATTTCTTCGGCAAGGTCCATATCATCGTTTATGTCAAAAAATGCCATTTCAGGTTCTATCATCCAAAATTCTGCCAAATGGCGGGTTGTATTTGAGTTTTCTGCTCTGAAAGTTGGTCCGAATGTATATACTTTACCAAGAGCAAGGGCGGCAAGTTCCGCTTCTAATTGTCCTGATACGGTTAGGTTTGTTTTTTTACCGAAAAAGTCTTTTGAATAATCTACCTTGTTGTCATCTGTTTTAGGAACATTATTTAAGTCTAATGTGGTTGTTTGAAACATTGCACCTGCTCCTTCGGCATCACTACCTGTGATAATGGGAGTGTGTATATAATAAAAGCCGTGTGTGTGGAAAAAGTGGTGTATAGCATAGGCAACACCATGTCTTATGCGGAATACTGCATTAAAAGTGTTTGTTCTAAATCGTAAATGTGCTATTTCTCTTAAAAATTCCAAAGAGTGTTTTTTGGGTTGCAGAGGATATTTATCAGGATCTACATTGCCTAATATTTCTATTTTGTTGGCTTTAAGTTCTACTCGTTGCTTACTTCCAAGTGATTCTACAACTTCTCCGTCTATTGAAAGGGCAGTGCCACTATATATGTTGTCAGTTATGTTGAAATCTGGATTATCTGCTTCCACTACTACTTGCAGATTGTTTATTGTGCTACCATCGTTAAGTGTGATAAATGCTACATTTTTACTTCCTCTTCTAGTTCTTACCCAACCTTTTACATTGATTTGTTTTCCAATAGGTGTTGATTGTAAGATTTCTTTTATTTCCGTTCTTTTCATTTTATCTGAATAATATTGTAATGATAAATTTGAGTGCAAAGATATTCAAAAAGATTGAAACAAAAGATAAAAAGTTTTTATAGTGTTTACAGGTAATCAAGTGTATGCTTATAGCTTGAAAGATATATGAAAATAAATGTAATTAGTTAGATTAAAGTATTATTCAAAATCTTTGTTTTATGGTCTTCTTAAAATTAATAAAAAATACGTTTCACAATTTATTCTCGATTTTCTAACGGAGTAATTCCCTTGTGGTTTTTTATGTTTCTCTTAGCTCCAAATTTTAAGAGAAGTCTTATAACGTCTTTATTAAAGCTACACACATGATGTAAAACTGTATTGCCGTATTTATCTTGGGCATTTATATCTGCACCGTGTTTTAGCAGAAGTTTTATCATTTCTGCATTATCATAGGATTTGTGTAAAGGTGTTTCTCCTTCCTTGTTTCTAGTGTTGATATCTGCTCCATGTTTTATGAGAAGGTCGGCAATTTCAATATAACTTTTTTCTTTGCTCATGTGATAACCCCATGCGGCTTTATGTAGTGGCGTATCGCCTTCTTTGTTTTTGGCATTGATTTGACTTCCTCGTTTCAGCAATAGAGCTACCGTTTCCACATCTCCATACATGGATGCCCAATGCAGAGGGATTTTCTCTTCAATGTTTGGAATATTGACATCGGCTCCACTTTCTATTAATATTTTTGCCGTTTCAAAATTTTTGTTCTTAATGGCTTTGTTTAGCGGGGTACTCTCAAAACGATCTTTCTCATTTATTTTCGAACCGTATTGAAGTAGTAGCTTTATTATTTCCGTATGACCGTGTTTGGCTGCCATGTGTAAAGGAAGCATGCCATAGTTATTGGGGATATTGACACGGGCTCCTTGTTCCAACAAAAAGTTTACAAAACTCAAAAATCCTTTTCGAGAAGCAATTTGCAAAGGTGTATCGCCTTCTTTGTTCTGAATGTTTATATCAGCTCCATGTGATATAAGCATTCGGGATATACTTATGTTACCTCCCATTCTTGCTATTTTGTGTAAAGGAGTATCTCCTGCATTATCTCTTGCGTTTGCACACGCTTTATTTTCAAGCAATAAGGTTGTCATTCGAATATTCTTGCTTTTAACTGCTTCATGGAGAGGAGTGTTTTTGTTTCGATCTTTTTTATTTATATCGGCACCGTTTCCCAATATAAATTTTGTAATTTCATAATGACCTTTTTTTACGGCAATAAGTAGAGGAGTGTTACCTCTTTGAATCTTAATGTCAATTTTTATCTTTTTGTTTTCGGCAATGATTTCTTGTACCTTTTTAATGTTATTGGTTTCTATAGCTTTTATTAAATCTTCGTATAGGTTCATTTGGGGGATTTTTTTTATGGTATAATTTTATACAAAAATAGAAAATTAAATTCAATAGTGTCTAAAATATTTCCTAGTTATATTCAACTATCAAATGAAACATTACCTTTTATAAGTTTATAAATATATTTTAAAAATTTATTTTGCTTATCAAATGATTTATCTTTACTTTTGGCTTGCCCCAAAGGGACATCTACTTTTTTCCATTGATGAAAAAAGTAGCAAAAAAATCTAGTCTGACAAAAAACGGTCTAAACCATATTCCTCAGAGGCTAATGAAAATAAACTCGTATGCCTTTCGGCATACTCAAATAGTTTTTCATTTTAACGCCTCTTTTGTCATTGGTTTTTTACAACCGTATATATTGTCTAAACAGTTTGTTTGTATATTCAATTTGCCCTTTTTCCCAAGAACTGTATGGGCAAGTAAAGTAATCAGTTGTATTAAGAGCCTTTACTATGATTGATTAATTTGCTTACATTCACAATGCTTGTGCAATAAAAGTTATTGTCTTATTGCAGTCAAGGTATGCTTTTATTTGATACCTTTGTCCTTTAGTTAAATGCTTTATTTTAATGTTATTTTTAATTAAACAAAGTTAGCATTTGCTACGGAGTAGGGAGAACTAAGGTTTGATTCCCTCGGTTCTCTTTGCTCCATTTCACAAAGAGAATTTCTCTAACCCCAAATAAAAATGTTAATTAAATAACTTAAATGTTGCATTTACTAATTGAATTTATATTATTCTTTATTCATTCCAAACGCATAGCCAATGTTGAATCCGATAACAATTTTTATAGGTATATTTAGGTATGGTGTGAGTTCTTTGGGAATATTTAGTTGTTGTCCTTGATTGTTGTAATAGACGCTATAAGAGTTATTTTTATATCCAAATCCTGCAAACAAATCTACAGCAAGAGGGATATTAAACATGGTGAATTGGTATCCTCCTATTATGTCGTAATTTTCGTATGCAGCAAATATATATTGCCTGTATATGTTGTAATACGGAATAGTGAATTTTGCCCAAGAATAAGAATAATGTATGGCAACATACATGCCGTAGGGGTCTTTACCAAATAATTTTTGCAAAATATATCTTTTGTAGGTAAATTGAAAACGTACTCCCGATATTATAAAATGTCCTTTTTTTATTTTTACTCCATACATAGTTGTATCTTGCTCCAGCAACCTTATAAGTAAATTTTTACCGAGGTATGATAAAGACAGTTGCATGCCTTCATTTATCCTTACTGGTATTTCTGCGGTTAATCTGTACTCAGATGTATAGAATATCGGACCTATCAAAGGCGTTAGTGGATTGGTTTTTAGTATTATGGAGGGTTGCTTGGGTAAATTGGCAATAGTATTTATTGTTTGGGTGTCATTACTAATTATTTGTGAAAATACTTTATTATTTGTAATGTTGAAAAATATTATTATTGTTATTATATGAAGTAATATTTTCATTTATACGTAATTATACTTGTTTTTAAGTTGATATTTTTTACAAATATAAAAATAAAAAATAGATGTTTTGTAAATAAAAATAATTGTTTATATTTGCATAGTATAAGTGTTTGAAATA
>CAYQWX010000079.1:0-7392 GCA_964421355.1 uncultured Bacteroidales bacterium
ACAAAATTATGGAACAATACGAGCTCAAATAAATAAACTTACTAATTACCAGACGAAAATAGTTATGGTAAATTATAAATTGCCAATTCCTTTCAAAACGGAATATCAACCATTATATGCTTTGGGGAATGATAGAATTGCTGCACTAACTGCTGCATATTACATGTATCCAAATCAAAATATATTGGTAATAGATGCAGGAACAGCAATTACTTATGACTTACTTACTGCCGAAGGTATTCATAAGGGAGGGAATATTGCACCAGGAGTCAATATGCGTTACATGGCATTAGATATGTTTACTAGTGCATTGCCATTGGTATCTTTTAATCCTAATATTACAGAGTGGGGTATAAATACAGAAAATGCTGTAAACAATGGAGTAGTGCAGGGCATAATGTTTGAAATAGAAGGATATATCAGAAAATATCAAGACAAATATCCAAGTTTAGTAACTATTATTACAGGTGGATTGTGTGATTATTTGCATAATTCAATAAATTATACCACTTTTGTAAATCCAAATTTAGTATTGTATGGCACCAAAAAACTTATTGAAACCAATACTTTTTAGTATATTTATGTTACCGCTATTAGTTGCGGCACAAATATCTTCTTCTCCTTATTCTTTTTATGGATTAGGAGAATCGGCTTATCAAGGAGATGTTTATTCGTCTGCAATGGGATATGCTTCAATAGCATTACAAGACTCTCTGCACATAAATCCTATAAATCCGGCATCATATCGTAGAGACTCATTAGATTTTACTTTTAATTTTGCTTTTATAGCCAAAGGATATTCTTTAAAAAGTACTACATCATCACAACAAAATTTTGGAGGTAATCTAAATTATATGAGTGTGGCATTCCGCTTTTTCAAATGGTGGAATACTTCTTTGGGATTATTGCCATATACATCAACTGATTATAAAATAAAATTTACAACAACTAATCCACAAATAGGAAATATAGATAATTATTTAAACGGAACGGGAGGAACAAACAAAGTTTATTGGGGAAATAGTTTTTCCATAAAAGACAAACTATTTTTAGGAGTAAATGCAAGTTACATATTTGGATACATGCTTAATTATAATTCTGTGGTATTGCCTGCAGGAGAGGATTATTTTAACACGGCACAACGCATACAGAAAAATATTTCCGACTTTTGTTTTGATTTTGGAGCTTTGTATAAAATAAATTTAGGAAAATCATTGTTGTCAGTAGGAGCTATATATTCTCCCAAACAAACTCTTAAAGGCAAATACACATTGCTAAACTCCAAAGTTATTTATCTGGAATACAATCGCATGGATACTATTGATTATATGGAAAATCCAAATTATACAACGGATATTCCGGAAAAAATAGGCTTGGGGCTATCCTATAAAAATAATCAATGTCTATTTGCTATTGATTACTCATTAGAAAAATGGAAAGACACAAATGTAGGACAAAAACAAAATATGAAAAATAGTTCTTCTATACATATTGGAGGAGAATATACTCCGACACACAATACTCTTTCGGAGTATTATAAAAAAATGTCTTACCGTGCAGGACTTTATATGGATAATACCAATTTATATATTAATGGGGAATCTATTAAAAAAACAGGAATAACAATTGGTGCAACTTTCCCCTTGCGAAAAATAAAGCAATCGGTAAATCTTGCATTGGATTTTGGAAAAATGGGGACTTTGGCAAACAACTTGATAGAACAATATTATATAACTTTGCGGGTTGGAATGAACTTGCATGAAATTTGGTTCATAAAATCTAAAATACAATAAAAGAAAAAAGGAAGGATTATGAAAAGAGTAAAAAAATTATTGGCAGTTGTCGCAATGCTTGTGTTTAGCAGTAGTGCAATATTTTCACAAGCACAACAAACAGACGATCGTTGGGGAAGTAACCCTGACCAATGTAAAATGAATTTGTCTGTGTATAGAGAATTTGTAAAGCAAAAAAATTATGAAGATGCTTTACCTGCTTGGAGAAAAACAATGCAATTGTGTCCAAAATCAACAAAAAACTTATACATAGACGGTGCAAGAATATATAGGTATTTAATAAAAAAGAATAAAGACAACAAAGACCTTCGTCAAAAATATGTAGATACTTTGATGTGGATATATGACCAAAGAATAAAATATTTTGACCACGAAGCAGAAAATTTGGGAAAGAAAGGAGTAGATTTATATACCTTTGACAAAAGTAGATACGAAGAAGCATACAATTTTTGTAAACAATCCTATGAAAAACTAAAAGAAAAAACTCTTACTCCTACGATGTTTATATTATTTAGAGCATCATTGCAAATGTATGCAAACAAGAAAATTACAAAAGAACAAGTTATCAATGACTTTAATTCTGCAATGGAAGTATATGACTATGTAATAAATACTGCTCCAGCTAAGAAAGACAGTTTGCAAAAACTTGCAGATGCAGAAACAAATCCTAAAAAGAAAAATAGATTACTTAGAAAAATAAAATGGATAGATAAAAATGTGAAAATAACTAAAGATTTATCACAAAAAACAGAACTTTTATTTACAAAAAGTGATGTTGCCAATTGTGAAACATTACAAAACATTTACGGTGCTAAATTTGAAGAACATAAAAAAGATACGGTATTCTTGAAAAATGCTTTGAGAATGTTGTATAAGGTAGGGTGTACCGAAAGCGACTTGTTCGTAAAACTTGCTCAAGCTCAGTATGAGATTAAACCTACCCAAACATCTGCATATAGCATTGCTAAGATTTTGGTTAAACAAAATAAATATGCCGAATCAGTAGAGTATTTCAAAGAAGCAATAAAACTTGCAAGCGATAGCAGTGAAGACAAACCGAAATATTATTTTGAACTTGCTACCATACTTGGTACTAAATTAGGTAGAAAAGCCGAGGCATTAAATTATGCAAACAAGGCTATTGCACTTAATCCCAAATGGGGTGATCCATACATTCTTATAGGTTCATTGTATGCAAGCAGTTCCAAAGATTGTGGGAAAGATAAATTTGAACAACAAACTGTATTTTGGGCAGCAGTAGATATGTTTATAAAAGCAAAAAGTGTAGATCCTTCTATAGCAGAAAAAGCAAATAAATTGATAGGTAAATATAGTATGTATTTCCCAGACAAAGAAGATGCGTTCTTCCACGGAGTAAAAGAAGGAGATACTTATGAAATAAAATGTTGGTTTACAGCTAAAACAAAGGCAAGATTCAAGAAATAATTAACAAATATGGATATATAAAAAGGAGGCAAAAGCCTCCTTTTTTATTATAAAGAATATCCTACTTTCCACTCTAATACATAGGCACTAAAAAAATGAGACACTATTGATGTGCTGACTATAAAGTGATTCATTCTATATTTAATGCCTGCTCTATGGTAAAATATTCCTCTAAGGTGAGTGGGGTCATATATATATACTCCCCATTGTATAGTAATTGAGGTATTGCCCCAAAAAGGTTCGTATCCTATATGGAACCCCGCTTTATACTTGTCTTTTACTTCATAAGAAAGTCCTTTAAATAAATAAAAGTATTTTATAGAATTATCAATAATTAAATCTGTTCCTACATTAATGGAATTGCAGTAATCAAATTTCCTCAAATAATTTACTGAAGAAGTGAACACAGAATAAGAATTGAAAACATCTTGAGGTATTCCTTTAACACCTCCTGCAAATAAAATTTCCATGTTATTCTTTTTCAGCTTAGGCAAAGATGGACTTGGTTGTATTGTTGGGGTTTTATAATTATACCTTATACCTGTTCCTATACTGATTACATTAAATCCTGCATTTGGCTCTCTGAAATTACCATTAGAATAATGTACAAGATGCATGTTCATATACATATCTATATTGTTGGATAATGAGAAATAATAGTTAAAACCAGATTTGAAAAAGAAATTAATATGTGTACCAATTACTGTATTATAATAATTGTTTTGATAATCAAATACTTTTGTAAGATATGCTATGCCTGCATTTAAATCATAATAAAAATGTCTAAAGTGGATAACTTGCATTTTCATTTTACCAAATATGGCATATACTCTTCCTAACCATTGAGGATTTGCCAAATCGGCATAATATAATCCCAGTCCCATATCAGGATATTTATATAACTTATGCCAATATTTGTATCCATTTAGTTTTTTGGTAAATTGTAATGTAAAAGAAGGAATATGACCACCTAACAGATAGAACATATATTTATGGTGTGGCATTATAAATCCGTAACCTCCTTCTGCTTCTATACCATCAAAAAATAAAATCTTACTGTACCTGCTTGTATCTTGACCATAAGAAATGAAAAAAATATTAATAAATACAATTATGAAAAAAATAATTCGTTTCATTAGTTGGCAAAATGAATAATTGCCGTAAAATTAAAGAATAAATCAAAGCAAATGTAATTAAAAAAAGATAAAGCGGTGGTATTCTGGGAAAGCTCCCTTAGGGGTGGTTCGTCACTGCCACAGCAACCTTAGTTATTTGCATGTGAAATAAAAAAATAAAACCTTGTTATAGTTTTTTATTGTGAAAAAATCGTGAGGCACAAGTGCTATTCTTGCACAGTGCATACTAAGCGTTTTTGACCTCAAATAAATTCCGTAAGTTTTTATGTTGAGCGGAGCTATAAGGATAAAAGCTGTTTGAGCACCTTGTAAAAGGTGTGAGTTCTTTTATCCTGCGTAGCGAAACATTGTCAAAAACAGGGAATTTATTTGCAGTCTTGAATTTTTATTACTTTTAGGTCAAACTAAAAATTGGGATAAATTGCTAATCAATGGAACAGTTTCATCCTAAAAATCATTTTAACATCCATCTTTTATAAAAGAAAACATACCATTAGTCAAAAAAAATAGGTTATTAACATTATAAGATATATTTTTGTTTTATATAATTTAAATTCCATATAATGGAAATGATATTAAATGAAGATTATTGCAAAATTGTATATGAAAAAGACATTAATCTAATGACTCTTACTTGGTTAAAACATCCATCTCCGGAAGAGTATAAATACGCTTTTACAAAAAGAGTAGAAGCAATAAAAAAATATAAAATACCAAAACTTATTACAGATACAAGGAAAGAAGGTGTAGTGTCACCGTCAAGTAAAAAATGGCTGGAAACTGTTGCTATTCCTGAAGCAGTACAAGGAGGACTAAAATATGTAGCATCGGTATTAGACCATGATGCGTTCAAAAAATATTATTTAACAAAAATAAAATCTACTTCTGAGCAAGTAGGTATGGAATTCAAAATATTTGACAACAATCTGGAAGAAGCTTTAAATTGGATTTTAAGTAAACCAAACTAAAATCATTTATACTTTTAATCCTTTTTTAAAAAATAACTAATGGAACATGAAATTATTTTTGATGCGGATTTTTGTAAAATAACATACGAGCCACATATCAATCTACTTATTGTTAAGTGGCTACGCCATCCTACCAACGAAGAACATAAAGAAGTTTTTCTCAAAGGACTAGAAGCAATAAAAAAATATAACATAGTTAAACTAATTACCGATATGCGAAAAATCGGTATAGTAGCACAAGCAAACAAAGCTTGGCTAACAAAAGACATTATACCTCAGGCAAAAGAATATGGAATTAAATGTGTAGCAGTCATATTGGACCACGATACATTCAAAAAACATTATTTAGACCAATTAGCAACAAGCTTCAATGAACATGAAATACATTTCAAAACATTTGATGATAATACTTCCGAAGCCATTGATTGGATACTAAAAAAATAAACACCAAAAAATCATTCCCACTCAATAGTAGCAGGAGGTTTGGAACTTATATCATATACTACCCTGTTTATTCCTTTCACTCTATTTATTATTCTATTGGAAACTTCTGCTAAGAAATCATAAGGTAATCTTGACCAATCGGCGGTCATGCCATCGGTAGAATTAACCGCACGAAGAGCAACTACATTTTCATAAGTGCGTTCATCTCCCATTACTCCAACACTTTTTATTGGTAGCAATATAGTAGCAGCTTGCCACACATCATTATATAATCTAAATTCTTTAAGAGCTGTTATAAAAATATAATCGGCTTCCTGCAATAACTTTACCCGTTCCCTCGTAATTTCTCCTATTATTCTTATTGCTAATCCTGGACCGGGAAAAGGATGACGCATCAAAATATTATCGGGCACATTTATCGCCCTTCCTACTCTACGCACTTCATCTTTGAAGAGTAATCTTAAAGGTTCCACAACTTTTAAGTTCATTTTTTCAGGAAGCCCTCCAACATTGTGATGAGATTTTATTGTAACAGAAGGACCACTAACCGATATGGATTCTATTATATCAGGATAAATTGTACCTTGAGCAAGCCATTTAACATTTTCTATTTTTTTAGCTTCTTTCTCAAATACTTCAATAAATGTAGCACCAATTATTTTACGTTTTTCTTCAGGCTCTTTCACTCCTTCCAACTTCGATAAAAATTGCTCCGATACATCTACTCCTACTACATTGAGCCCCATATCTTTATATGAATGCAATACTTCTTCAAATTCATTTTTACGAAGCAATCCTGTATCTACAAATATGCAGTATAGATTTTTACCGATAGCTTTGTGCAACAATACTGCTGCTACAGAAGAATCTACTCCCCCTGACAATCCTAACACTACTTTATCATTACCTAATTGCTCTTTAAGGTCTTTCACAGTTGATTCTACAAAAGATTGTGGTGTCCAGTCTTGTCTTACTCCACAAATATCTACAACAAAGTTTTTTAATATTTTTTGTCCTTCTTCCGAATGAAATACTTCAGGGTGAAATTGTAATCCGTATGTATAACCGTTATCCATCTTAAATGCTGCTACAGGAATACTTTCTGTTTTAGCAATCACCTTTGCTCCGTTTGCAAGCTTAACAATAGAATCCGCATGGGACATCCATACTTGAGAATAATTATTTATTCCGCTGAATATAGAATCTTTGTTATCTGATATTATCAATTTAGCCCTTCCGTATTCTCTAAATTTAGATGGCTCTACCGTGCCTCCCCTTTTTTGTGTAATAAGCTGTGCACCAAAACAAATTCCCAATACAGGCAATTCCCCCATTTTTATTTTTTCAAAATCTATATCAGGAGCATTATCGTCTCTTACTGAAAATGGACTTCCCGACAATACCACACCTTTTATATCACTTGTTATCTCAGGGAAATTATTATACGGATAAATCTCACAATATACATTCAATTCTCTTATCTTTCTGGCTATCAATTGTGTATATTGCGACCCAAAGTCTATTATCAAAATTTTCTCCATAATTGTTCTGCTGTAATGATGATTACAGTGCAAAAGTAATTAAATAATAACTCGGATTATAAAA
>CAYQWX010000080.1:0-7345 GCA_964421355.1 uncultured Bacteroidales bacterium
TGGGTGGTGGCAAAGGTGGTTCTGATTTTGACCCAAAAGGAAAATCTGACAATGAAGTTATGCGTTTTTGCCAAAGCTTCATGACAGAATTGCAAAGACACATTGGTCCTGACACTGATGTTCCTGCCGGTGATATAGGTGTTGGTGGAAGAGAAATTGGTTTCTTATATGGACAATACAAAAGAATCAGAAATGAATTTACAGGTGTTCTTACCGGTAAAGGTTTGAACTGGGGTGGTTCATTAATTAGACCAGAAGCTACAGGTTACGGTGCAGTATATTTTGCACAAGAAATGTTAAATACTAAAAATGACAGCTTCGAAGGTAAAACAGTATTGATATCAGGTAGTGGTAATGTAGCTCAATATGCAACAGAAAAAGCTACTCAATTGGGTGGTAAAGTAGTTACATTGTCCGATTCTAACGGATTCATTTATGATCCTGACGGAATAGACGCTGAAAAATTAGCATTCGTAATGGAATTGAAGAATGTTAAGAGAGGTCGTATCAAAGAATATGTAAACAAATACCCAACAGCTAAATACTTTGAAGGACAAAGACCTTGGGCTATTGCATCTGAAGTTAGTGGAAACATTGTTGCATTACCATGTGCTACTCAAAATGAATTGAATGGTGACGAAGCTAAAAACTTGGTAAATAATGGTTTATTATGTGTTGCTGAAGGTGCAAATATGCCATCTACACCAGAAGCTATTGAAGTATTCTTGAATAACAAAATACTTTATGGTCCTGGTAAAGCTGCAAATGCAGGTGGTGTTGCAGTATCAGGTCTTGAAATGAGCCAAAACTCAATCAGATTACAATGGACAAGAGAAGAAGTGGATGAAAAACTTCATAACATTATGAAGAATATCCATGCTACTTGTGTTAAATACGGAACAAAAGATGACGGTTATGTAAACTATGTTGACGGAGCTAACATCGGAGGTTTCGTAAAAGTAGCTGATGCTATGTTAGATCAAGGTTTAGTATAATTTGGATTTTTAATCCATAGAGTTTTTATAAAAGGGGCTATCTCTAAAAAGGGATAGCCCTTTTTTATGAGACATATATTAGTTATAATATTTAATTATAATCTTGTATTACATACACTTATAACAATAAAGGCATGAAAAAAGAATTGGTTTTAGCAATAATTTTTATTTCTTTATCCGTATTGGTTTCACAACAAATACCTTACATAAAAATCTTACTTTTATTCGGAACAATATTTATATTTTTCCCGTTATTGATTGCAGTGGAACTCAAAAAGAAAGAAATAAGATTAGGAGAACGTATTTTTAGAGCTTATTACAAAATATTATGTTATTCGTTAGCATTATTTTCTGTTTTACATTATCCGGGACAAGATTGGTTAGCTATTTTTATTGTATTGTTTTTCTTTATTTATGTTTTTTATGTACTATTTGGCAAAAATAAATGGAAGTCTCTTTTAGTTCCATACATTTATTTTCAAGTTTCTACACTCATTTATTTTATATTTATTTAGCACATTCCTATCTTAAATAATTTTTAATACAACTATTGAATACTGTGATTGTTTATTTAATTTTCAAAATAGGCAAAAAACAAAAAGTTCTATTTATCACAGATTGCAAAACATTTTGTAAATCCTTATGCAAAAAACATTTAGAACACTATTTGTTATAAAAGTTAAGACTTTCTCTCGGCAATAGCTATTATCTTTTTCAATTCACCATTATCGTCCATCACAGGAGAAAAAGTATAAACAAAATCAATATCATTAATAGTTATTTCTTTTTCTACCACATTTCCCATTTGCACTCTTTCCAATATCTCAAAATAATCCTCATCAACAAAATCTTTCAAACTATAAGAAATAACATTATCATCTTTCAAGCCTAATAAAGAAATTAACCTTTTACTAACATTACGCAAAATACCGTTATTATCAAATTCCGCATACAACACTGCTTTTCTAATAGCTTTCAGTATTCGCTCCATTTCAGTTTTTTGGTGTTCCATCTCCTCCTGAGTAGCTTCAAGCTCTTCCATATTCTGACGCATTTCTTCACCTTGGGTAGTAAGTTCTTCGGTAAGCTGCTGTGATTGTTCCAACAATGTTTTTGTCTTTTCATTCATATTCACAGCATACAATGTAGCCGCTATGCTTTCAGAAACCTTCTCTATAAATTCAATCTTATACCATGGTAATTCTTCAAAACTTGCAAGTTCCATTACACCATATATCTCTTCATTAAGTTTCAATGGCACTAACAACACACTTCTCGGTTTTGCTTCTCCAAGTCCACTTTGTATGTTTACATAATCTTCGGGAATATCGGTAAGATAAATTTTCTCTTTTTCCAAAGCACAAGTTCCAACTAACCCCTCCCCTAAAATAATAGTTTTATTTATATACTTCTTTCTATCATAAGCATACGCCGATATTAATTCCAACACAGGATTTTCTTTGTCATCATCTTTATATAAATACAACGCTCCCATTTCCGCCCCCACATAATGAACCAACTCAAACACTATATTATCAGCCAATTTAACCAAATCGTCATTATTTTGCCTTAGCAACTCAGCAAACTTTGCTAATCCCTCAGATATCCAGCGTCTTTGCTTTTCTTCCTCTTTTCTCAACATTTCCTCTTCTTCCGCTTTTTTCAAATTTTCTTTCATTCTAACAATTGCTTTCCCTAATTCATCTTCTTCACTCAATGGCTTAAAATCTATTCTATCAAAATCCTTTTCTCCTACTGCAATTGCAAATTTCGCTGTTTGCTTCAAATTAATAACCAATTTATTTAGAGCTATTATCATATCCCCAACCTCATCATTAGGAGCTTTAACATTTTTATCAGGATAACGACCAACCGACATATCTTCTATTATTGCACTTAACCTCTTAATTGGAACAATAATAGACCTGTAAGTATAATAAGAAGTAACAAGCACAGCAAAAAGTACAAATATTATAAGAATAACTATTATCTTCTTGGTACCGGCTATCACACCTGTAATAGTCTTTACACCATTTGCTCTTTGTTTTACAAAAACTGTCTTAATTGCATTTATCTTTCTCAAAGTATTATTCGCTATAATATCGATATCCTCATTATCAAATATTTGATTTTTCAAATCAGCTAACAAAGTACTATCAGGAGAATTACCTATTTTTGATATAATATTAGATTCTTTTTGTAACAATTTATGTGTAATATTTATTATACTTACAAGTTTTCCATGTAAAGTATCATTCCAACTATTACTTAACTTTACCAAAGTATCTTCCACAGATGGTATTACATCATTATTTAATTTTGACAAATACAATAACTCTTTATTATTAGAAACATCTTTATTTATTTCAGTATAAGCAACTATATTTTTGGTAGTAAGTACCGAATAATTAATCAAATTATAATATTCCTTCAAGTAGTCATAACTTGGAATAATTACTTTTGAAAATATATTATTTTGCTTTCCTAATTTTGTCCTACGTTCTTCAAATATCAAATAAAAAACCAAAGCAAAAATAATAAACGCAATAAATGCAAATAACATTCTGTTACGTATGGTCCACCTAAATTTCTTTTTCATAAAACATTTTTCTTAATAAAAAATTATCGTAAAATTAAACAAAAACAAGATTTCATCTTTAAATATTATAAAATATCTTTCACAAGCAACTTCGGTTCCATCATTTCGTATAAAGAATATCTCACACCTTCTCTTCCCAAACCAGAATTTTTTATACCACCATAAGGCATATGATCTACTCTAAAAGTAGGCACATCATTTATTATCACACCACCAACATCTATCTTATCAAAAGCATAATTCATTTCCTTTATATCATTGGTAAATACTCCTGCTTGCAATCCATATTGGGAATTATTTATCTCAAATACAGCCTCTTCAAATGTATGATATTTTTCTACTGTAACTACAGGACCAAAAATCTCAAGTGCACATACATTCATTTGAGGTTTAGTATTGGTAATTACCGTAGGCTCATAATATGTGCCTTGCCGTTTACCTCCACACAATATTTTAGCTCCGTCAGCAATAGCATCATTTACCCACTCTTCTACCCTTATTGCGTTGTCTTCATCTATCATTGCTGAAATATCCGTATTCATATCATCAGGTGGTCCTACCCTCAATTTTTTCACTTTTTCTATAAATTTTTCCATAAACTCATCAAATATAGCATCTTGTATATAAATACGCTGCACATGAATACACACTTGACCTGAATAGGCAAAACTACCTACCAAATTTTTTGCTACAGCTCTATCTATATCTGCTGACTTACTCACTATTACACCGGCATTACCTCCAAGCTCTAACAATACTTTTTTCCGACCTGCATTTCTTTTCATCTTCCAGCCTACAGCAGGCGACCCTGTAAAACTCAACAGTTTAAATCTATCATCTGTAACCAACTGATTACCCGCTTCCCTATCCATTGGCAAAATTGATACAGCTCCTTTAGGCAAATCAGTTTTGTCTATAATCTTTGCCAATTCAAGAGTAGATAGAGGTGTGTTCCGAGAAGGTTTAAGCACAATAGGATTACCTGCTGCAATAGCAGGAGCTATTTTGTGTACTGCAAGGTTCATAGGAAAGTTAAAAGGAGAAATTCCCGCTACAAGCCCAATAGGAAAATATTTAACAATACCTTCTTTTTTCGCTCCGGCAGGAGTCCAATCTAATGAAATGTATTCTTTTGGTAACCTTTTACTTTCTTCTGCCGCTATCAAAAAAGTCTGTGAAGCTCTATCTATTTCACCCAAAGCATATTTTAGAGGTTTTGCAGATTCTTTTGCCAATATCGCTGCATAATATTCTCTATTATTCTTTAAAGTGTCTGATATATATCGTAAAATTTCAAACTTCTTGTATGACGGCAGATGCTTCATTTCCTCCCTTATAGATTCTGCTTTCCCTATCGCTTCCTCCAGTTCAGACTTACCTGCCAAATATGTTTCTGCTATTTTTTTCCCGTCATAAGGAGAATAAACAGGAAGTAATGTATCTGTTTCCTTAAAAATACCACCAACATATATTTTATATCTTTCCATGGTAGTTTGTTTTTTCAAATTACGAAATGCAATTTACAACAAAAAAATGTAATATTACAAAAATTATAATGAAAAACGTCCCTAAAATACTTTTAAGAGCTAAAATATCACATTATTTATCAAAGACTCAACTTTCATATACACTTACAGTTTGTCATCAAAGTACTAAAAACTCATTGTTTATTTATCTTCTAAAAAGAAATAGAATTAATAAATAAAAATATTTATAACACTAAACAATACAAAAAACGCCTCCACATTACTTTTGGAGACGTTTTGACACTATAATGAAATTACACTATTATAAATTTTCATGCAATTCTACTATCTTATCAACCAGTTCGTCAAGCCTATCTAAATCGTCATCTTTAGGCACACCTTTAACAAGCACTGGTTCCAAAAACTCTACTTTAAGATTGACAAGCAGACCTTTCAACTGATCAACCATCTTTCCTCCCCAACCATACGAACCTACAATACCAACATATTTAGCTTTTGGTCTCAAAGCATTAGTTAAATAAGCAGCATATACGGCTTGTGGGTGAGCCCCTCCCAATACCATTGGTGAAGCAAAAATGATAGTTGCTGCATCTACCATCTGCATAGACAATTCGCCAATGTCCGTTTTAGTTAGATTAAAAGGTATTACTTGTATTCCGTAAGCAGTAATGCTCTTTACCAAATAATCTACAATAAGCGCTGTGCTTTCGTGCATTGATACATAAGGAATTATTATTTTGTTAGACACTTTGGGAGACACCCAATCTTTATAAGCATCTATTATCAAACTCGGTTTATTATACACAGGACCATGACTTGGTGCAATGAATTCAATATCCAATTTCTCTATTTTGTCTATATTTTTTATAATATGAGAACGGAAAGGCATCATTATCTCTGAATAATATCTTTTGGCATCTTCTATTACTTTGTATTCGTCTATTACAAACAAACTACTTGTTGCCCTGTGAGAACCAAAGAAATCACAAGAAAACAATACCTTGTCTTCCACTAAATATGTAACCATAGTTTCAGGCCAATGCACCCAAGGAGTATATACAAACTTAAATGTTTTGTTTCCAATCTTCATCTCTTCACCATCCTTTACTGTAATAAATACATCATCTTCTATTTCAAGTAAATCTTTCAAGAAGTTTTTACACTTGGGATTTGTTATTACTTTGGCATCCGGATACATTTCTAACAAAACAGGAATAGACCCCGAATGGTCTTGCTCTGCATGATTTGATATTATATAATCTAATTTTTCCACTTCCAATTCTTCCAAACTATCAAGTAAATCATTTAGTTTTTCCGGATCTACCGTATCTATAAGTACTTTTTTATCACCTGCTTCCACAAGATAAGCATTATAGCTTGTTCCATCAGGCAACGGTATAAGCTCATCAAACATTCGTCTGTCCCAATCTTGTGCACCAACAGCAAACACTCCATTTACTATCTCATTGTAAGCCAATTCTTCTCTATCATATTTCTTTTGATTTTCTTCTGCATATTTATTTTCTTCTTTCAAAGAAATTTCTTCTTCATACACAACAAAATCAGTTTTACTCACACCACACACAGGACAAGTCCAGTCTTCCGGAATATCTTCAAAAGGTGTTCCAGGAGCAATACCTCCATCAGGGTCTCCTATTTTAGGGTCGTAAACATATCCACAAACTACACATACATACTTTTTCATAACTTTTTTATTTTTTAAAATACAACTTCAAAAATAAATGAAAAAACAGCATTAAATAATAAACTGTCAAAAAAATTAACAAATTACCTAATAATAGGTAAGACATAAAAAATACTTATTTACTAAAACCCAACCATTTCAAAACATTTTTCACAGAAAACTCTTCGGAAACATGAAATCTATCTATCAATAACACAAAAATAAGAGAAGGTAACACGGTCTTCCATACAACATTTATCCACCAATTTTCAAAGCTATAAAAGTAAACAGACAAAAAAGATAGCAACCCAAATAATAAAATTAAAACAAACTTATAATCATACGGGAACAAATTAAACTTAATTTTTATTAAACTAACCTTTAGTAAATCCGAAATACCTTTTGACACCAAAGCACCTATTGCTGCACCAATCAATCCAAACAAATGTATAAAAATAATATTAGTAGCAACAATCAAAATGCCTTGAATAATAATAATATATGTTATTTTTTTATATTCCTTTGATGTACCTATCACTGAATTTGCCACTCCAATTGTCATATCAAGTAAGTATGCTAA
>CAYQWX010000081.1:0-7262 GCA_964421355.1 uncultured Bacteroidales bacterium
CGAGTAATCATTGGACGAAGAATTGTTGACAATGTGCAAAGCCGGTACATTGCCCGAAACCAGTGTAAATTTGGCATCGGATAATCCCGTAGTACCAACTGCCAACCTACCTTCTTTGGTAAATGTGGCAACGGTTTGATTATTGGTAGCAATAGACAAGTTACCCTCTTCTTTCAAATTAAGGGACACATTGTGGTTGGTCAGACCGATTACAAACCCGTCATTGGACCCTGTACCTGTGGCAGCATTAGTTAGTTGAATGGCGGCATACGAGTAATGTAGGATTGGTTGTGTCAAACTTGATTTGTTCGTAATTATTTCATTATTATTATTTATTGCCAGATCATGATGCTCATTGCTGTGAATGTGCAAAGTGCTTTGTGGAGTCATAATTCCGATACCGACTTTCCCGTCTGCCGTTATTATAGCTCTGTCCGTAGCATTGGTAGCAAATTTCAGAAAACTATTTTCCTGCTGGTTGATGATGACGCCCAGTCCGTTGTTTTCGCCATTAAGACCTATTTTTAACCCGTTGTTTGGTCCTATTGTTCCGTTTGATGCGGTGGTTTTGTTTGTGATTTGCAAGTATGCCGTCCCGTTTGTTATAGGGTTGGAAATATGGAGATAATTTTGTGGCATATCCGAAGAGCCTATCATAATCTTGTGCAGGTGAAACAAATTACCATTGTATGAAGTATCAGCATGTCCTATAGGCATAAGTTGTTGTGAAAAAACTTTAGAAATGCCGAACAATAAGAAAAACATCATTGCGAATTGCGAATTGCGAATTGCGAATTTTCATAATTAAACTTTTTAGTACAAAATTCGGAAAAATTTTTGAAGCATAAAAATTTTTTTATAGTTGATTTAATAAAAGCCAAAAGCAGGGAGAAAAATCAAATTATTGATTACCAATCTTCTATCTTCATCTTGAAATTGTTTGAGATGTAATTGATATTATTACATGTAATACAAAGCAAACTGCTATGCTTCAGTGGGTTTATCTTATAATCCTTATTAAACATAAAAAATTAAAAAATTTTTTATGTAAACACCTCACACCTGTTATTATTTTTATAAAAAGCATTATTTTTGCAACGCTCTTTAATTGGTAAGCCCGGGTGGCGGAATTGGTAGACGCGCATGATTCAGGGTCATGTGTTCGTAAGAACGTGCAGGTTCGATTCCTGTCCCGGGCATTTATATAAAAGAAAATTATTATTTTTGTGCCGCAAAAATTAGTTTATCAAAGCCCGGATGGCGGAACTGGTAGACGCGCATGGTTGAGGGCCATGTGACCGTTTAGGTCGTGCAGGTTCGATTCCTGTTCCGGGCATTTTTCTTTCCTCTTTTTTTCAAAAATAACCTATCTAATAAATAAGTATCTTTGCCAATAAAATACATTTGTATTATGAAAATAAATTTTAATGACATTGCTATACCCGATAGATATAAAATAATGTCTCAAACTATAGTGCCTCGTCCAATTGCATGGATTGTAACCCAAAACAAAGAGGGAATAATAAATATTGCACCGTTTAGTTATTTTAACGCATTGAGTTCAGAACCACCTACACTAATTGTATCAATAGGACACAAAAAAGATGGTACGCCCAAAGATACTTTACAAAATATTCGCAATACACATAAAGCAACTATTTGCCTAACTCCTCCACATTTATTAGAAAAAATGTTTCAATCATCTGAAGCATTACCGCATAATCAAAGTGAAAAAGAAAAATTTGGTATTGAAACACAAATCTTTCTTAACGATTATCCTCCAATGATAGAAGGAGTAGAAACAGCTTATTTTTGCGACTTTTTTCAAGAAATAAACATAGGTGGTAAAACTGTTCCAATAATAATGAAAATAAATACTGTCTATTTAGATGAAAAAATAATAACTAATAAAGAAAGATGGCATATAGAAGCTAAAGCTGTAGGACGCATAGGAAAATGGTTTGCAACGGATTATGAAATAATAAAACTCTAAATTGTTAAACAATGAAAAAATTATTTGCTCTTTTGATTATTTTCTTAAATATATTTTTGACCTATGGGCAAGAAAAACCATATTTTCAACAAAGAGTCAATTATAAGATAAATGCAAAATATTACCCATCAAAACAAATATTAAGAGCTCACGAAACTATTACATATCATAATCAATCTCCTGATACTCTCTATTTTATATACTTTCACATTTGGGCTAACGCTTATAAAAATCCTCATACTCCATACGGCAAGCAAACCGTAAAAAATGAGCAATTGCTTTTTCACTTTTTACCCGACAGCCAAAGAGGATATTGTGATAGTTTACACTTTATGGTAAATGGCAAAAAAGTAAAAATAACAACGATAGATAAATATGGAGAGATTGTAAAACTAAATCTAAATAAACCGTTATTGCCTGGAGATAGCATAATTATAAATACTCCATTCAAGGTAAAAATGCCGCTTCTTACTTCCCGTATGGGAATATGGCAAAATAACAAATTGATTGCATTTACACAGTGGTACCCCAAACCGGCAGTATATGACCGCTTTGGATGGCATTATTTTCCTTATTTGGATATGGGAGAATTTTATTCCGAATATGGAAGTTTCGATGTTACCATATCTGTTCCTCAACCATATATTGTAGCCGCTACCGGCAACTTACTTTCACGTCAGGAATACAACATTTATAAACAAATGGCAAAAGATGCTTCAAAAGGTAAAACTCCCAAGTATCCTGTTTCGTGTTCTACTTGCTATAAAACACTACATTATACCGAACACAATATACATGATTTTGCTTGGTTTATATCACAGGAATTTGTTCCTCGCACAGACACACTGCATTTAAAAAATGGACATATTGTGGAAATATGGACATTTGACCCTCGCAAATACGATGACTATTGGAAAGATACTTTTCTAAAATATGCCAAAAGAAGTGTGAAATATCTATCCGAATGGAATTATCCATATCCTTATAACACTTGCAAAGTAGTATTTGGCGGAACAACGGGAGGTGGTATGGAATACCCTACAATTACTATAATAGATGCTCCTCCTCTGCCAAGTGAAAATTACAAACCCGATAGTGCAAGTTATGACGAAGTAATATGCCACGAAATAGGGCATAATTGGTTTTATGGAATACTTGGATTTAACGAGCGTGAACATCCTTTTATGGACGAAGGAATAAATACTTCCAACCAATACCGCTATATGTTGAAAATGTATTCGGGAAAAAATTTGTTTATAGACACTTATGGCATACCGTTTCTTGCTCGCAAATTGCATAATTATAATTACATAGAATCAAATATGCTAATATCAAATCTTATAACAGCATTTGGTTCTAATATTCCTATAAACTCCTCTTCCACTCAATTTTCTCCTGTTTCATATTTTTTAGAAGTGTATAATAAAACAGCATATTTATTTTCACAATTAAGAAACTATCTTGGCGATTCATTATATGATGCCTCAATGCACAATCTTTTTAAAGAAAAAGCATATACTCATCCTTACCCCGAGGACATAAAGCAAAGTTTTGAAAAAACAACAGGAATGGATTTGTCTTGGTTTTTTGATGATATGCTAAACACACCTTATGCACAAGACTATAAATTGAAGAAAATAAAAAATAAAGACACTATTTCTGTCTTTGTAATAAAAAAGAAAGAAGAAATTTCTTCTCCTGTAAGTATCGGTAAATTTTATAACAATGGCTTCAAAATACAGGTTCCTACCGAAACAGCTCTTACTGCACACAAGCAAGTAATTACTTTCTCAATGAAACTTCCTGTTTTTTTGCAATCATATGCACAAAAATTACAAAAATATTACATATATCCAGGATTTGCCGAAATGCCTTGGGCAAACAATAATTATTATCCGCACAAACTTTTTAAACGCAAAGCTCCACTAAAAATAGAACCTCTATTTTCCGTGCAAGATCCTGACCATAGATATTTAAACTATTTTCCACTTCTTTTTTACGGCACAGACAAGGGAATGCTTGCAGGTATTGCTCTTTATAATTCTTCGTTATTTTTCAAAAAGTGGCAATTTTTACTTATACCATTTACAAATCTGTCAAAGGGGACTTTTATGTCGGGTTATGGAAAATTAGACAGGTATTTTTTTACAAGAAAAATCAAGAATATCACTTATCTGAGATTAAGATTAACCGCATCTTCATTTAGAATGCCATACTCTCACAATTTCAATTTTCAGAAATACAATGTACAAATAGCAGTAAAAATTAAAAATAAATATCGTTTTGCCAAACAATATGTTATGATAAAAAATAACAACATTTATACTACCGATTTATTATCGTATTTACTTGACACAATAAAAATGTCATACTACAATATTACTTCTACCGAATACACAAACTTTAATCCTCTAACTCCAATTTATGCAAAAATAGACATTGAAAATGGTAAAAATTACTCAAAAATATATGGTAGTGCTGACTTATATTGGCGTTATGATAAGCACAAACATTACATAGCATTACATTTGTTTGGTGGAACTTTTTTATACAATAAAACAAATAATCCTCTGCTGAATTTTAGGCTAAACGGCATAACACCATTTACAGATTATACTTATTCTCAGTGGTTTATATCTAAAAATTCAAGAACACAGCATGGCTCTATATTTGCTTACCCGTCACCATTTCAATCTCCACACAACATTGTATCATCAACCGTAGAAGCATCTTCTCCATTAAGGCTTATTTCTGCTTATTTTTCCATATCCAAACTACCAGAATATGATAATATTTTTTATGAAGCAGGAATAAATTTTAATATCTGGAAAGATGCAATTCATTTAACCATACCTCTAATAACATCTGACAATATTCATCAAACACTAACTAAAAATATTTATTTGTCCGTGTTTTTTGATATAAATAAATTAGACCCGTTTAGGAACTACGAAGAAGCAATGACAGTAAGGTTTTAGGAGTAAATTATTGTGCTACTTTTTTTACAAACTTATAAGTAACACCAAAAGATAAAATACTTACAAACGTAAGAACAAAGAAGGAATTATAATCTTTGAACAATAATTTACCAATAGCAAACAGCAGAGAATATGCTCCTATCACAGCAGAAATCCAATTTATGAAATTATAATACATTACACTATTTGATGGTGGAGCTATATTGTATTTTTCATAAACAGGTATCCACCAGCCGCCTGGACGTACTTTTTTTACAAATTCGTATAAATGTTGGTCTTTTGTAGGAGGAGTTGCATACATTACTATTATCCACCCGATAGTGGTTAATCCTACAGTAAAAAAATAACTCGCGGGAAACTCCAAATGAATGATAAATTTTGAAATGGCATAAAAAATAAAAGGGAAAAATGTTGCACTTATTTCTGCCCAAATATTTATTCTCCACCAATACCACCGTAAAATGAGAACAAGTCCCAGACCAGCTCCTGTTTCAAGCAAGAATTTCCAAACTCCTGATATAGAAGTGACTAATGTGGTAACATAAGCACTCAATAGCATTATCCCAACAGTAAATACTCGGCTAAAAAATACTTGTTTACTATTATTATTGCTTATTTTCTTAAAAACAGGCAATAGAAAATCATTTACTAAATAACTTGCACCCCAATTCAAATGTGTAGATATGGTACTCATGTATGCGGCAAATATAGATACTAACAATAACCCTTTTACTCCGGCAGGCAAAAAATCCTTTATCGCCAATATATAGCCTATTCTTTTTTGGTCAGCTGCAAGGTCGGGATAAAGAACTATGGTTGCTAATGCTACGATAATCCAAGGCCAAGGTCTTACTATATAATGAAATATTTGAAAAAACAAAGTTGCCAGGAAAGAATCTTTTTCAGTTTTTGTGCTCATCATACGCTGTGCAACATATCCTCCACCTCCCGGTTCTGCTCCGGGGTACCAACTTGCCCACCACTGGATACCTATATATGCTAACAATGCTCCAATACTTATACTCATAGTAGTTCCTATTGATGAAACATTATTACTAATATGAGGTAAAAAGTCAGTACTGCCTGTAGGCAACTTTGCAATTAACCCGTTCATGCCTCCTATTTTGCTGGAATGAACTACAAAATAAGCCAACACTATAGAGCCTGATATGGCAATTACAAATTGTATCATATCCAATATGGCAACACCCAGCAATCCTGATAATGAAGAATAAAAAGCGGTAATAAGCATAGCACCAAATACATACCAAAAAACCTCACTATCACTTATCCCGAAAAATACTTGCAATATTGAAATCAGAGCAAGATTTACCCACGCCATAATTAAAGTATTGATAAATAAACCTAAATAAAGAGACTTAAAATACCTTAAAAACTTTGCAGCTTTGCCTTCGTAGCGTATAGCAACAAATTCTATCTCGGTAAGAATTCCTGCACGTCTCCACAATCTTGCAAAAAAGAAGGTGGTAAGCATACCTCCTATCAAAAAATTCCACCACAACCAGTTACCTGATATACCCTTTTGATTTACAAGTTCGGTAACTGCCAAAGGTGTGTCGGCAGCAAAGGTAGTGGCTACCATAGATAATCCTGCCACATACCAAGGTAATGACCTGCCTCCCAAAAAAAATCCTGCGATATCCTTTGATGCTTTACCTTTGTAAAAAAAGCCAATAATTAATGACAGTATAAAATATAAAACTATAATCCAATAATCAATACCACTTAAATATGCCATTATTTCCTCTTTTGAGTAATGGAATTTAACAAATCAATAAAATCCTTCAATTGTTTGTTTGGTAAACCTTCTATGCTTACAGGTGGATATTTGGCAAGTCCTCTTTCTGTTTGTTGATACAATATCAAATCTTTATGTAGTCCTTTTTTTATTATTTCGTATTTAACAAAATCTCGCAAGGGAATTCGTATCTTATGTTTGGATGAAGATAAAAAAGAAGTCCCAAAAAATTTAATTGTAAGAAAATTACTATCACTATCTACTTCAATATAATAATATTTCTTTAAATGCCAAAATAATGAAAACAATAAATATACTGCAACAATAAAAATAATATATCCCCATACTTCCTCCTTATTAAATACAAAAAGGGAATACACAATAGCTACTATCATAAATAGTAAAACCAAGAGATGTAACAAACGCAGCTTTTTGAAAAATTGTTTATTGGAAATCAACATAAAAAAGAGATTTGATTGCAAAGTTATATTTTTTATTCAATTTATTATGTTAATAAAAATTAAAACTTTTA
>CAYQWX010000082.1:0-6959 GCA_964421355.1 uncultured Bacteroidales bacterium
AAAATGAAAGATAAAAAAGGTAATTCTATTTCAAAACGTATAATAGTTAATTAAATATCTTTTTACCTATAACAAAAACTAAGAGGGTGTTGGAATATGTTTCAACATCCTCTTAGTTTTTAGGTACACTATTAAATATGGATAATTTTTATAGCAATGTTATGCTATAAATTCGTTCACATTAAAAAACTTAATGTATATTTGAAAACAGCTTACACCAATTCTTTATATGAAAGATGAAATATTATCGGTAAAAGATTTATCTATCTCATTATCAGATAAAACACTGGTGAGCTCCATATCTTTTGATTTGCCTTATAATAAAATACTTGGAATACTTGGTGAATCGGGAAGTGGTAAGTCTCTTACGGCATTAGCAATAATGGGGCTTTTACCAAAAAGTATTAAAATAACAGATGGAGAAATAACTTTTTTCGATAAAAATGATGAAATTGACCTTACAACATTATCAAACAAAGAATATCAAAGAATACGAGGTGGTAAGATTGCTATTATTTTTCAAGAACCGATGACTTCATTTAATCCACGGATGAAACTCGGTAAACAAGTAGATGAGTTATTAAAAATACATAAACCCCATCTTTCTGTAAAGGAGCGTAAAGAATTAATAATAAAATTATTTGGTGAAGTTAAATTACACAATCCCAAACAAATTTATGAGCGATATCCTTATGAAGTGTCGGGAGGACAAAAACAAAGGGTAATGATAGCAATGGCTCTTGCAGCTCAACCTGCAGTAGTGATAGCAGATGAACCTACTACTGCAATAGACGTTACTACTCAAAAAAGTATAATAAATTTGCTTTATCAACTAAAAGATAAACATAATTTATCGATTATATTTATATCTCATGATATAAGTTTACTTGCCAATATCTCAGATTTTTTATTGGTAATGTATAAAGGGAATAGAATAGAGTTTGCATCTACAGAACAAATAATAAAAAATCCTAAACATCCTTATACGCGTGGATTAATTGCATGTATTCCTCCGCTAGACAAAAAACCAGTAAAGCTTAATACAGTGGAAGAATATTTGTCTGGAACAGTGAAGGAATATCCCGAAAAAGAAATTGACAGATCTATTTTTGTTAATGATAACAAACTGGTTTCCATTAAAGATTTACAAGTATCTTATCCGGTAAATACTAATTTTTGGGGGAAAGTAACAAAAAAAAATATTGTACTTACTGATATAAATTTGGACATTTATAAAGGAGAAACATTAGGGCTGGTGGGAGAGTCTGGTAGTGGTAAATCTACGCTGGGACGAACTATCCTAAAACTTATTAAACCAGATAAAGGAGAAATATTATATAAAAACAAAAATATTTTTGATTTATCTGCTACTGAAACTAAAAAATATAGGACAGAAGTCCAATTAATATTTCAAGACCCTTTTTCCTCTCTCAATCCTAAACTTACAATAGGAGAAGCTATTGCTGAGCCAATTAAAGTTCATAAAAGAGGCTATTCAAAAAGAAAAATATCGTCAAAAGTTAGAAAGTTGCTATCTGATGTTGCTTTGCCTCAATCGTTTTTTGATCGCTATCCGCATGAGTTGTCTGGAGGACAGAGGCAGAGGGTTGTTATTGCTCGTTCTCTTGCAGTTAGACCTGAATTTATAATATGTGATGAGTCCGTGTCTGCCCTTGATGTGTCTGTGCAGGCACAAATACTTAATTTGCTTAATGATATAAAAGAAGAATATAAACTTACTTATATTTTTATTTCACATGATATTGCAGTGATAAAATATTTTTCGGATCGCATTGCAGTATTAAACAAAGGGAAAATAGAAGAATTTAATTTTGCAGACATACTTTACAAAAATCCACAAACGAAATACACTAAAAAGTTGCTGAGTAGTGTGTTCTTTTTGGAAAAGTAGTATAAAAATAGTTATGATAATCTTTTTTACTTTTCTTTCCCTTTTTATTCTTCAGGATGCCACCGCCGTGTTTTGATATATTCGGGGAAGGCATACGGTTTGTAAACCGATTTGTCTCGCATTACTCTTAAACAGTCTTGTATTCCCTCCGTTATGCTGGGATGTGGATGTATTGTTCTTAATATTTGGTCAATACTGTTTTTTTGGTTCATCATATGGGCTATTGATACTATAAAGGCAGATGCTTGAGGTCCTGCGGCACGCATACCTAAAATGCGTTCTTCTTCATCATCGCTTGCCATTATTTTTATAAATCCTTCTGTTTCTTGCATGGCAAGTGCTCTGTTTATCAGTTTATTTGAGTAAAATACCATTTTGTAAGGAATTTTTAATTCCCGTAAACGTTTTTCATTTAATCCTACAGCTGCTACTTCTGGCTTAAAAAACATAAGTGTAGGCATATTGTAATAACTTAATGGATAGCGAATGTTGTTGTAAATTGCTCTTACTGCATATCTACCTTGCACTTCTGCCACACTATACAGTTGTGTTTCTCCTGTAATATCTCCTGCTGCATAAATGTTGGTATAACCTTTGTCTGAATAAACTCTCAAATTTTTATCTACTTTAATATATCCTCTTTTATCCGGAACAACGCCAATGTTTTCTAATCCCAAGTCATCGGTATTTGGTACACGACCAATAGAAATTAGTGCTACATCTACTTCCATTACTTCACTATGTCCGTCTTCATAGTCTAATACCACTTCTAATTCTTCGTCTATTTTTTTTATGGTTCGTAGATTTGCCGTATGGTGTATTTTAACGCCGTTTTTTTCCAGATTACCGGATACAAAGTCGCTTACATCGTCATCTTCAAAGGGGATTACTCTGTGTTGCCTGTCTAATAAATGGACTTCCGTTTGTCTGAAGTTAGAAAAGATTGTAGCATATTCGGTTCCAATGATGCCAGAGCCAACTATTACCATTTTTTCGGGAAAAGCTCGCATTCGTAATATATCATTGGAGTCTATGATGTGGTGGTGATCTATATTTATGCCGGGATAGGGACGTGGATGGGACCCCGTAGCTATTATAAAGGCATCTGCTTCTATTTTTTCTGTTTTGTCATGACCTGTTATTTCTATTGTTTTATTATCTAAAAAGTGGGCATGACCCTGTTTTAATGTTAAACTTTTATCAGGGAACTTACCTGGTTTTAATGTTTCTATTTGAGATTTGATTTGGTTTACTTTTGTTTTTGCCATTGATTTGGCAGATTTTAATACCTTTTCAAAGTTTACCTCCAATCCTGAAGCTCTAAACCCACGGTTTATACTCGCAGCTACAGAATAATCTTGGGATAGATGCCATAATGTTTTGGAAGTTAATGCTCCGTGGAATACGCCTGCTCCTCCCAATGCTGCTTTTTCTATTATGCATACATGTTTTTTCATATCAATTGCACGCATAGCAGCCGAAAAACCTGCGGGACCACTTCCTATAATTACCAAATCATATTTTTCCATACAATTTATTATATGTTGTTTTTGGAAGTATAAAAGTATGTTTTTTTTGCTAAATATTACTACATATCTATAAAAAATGTTTGTGGCTTACATTGAAGTATAATGATACGAAATTTATTTAAGTTGCAAATATTGTATATTTCTAACAAAAATGATAAAAAACAATTTTTTATCCAGAAAATATTTGCATAATTGCACTCATAAAATAAAGTAAAGTATGGAACATTTAATAACTGAATTAAAAAAAGAACATAAGTACTTATTGGAAGTAATAGAAAAATTATCACAAATGCCTATTAATTCCAATCAGGGACAAGCAATATTATCTCAAACAAAAGAAACTTTATTAAAACATTTAAAAAAAGAAGAAGAGTTTTTATATCCTACATTGAGGGGAAAAGCAAAAGAAGATACTGCTTTACAAAAAATATTAGAAACTTTTGGAAAAGAATTGGAAAAATTGAGTTCTGTTATTATGGATTATTATAATAATTATTTAGGAACAAAAAAGGATATTGATGCGGATGCTTTTAGAAAAGATACTATTAAAATTATGGTAGCATTGAAAGATAGGATATACAAAGAAGAACTTATTCTATTTAAATATTATAAAAATACTGTAATTTTATAAGAAAAAAATGTTTACTCAGGATAGAGCAAATATTTTTTTCTTATTTTTTTAAATTTACATAAGTCCTTTTGCCATTTTTTTTCTATTTCTTTGGTGTTGGTGCTATTTATTATATCTTTTTTTAGGTATTTTACTCCTGCCAATTTGTTAAAACTGCTTCTAAAAAATTTTCTTTTTAAAGAATCAGGAGTTAGTATATATGCTTTTAGTAACCAATCAAGAATTATTTTTTTGTTTGTTTTTATTGTATCTGCATAATTACTTATATCAAAGCCATAACATTTTTCACTTTCAAATTTTGGATGTTTTGCTCCTTCATTACTTTTAGGCACAAAGGCAAAAGGTAATGTGTCTGGAAAAAAAGGTGCTCCAAATATGCGAAATGGTTTGTTTGTTCCTCTCCCTACGCTTATTATAGTTCCTTCCAACAGACATAAAGATGGATACAAATATACTGCTTGCATGTCTCTTAAGTTAGGAGAAGGAGGAACTGGGAGCTTGTAGAATGATGAATGAGTATAGTTTGTGCATTTAATGACCTGTAAATCAAGTTGATTGTGTGTGTGTAGCCATTTTTCACCATACAGCATTTTAGCATATTCGCCTATTGTCATACCATATACAATTGGCACAGGTTGCATACCTATAAATGAGCGTAATGAGGTGTCTAATACGGGACCTGCTATATAAAATCCGTTTGGATTGGGACGGTCTAGTATTATTAGTTTTTTTCCATTGTCTGCACATGCTTCCATTACATATTGCAGTGTTGATATATATGTGTAAAACCTAACACCAACATCTTGCAAATCAAATAATACTATATCAATATCTGCCAGGTCGGTAATAGTTGGCTTTTTGTGTCTGCCATATAACGATATTATAGGGATACCTGTTTTTTTGTCTATACCGTTATGTATTTTTTCGCCTGCGGAAGCATGTCCACGAAATCCGTGTTCAGGACAAAAAACTTTTTTTACTTTTATTCCCAAAGACAATAAGGTATCTAATAAATGTGTATGATTGATAAGTGAAGTATGATTACCAACTATTGCTACATTTTTATTTTTGATTAGAGGTAAATATTTGTTGATGGAATATGCACCTGGATAAATTGTTGGTGTGTTTTGTGCATAAGTGAGTGAGTTGTAGATAATAAAAATTATGAATAATACTTTTTTCATATTTTGTTTATTTATTGCGTGTGCGTAGAGAATCAAATAAGAATATAAGTTGTTCTTTCACATATTTATCTCCTTTTACTCGTCCGAGAGTTTCAAGTCCTTTTTTGTAATATTTTTCTATTTCGTTGAATATTAGTTTGTCTAATTCAAGTACTTTGAATATGTTTTTTATGATATTTATCTTGTCTTCGTTGGATATTGTGGTATCATTGATAGTTTTATCAAGTTTTTCCACGAGTTCTTTATCTCCTTTTTCATAAGCATTTATCAGAAGGAATGTTTTTTTCTTTTCAATAATGTCAGTTCCTATTTTTTTACCAAATGTTTTTATGTTTCCGAAAGTATCTAAATAGTCATCTTGGAGTTGGAAAGCCAACCCAAAGTTTATTCCTGCTTCATACAACAAGTTTTGTTCATCTTTGGGAGCTTCGGCAATAAGTGCTCCCATTTTCATAGCAGCGGCAATAAGTACGGAGGTTTTAAGTCGTATCATTTCCATATATTCTGACAACGACACATCTGTTCGTGTTTCAAAATCCATATCGTATTGTTGTCCCTCACATACTTCCAATGCTGTTTTGTTAAATAGTTTTATTGTATCGTATAGTGATTGAGGTGGAGTTTCTGCTATCAAATCATAAGCAATAACCATTGCAGCATCACCTGATAATATTGCTATGTTTTCGTTCCATTTTTTATTTACAGTAGGGCGGTTTCGTCTTACAGAAGAATTATCCATTATATCATCATGCAGCAAAGTGAAATTGTGAAAAACTTCTAATCCCACAGCAGGGGTTAGTGCCGGACTAATGTTCTCTTTATATAAAGCATAAGTGCTTACTACTAATAATGGTCGTAAGCGTTTGCCCCCGCCTTCCAATATATATTTTATTGGGTCATAGAGATTTTCAGGTTTAATAGGCAAATTAAGATTGGCAATGGTTTCTTCTATTTGTGTTAAAAAATGTGGAATGGTGTTTTTCATGTTGTATATGTTTTTATTTATTGTTTCAAAAATAAAACAAGTTTGTTAGTCTTGTGTGTCTATTGTTACCATTTTTTTAATTTTTTCTACAGCGTTATGGTATTGTGATTTTACATTTCCTATGCTTATTCCGAGTATTTCTGCTATTTGTTCGTGTTTTAGGTTTTCAAAGTATCTTAATTCAAATATTGCTTTTTGTTTTGGTGGAAGCGATGTTATTGCTTTATGCAGTCTTTTTTCTATTGTATCAGGAGGGAAAAAAGTATCGGTTTCTATTGCACTAATTTGTTTTTCTGTGTAATCGTCTATTGAAATGAGAAACTTTTTCTTTTTATGATTTATAAAATTGATAGTTTCGTTTACTGCTATTCTATATATCCAAGTATATAATTCCGAGTTTCCTTTGAACTTATCTATGTTTTTCCATATTTTAAGGAAAATTTCTTGTAATAAATCTTCGGTGTCTTCATTTATGATAACCATTCGTTTTACTACCCAATAAACTTTGGTGGTATATTTTTTTACCAATAGTTCAAATCCCAGTTCTTTGTTGTCAGAGTTGTTTATTAGTTGTAATATGCGTTTGTCCTGAAGTTCCAAAGTTTTTTGTATGTTATGCAATTTTTGTTTGACAAAAAAAGTGAAAAAAAGTTTAATTTATACTATAATAATCTAGATAGTGTTACAAGTATTTTTTGCAAAATAACATATATGTTTT
>CAYQWX010000083.1:0-6885 GCA_964421355.1 uncultured Bacteroidales bacterium
AAAATTTGTAAAAGATAAAGGAGTAAAATCTAATCCTAAAACTGCTTATACTACCGATATGATGAAAGAATATGTGTATGCATTTATTGTGCGTATATATTTTGGAGACAAAGGCTTTTATCCTATTTATTTGAAATATGATAAAGTGTTTCAAAAAGCAGTAGAATATTTTTTGAAACGAGAAAATAAAATACATGTTTCTTAAAAATATAAAAGTGATTAAAAATTTGTTTTATTTTTGACTTTAACATTAAAAAAACACAAAGATATGTTTGCAAAAGAAATTTATAAAAGAAGACGCGATGAATTAAAAAAACTTATTCATTCTGGAATTGCTATTATTTTAGGAAATGAAAACACTGCATATAATTATCCTGCAAATGAATATAGATTTAGGCAAGATAGTAATTTTTTATATTTTTTTGGGATAAATAAACCTCATTTTATAGGTGTGATAGATTTTGATGAAAAAAAGGATTTTATATTAGGAAATGATTTTGAAATAGATGATATAATTTGGATGGGACCCCAACCGTCGGTGTCTGAATTAGCAGAATATGTAGGTGTGGAAAATACTGCTCCTTACAATGAAATATATCATATAATAGATGCTGCAAAAGCTCAAGGACGAAAGATACATATTGTGCCGCCATATAGAGGTGAGCATATTTTGTTTTATCAAGAAGTATTGAAAGACAATTATGAAAATTACATATCGGAAGAATTAATAAAAGCAATAGTTAGCCTTCGTGAAGTAAAACAAGAAGAAGAAATAAAGGAAATAGAAAAAGCAATAGAAATAGGTTATGAAATGCACTTATCTGCTATGAGAATGTGTAAGCCAGGGGAACATGAGCAACAAATTGCAGCAAAAGTAGAAAGTGTTCCTCTTGCTTATGGTGGATACATCTCTTTCCCTGTAATACTTACTCAACATGGGGAAACTTTACACAATCATCTTCATAATAAAGTGTTAACAAAAGGCAATTTAATGCTTACGGATGCAGGTGCTGAAACACCTATGGGGTATGCTTCGGATTTTACAAGGACAGTTCCCGTATCTGGGAAGTTTGACGAAAGGCAAAAAAATATTTATTCTATTGTATTAGCTGCTAATAAGAAAGTAGTGGAATTATCTCGTCCGGGGGTAAGATATCTTGATATGCATTTGGAGGCTTCCCGTGTTATTGCATCAGGTCTTAAAGATTTGGGACTTATGAAAGGGAATGTGGAAGAAGCTGTTGCTGAAGGTGCTCATGCTTTGTTTTTCCCTCATGGATTAGGACATATGATGGGGCTTGATGTTCACGATATGGAAGGTCTTGGAGAAGATTATGTCGGTTATGACGATAATGTGAAAAGAAGTACACAATTTGGATTGGCTTATCTTCGTATGGCAAAAGAACTTAAACCTGGATTTGTTATTACAGATGAACCAGGTATATATTTTATCCCATCATTGATTGATTTGTGGAAAAAAGAAAATAAATTTACTCAATTCATAAATTATCAAGAAGTGGAAAAATACAAAGATTTTGGGGGCATACGAATAGAAGATGATTTGTTAATAACAAATGATGGTTGCAAAGTACTTGGAAAACATATCCCAAAAGAGATAGCTGAATTGGAAAGAGTTATGAACAATTAAAATTGTGGCACAATTATGCAAGAAATAATTGAACGCTACGAAAAGGTTAAGATACAATTACCTCCAAATGTAAAATTGATTGCTGTTTCAAAACGCCAGCCTGACACGAAGCTTCAAGCATTGTATGATTACGGTCATCGTGTTTTTGGAGAAAATATTGTTCAAGAATTAGTGCGTAAGCATGATTTATTCCCACAGGATATAGAATGGCACATGATAGGTCATCTGCAGCGGAACAAAGTAAAATATATTACACCTTTTATTTCTATGATACATTCTTTGGATAATTTTGAATTAGCCAAAGAAATAAACAAGAGAGCACAAAAAATAAATAGAACTGTTGATTGCCTCATAGAAGTTCATGTAGCAAAGGAAGAAAGCAAATTTGGTATAAAACCAGAAAATGTATTAGAAATTTTAGAACAAGATGATTGGAAAAATAATTTCCCGAATATACATTTTCGTGGACTTATGACAATGGCAACAAATACGGACGATATTAATCTTATCCGTAAAGAATTTTCAAAGGTAAGACTTTTGTTTGAAGAATTGAAGCGGACATATTTTAAAGATTATGAGTATTTTACTGAGTTATCTATGGGAATGAGCAACGATTATAAAATAGCCGTTGAAGAAGGAACCACTATGGTAAGAATAGGTACACTTATTTTTGGTAAAAGGTTAGATAAATGAAAATAGTATGAAAGATAAATATTTGGATATTGCAGGAACAAAAATACATTACAAAATAAAAGGGAATGCAAAAGCTGTTTATGTGTGGGTTCACGGTTTTCCCGAATCATTAGAAAATTGGGGAGAAATTATTGATAAGTTTGAACGTGAAAAAATAATTCTTATTGACTTACCTGGATTTGGCAAGAGTGATTTGTTGGCAGAAGTGCAAACAATGGAACTTTTTGCAGATGTGGTAAAAGAAGTTTTGGATGCCGAAGGAATAAAAAAATGTATATATGTAGGCCATTCAATGGGAGGATATATAGGGTTAGAATTTGCAAAAAAGTATAAAGATAATTTGCAAGGTCTGGTATTACTTAATTCTCATGCAAAGGAAGATGGTCCTGAAAAAAAAGAAGCACGTTTAAGACAAGTAGAACTTCTTAAAAAGGAGGGAAAGTCAATGCTTATGAGAGAGTTAATACCCATAATGTTTGCTCCTCAAAATGTAGATAAATTTAAAGATGTGATAGATAAATTTATAAATATTGCTAAAGCTACTTCAACAGAAGCCATTATCTCTGCACTTCTTGGAATGCGTTTGCGTCCTGATAATTTAAATTTTGTTCAGAATGTTGATATACCTTTGTTAATGATTGCCGGTGAAAATGATTTGTTGATTCCTCTTAGTGTGGTGCAAGAGCATGAAAATCCTACAAATCCTAATTTATTAATAAAAGTAATAAAAAATGTAGGTCATGCTTCTTTTATTGAAAATCCAGAAAAGACAGCAGAAATAATTAAAAATTTTGTAAATAGTTAAAATAAAAGGTGTTATGAAAAAAATAAAAATTTTATTAGGGTTATTTTTAATAGTATTATTTACCAATGCTCAAAAACAAATTACTTTAGAAGATATATGGGCATACTATACTTTTTATCCTTCTTATCTCCAAAATATGGTTTCTTCCGAAGATGGAAAAACCTATACTGTATTACAATATGGCAAAGTAATCAAATATTCTTTTAAAAGTGGGAAGAAGATTGGTGAAGTGTTTAGTTTTGAGACAATTAAAGATTTTCCGGAAGCTAAGGGTATTAAATCTATAGATGCTTACACTTTTTCTAGTGATGAACAAAAAATATTATTTGCTACTGCTACAGAACATATATATAGGCATTCTCGCCGTGCATATTTTTATGTATATGATTTTAAGAAAAAAACATTAACACCTATATATAATGATACAAAGCAACAAGAAGCATCATTTTCTCCTGATGGCAACAAAGTTGCATTTGTTGTAAATAATAATTTGTATATAAAAGACCTTCAAACAAATAAGCTTACACAGGTAACTTCCGATGGAGAAATAAATAAGATAAGAAACGGTATTCCTGATTGGGTGTATGAAGAAGAGTTTAGTTTTGCCAAAGCTTATAGATGGGCACCAGATAGTAAACATTTAGCATATTTAAAATTTGATGAATCTGCTGTAAAAGAATACTGCTTTCCCGTGTATGATGGACTATACCCATCTGAATATCGTTATAAATATCCCAAAGCGGGAGAAACAAACTCTACAGTTACGCTTTTTGTATATGATGTAGTGCAAGATAAAAATTATGAAGTTCCTTCTAAACTTTATGATGATCAATATATACCACGTATAAAATGGACAAGTAATCCTAACATTCTTTCTTTTATTGTAATGAATCGTTTGCAAAATGAATTAAATCTTCAGGCTTATGATATAACTACAAAAAAAGTAAAGACAATTTTGAAAGAAAAAGACGAAAAATATATTGAGATAAATGATGCTCTTACTTTTTTGAAAGATAATCGTTTTTTATGGATGAGTGAAAGGGACGGGTATTCACATTTGTATTTGTATGATATAAATGGTAATCTTATAAAACAACTTACTTCAGGTAAGTATGAAGTGCTTGAATTGAAGGGAGTAGATGAAAAAAATAATTATGTTTATTATATTGCTAATGAAGAATCTCCTTATACTAAGGATGTATTTCGTATAAAACTTGATGGTTCAAACAAAGAGAAATTAAGTAAGCAAAGTGGAGTAAACGATATAATCTTAAATAAAACTTTTACTTATTATATCTTATCCCATTCTGATGTTAAAACTCCTGAAACCTATGTGTTATATAATTCAAGAGGAAAGCAAATCAGAATAGTGGAAGATAATGCAAAACTCAAAGAAAAACTCAAAGAATATAATCTTCCTGAAAAAGAGTTCTTTTCTTTTACTACTGACTATGGAGTAAAATTGTATGGTTGGATGATTAAACCGCCTAATTTTAACCCTAAAAAGAAATATCCCGTATTTATGACAGTATATGGTGGACCTGGTTATCAAACCGTGATGAATGATTGGGAATATACTGCTTTGTGGCATCAATATATTGCAGAACAAGGATATATTGTAGTGTCGGTAGATAATAGAGGCACTAACGGAAGAGGTAAAGAGTTTAGACAAGCTACTTATGGACAAATGGGAAAGTTGGAAACACAAGATCAAATTGCTGCTGTTAAATATTTGACATCTTTACCTTATGTTGATTCTACGAGAATAGGCATTCAAGGTTGGAGTTATGGAGGATTTATGGCACTTTCGTGTTTAGAAAAAGGTAATAAATATTTCAAATCTGCGATATCTGTTGCTCCTGTAACTAATTGGAGGTATTATGATTCTATTTATACAGAAAGATATATGGGATTGCCAAAAGATAATGCAAAAGGGTATGACGATAATTCTCCAATAAATCATGTTAGTAAAATAAAGGGAAAATTTTTATTGATTCATGGTACTGCTGATGATAATGTCCATTTTCAAAACAGCATAGAACTAATAAAAAAATTGGTAGAAAAAAATATATACTTTAACCTGATGGTATATCCCAATAGTAACCATGGTATCTATACAGGACCCAATACCAGATATCATATATTTAAAACTATGACAGATTTTATTTTAAGAAATATCTAAAAAATAAAACTCTTATTTTTTATTTAGATGATTTTAATGTATTAGAGTATTGATTATCAGTTTTTTTGCGTAGAAAAAACACAATGAGATAAAAAATTTTGTCAAGTAATTGATATAGTCTATTTTTGCCAAACAATGATTTTTATCAGTTTTTTATAACATGTGCAACTTTTTTATATTGATGTTTGTCATTTATGAAAATTGGAAAAAAGTAAAATAAAAAATAAATAAGTATGAAAACAAAAGTATTATTAGGAGTTCTGTTAATCTTTTTTGGTTTTAATGCCAAAATTATGGCACAGGCAGATGCCGGTCCCGATCAAGTGGTATGTTCTAATTCAACCTATTTGGATGCAGTAGGTGAATATGGCGATGGTACTTGGACGCTTGTTAGTGGAAGTGGAACAATTGATGACGATCAAGATCCTCACACTTTAGTTACAAATCTTGGTCCTGGTGATAATGTTTTTCGTTGGGATGTTGGAAGTGGTAATACCGATGATGTTACTATTACAAATAATACCCCAACAACAGCAAATGCAGGAACAGATATTACTGTATGTGCCAACCATGTAACATTATCTGCTAATAATCCTGCGGGTGGAGAATCTGCTCAATGGAGTATTGTTAGTGGAGGTGGAGTTTTTTCAGATATAAATTCTCCTACGGCAACAATTTCAAACTTGCCGCAAGGAACTACAATCTTAAAATGGACTATTACAAAAGAAGGCTGTACCAGTAGTGATGAAATATCTATAACAAATAATTTACCAGACGAACCTTTTGCAGGTTATGATAAAACAATTTGTGAAGATAATACTACCCTTGAAGCAACTCAACCTAATATAGGAACAGGACATTGGTCTGTAATATTAGGTTCTGCTACAGTTTCCTCTTCTTCTAATCCTAATACACAAGTAAGCAATCTTTCTCAAGGAATGAATGTATTTCGTTGGACAGTTACTCATAGCGGATGTTCTTTGTCTGACGATGTAATTATAACAAATGATTTGCCTGATCAACCTAATGCTGGAACAGATCAAACTATTTGTGCTGATCATGTGAGTTTAACTGCAAATAATCCCTCTATTGGCACAGGCCATTGGAGTGTAGTTAGTGGCAATGCTTCAATAGATAATCCTAATGCGGCATCTACCAATGCGGCTTCGTTAGCTCAGGGAAATAATACCTTCCGCTGGACCATTACTCATAATGAGTGTAGTCTGTCTGATGATGTTGTAATTACCAATGATTTACCTGATAATCCGTTTGCAGGTTATGATCAACAATTATGTTCTGATACAACTACCTTAGAAGCTACTCCGTTGAATATTGGTAGTGGCAGTTGGTCAGTAATAAGTGGTAATGCAACTATTTCTGATTTATCCAATCCACATTCTTTTGTAAGTGATATACAACAAGGAGACAATGTATTGGTATGGACAGCAGTACATAATGCTTGTTCCTTAACTGATACCGTGGTTATAACCAATAATTTGCCAGATCAACCTAATGCAGGAGTGGATCAAGTTTTATGTGCAGATAATACAACTTTGT
>CAYQWX010000084.1:0-3127 GCA_964421355.1 uncultured Bacteroidales bacterium
AACCTAACGGTGCAACTATCAATACCGCAGCATCCGGAGCAAATGCTTGGTACACTAATGGCTACCAAAATAATGAAAATGCTTATGTAGAAAGTCCTTGTTTCGATTTTACCAATTTGCATGCGCCTATTTTGAAGTTTGATTTGTTTATAAATAGCGAAGCCAATTACGATGGGGTGCATGTAGAATATACCGTTGATAGCGGGGCTACCTGGCAAGTGCTTGGTGCCGTAGGAGATTGGTATAATTGGTATGACGATGGTTATGTAGCAGGGACTCCCGGCTGGTCTTATGGGCCTGCTACATGGGCAACCGTGAAGCATGAAGTGTTTGCTTTGGCCGGGCAACCGAATGTGAAATTTAGAATATTTTTTACGGCAGATGTGTCTAATGTAGTTGGAGATGGTGCTGCCTTTGATAATTTTGAGATTTATGATGCACCCAATACCTTGGCACTTACCGAAATATCCTATAATCCGCCGGAAAGTGGTCAAGATAGTTTGGAATATATGGAATTTTACAATTACGGACAAGATCCGGTTAATTTGGCAGGAATGTATTTCTTAGGAAATCATCCGGTACAAGATACTTTCCCTGCACAAACTTTGTTCCCGGGCGAATTCTTTGTAACAGCTGTTGATAGTGCTGCTATGGCCAATACTTTCGGTTATACGGGTGTTCATACCTGGATATCCGGAGGAATGGGCAATGGTGGAGAACAAATTTTGTTGGCTGACTATGCAGGTGATACCGTAATAAATATTACTTATGACGATAATGCTCCTTGGCCGACTGCTCCTGACGGACATGGTCCATCTTTGGTATTCTGCCCGAACATGTTGTTGGAAGGTGCAGACCCTACCGATGGTGCTAATTGGAAAGTTTCTTCCGTAGTGGCAGATACCAACGCTAATGGTGATGTAATTTACGGTTCACCCGGATTTATAGATAATGCTTGTACGGATATTGCTATGGTGGACCCTGAATTCGGTAACGGACATCATTATTATGAATGTGATATGACTGCTACCGATACGGTAAAAGTTGATATTGCTAACATTGGAGGAGTTACTATTCCAAGTGGAGATACCTTATTGGGCGGTTATCAAATAAATAACGGTTCATGGGTTTATGATACATTGATATTGACATCTGATTTTGAAGCAGGTGATACTATCCCGTTTGTATTCTCACAAACTTATGATTTCTCTGCTTTGGGAGATTACAATTATGTCGTGTATGTAAATTATGCAGGAGATGAGAATGCTATAAATGATACCAGTGCGGGTATATTAACGCATTATGAACCAGTAGTTGATTTAGGTCCAGATACTATTTATACTATGGAACCTGATACGGTAGTATTGGATGCCGGAGCCGGATTTGATACTTACTTGTGGAATGACGGTAGTACCGGACAAACCTTGCAAGTAACCTGTGGCGATACATGTACTTATTATGTGGAAGTTACCGATACCAATGGTTGTAGTGCAAGTGATACTATTGTTGTAGTAAAACAATTGATATACGATATTGCTATGGTGGACCCTGAATTCGGTAACGGACATCATTATTATGAATGTGATATGACTGCTACCGATACGGTAAAAGTTGATATTGCTAACATTGGAGGATTAACTATTCCGAGTGGAGATACATTATTTGGTGGTTATCAAGTAAATGGTGGCGCATGGACTTATGATACATTAGTATTGACATCAGATTTTGTAGGAGGTGATACCATACCGTTTATATTCTCACAACCTTATGACTTCTCTGCTTTAGGAGATTACAATTATGTAGTGTATGTAAGTTATGCAGGTGATACTATTGCTATAAATGATACCAGTGCAGGTATATTGACGCATTATGAACCAGTAGTTGATTTAGGTCCGGATACGCTTTATACTACACATCCAGATACAGTAGTATTGGATGCTGGTGCAGGATTTGATGCTTATTTGTGGAATGATGGAAGTACCGGACAAACTTTACAAGTAACATGTGCCGATACTTGTAGTTATTATGTAACAGCCAGAGACAGTAATGGTTGTATGGTTTCCGATACGATTGTTATAATAAAAGAGTTTGTAAATGACATTGCTATGGTAGAACCGGAATATGGTGCTGGACATCATTATTCTATGTGTGATATGAATGATACCGTTTCTGTTAAGATTGCTAATGTGGGTAGTAATGTTATTCCAAGTGGCGACACTTTGTTAGGAGGTTATCAAGTAAATGGTGGTTCATGGGTTTATGATACATTGGTATTGACATCCGATTTTGCAGTAGGAGACACTATACCGTTTGTATTCTCACAACCTTATGACTTCTCTGCTTTAGGAGACTACAATTATGTAGTGTATGTAAGTTATGCAGGTGATACTATTGCTATGAATGATACCAGTGCAGGTATATTGACACATTATGAACCAGTAGTTGATTTAGGTCCGGATACCATTTGGACTACTCAGCCTGATACTATTGTATTGGATGCAGGAGCAGGATTTGATACTTACTTGTGGAATGACAGCACAACTGCTCAAACCTTGCAAGTAAATGATTACGGCACTTATTATGTGACGGTAAGGGATACTAACGGTTGTGTTGCAAGTGATACCGTAGTGATTGAAGAATTTGTATTGTCAGGTTATGTGGCAATGAATGAAGTAGCTGTATATCCTAATCCTACTGATGGAATGTTTAATGTTGATGTTCCTTCGGTAATGGTTGGTAATACTAACCTATACGTAATGGATGTTACAGGAAAAGTAATTAAGGAAGTAGTTATTAATAACACAATTATGAAGGTTGATTTAACAGGTTATAGTAGAGGAGTTTACTTTGTTAAATTAGTAAACGGTGCTACCACAAGAGTTATAAAAGTAGTTGTGAAATAAAAAATAACAACAATAAAACAAATTAGTTAAGAAAGGGAGCTATAGCGGCTCCCTTTCTTTTTGTCTATATCACAGTAAGTTAATTAGGGAATATCAAAGTGGTTCTAAATGTTTTTGCAGAAAAATATATGAGATTTTTAACTTGTTAGGATTTGTCTTTTTTGCCTTTTGTTGTTTTGGGGCAAGTAAAAGTGAAGATGGAATTTAAAGCAGATGTAATTTAA
>CAYQWX010000084.1:3227-6826 GCA_964421355.1 uncultured Bacteroidales bacterium
AATTTAAAGCAGATGTAATTTAATTAATACTTAATTTTAGTTTTGAAAATTATTTTGGACACCATTGGGAAAATATGATTTTATTGTTGTGAATAATATTTTGCTTTTAGAAAAAAATGTTACCTTTGTGCTTCCAAAAAAATAAGGTAATATGAAAAGGACATTTCAACCATCTAATAGGAAAAGAAAGAATAAACACGGGTTTAGAGAAAGAATGGCTTCTAAAAACGGTAGAAAAGTTTTAGCTCGCCGTAGAGCAAAAGGAAGAAAAAAACTAACTGTATCTGACGAATATACAGGGAAAAGATAATCTTTCTCAGTATATTTTTCATAGGCTTACAACTTTTTATTTTTTATCGCTGTCTAAAAAGGTAAAGACTTTTTTAGGCAGTGTTTTTATTTTTGTTAAATTAAAGTTGTAATGGGAGATGTTTTAATAAGTTTATTAATAGTTTTTTTTACATTATTTCCGATTTCGTATTTTGTATTGTATTTTGTGTTAAATAGGAGCAAGGCAGTTGGCTTGAAAAAGCGAGAAACAACTTTGCCTCGTTGGGCATCACAAAGTAAACCTGTATGGGGTGGGATTGCTTTTGTATTTGTGTCGTTTATTGGGATATTACTGTTGTTTGGTATAGAAAAAGGTAGTCTCAATATTTTTTGTGCTGAAAATATGGTGCTTATGTTTACTGCCACTATTGCATTTATGATGGGATTGGCAGACGATTTAATGAATGCAAGTCCTTATACTAAATTTTTTATACAATTACTTATCGGGATTATATTTATAAGTGCTGGTATTTATATTCACTTTTTTAACAATGATATTTTAAATTATTTACTTACTATTTTTTGGGTAGTGGGAATAATGAATTCTTTTAATATGTTGGATAATATGGATGGAATTACCTCTACGGTTTCTATTACTTTGTTGAGTGGATTTTTGTTTGTGGGTTTATTTACAGGCACATATGATTATATCGTGTTGCCGTTAGTTGTGTTGCCTATACTTATTATATTTTTGCTATTTTTTAATAGGTATCCTTCCAAAATGTATATGGGAGATAATGGGAGTCAATTTATGGGTGCATTATTAGCAGGGTTAGGAATTATATTTGTGTGGAATCACGAATTTACTTGTGATTGTGTCTCTGATTTATCTGTGATTTTGGCAGTATTATTGTTCTATTTGTTGCCCCTTACCGACACTACTACTGTTACGGTAAATAGACTTATGTCTGGAGTATCGCCATTTAAGGGAGACAAAAACCATACAACACATAATTTGGTATATGCGGGAATAAAAGAGCAATATGTTCCTTTATTACTTTTTGTGATAAATGGTATAAGCGTTGCATTGGGTACATTACTTTTGGTAGAAAATGTGTCTGTAAATAGTTGGGTGCGAATTTTGTTTGTAGTTTATGTAGTATTGGTATTTACCATATTGTATATCAATACAAAAATAAAACATAATGAAAATAAAAATAGCTAAAACAATAGAATTTATAATAAAGTTTGGTGCTTCACTTATACTTATATTATTATTTGGTATAGTTGGAAAATATTTGATATTTGCCAAAACTACCAATGAAACAAAAGATGATAAAGAATATAAAGAAAAATTTGTAAAAGATTATAAAATATATGCTGTACCTCTACCTAAAGAGATATCTTTTGCCGGTGAAAAAGTGCCTATAGAATATTATGATGTATTTGAAAGTTTAGATAAAGAATTTTTAGTAACTACTTATTGGCAATCAAGAGCATTGTTATTTATAAAGCGGGCACATAAGTTTTTTCCAATAATAGAAAAAATATTAAGGGATAATGAAGTTCCTGAGGATTTTAAGTATCTTGCATTAGCTGAAAGTGGATTGACAAATGTTACTTCTCCAGCAGGAGCTAATGGATATTGGCAATTTTTGGAACCGACAGCAAAAAAATACGGATTGAGAATAAATCAGTATGTAGATGAACGATTGAATATAGAAAAATCTACTGAAGCAGCTTGCAAATATCTAAAAGATGCATATAATATGTTTGGTAGTTGGACCATGGCAGCAGCATCTTATAATGTGGGAATGGGAAATTTAAAAAAAATAACTGAAAATCAAGGGCAAACATCATATTATGATTTGCAATTAAATAAGGAAACGGCAAGGTATGTGTATCGTATTTTGGCAATAAAGTATATATTGGAAAATCCTCAAAAGTTTGGTTTTCATTTTAGAAAAAAAGATTTGTATTCATTTCCAAAATACAAAGTTGTGCATATAGATAGTTCCATAAGTGATTTATCTGATTTTGCAAACAAAATGGGAACGAACTTAAAGCTACTTAAAGATTTAAATCCGTGGTTAATATCAAACAAACTCATGGTTGCAGATTCATTGGGATATGATATTAAAATACCTTTAAGTAGAGTGCGAGATTTTGCAGATAATGATTTGGAACAACAACAAAAAAATAATGTAGATACATTGCTACGAGGACAATCTTTTTATGATAATGATACTTCTAAAATATTTGTAAAAGATAAAAATAATGTAGAAAGTGATAGTGTCATTGCCAATTAAAGAGAGTTTTAATAAAACTATGGAGAGTGGAACTTTTATAAAAATAATAGGTGCAAGGGAACATAACTTAAAAAATATAAATGTAAATATTCCTCATTATAAATTTACTGTAATTACGGGAGTAAGTGGTAGCGGTAAATCATCTTTGGCTTTTGATACTATAAATGCAGAGGGACAGCGTCGCTATATAGAAACATTTTCTGCTTATGCTCGTAACTTTTTAGGTACATATAAAAGACCGAATGTAGATGTAATAGAAGGTTTAAGTCCTGTTATTGCTATAGAGCAAAAAACCGTAAATAAAAATCCTCGTTCCACAGTTGGGACAATTACGGAAATATATGACTTTTTTCGTTTGTTATATGCTCGTATAGGCAGGGCTTATTCTTATATTACTGGAAAAGAAATGGTAAGATATTCTGATGCAGACATACTTGATTTGATATGGGAAAAATATGAAGGGAAAAAGATTCTTATTTTGGCACCATATGTAAAGGGTAGAAAAGGGCACTACAAAGAATTGTTTGCACGATTTTTAACAAATGGCTATTTATATGCAAGAGTAGATGGTGAGGTGGTGGAAATAACACCTAATTATCAGGTGGATAGATATAAAGCACATTTTATTGAATTGGTTGTGGATAGGATACGAGTAAACAGCTCATCTGAAAGTAGGTTAAAAGCTTCTGTGCAAACAGCCCTTAAAATGGGTAAAGATAATATGTTGATAGTAGATGCTGATACAGGAAAAACGGAATATTTAAGTAAAAAGTTTGTGTGTGCAGATAGTGGAATATCTTATAATGAGCCTGCACCTTACAGTTTTTCATTTAATTCTCCGCAAGGGGCTTGTCCAAAATGTTTGGGATTGGGAACAGTTATAGAGGCTGATATAGATAAAATAATACCTGATAAATCATTATCTATAGAGAAAGGTGCTATAAAGCCATTAGGGAAATTACTTAAATCATCTTTTTTGTTTCTTCAGCTGGAAGCATTAGGTAAAAAATATGATTTTAC
>CAYQWX010000085.1:0-6636 GCA_964421355.1 uncultured Bacteroidales bacterium
ATGGGAAATTCTTTGATGATTGGTGCTGCTAAAATGGGAATGGATTTTAGAGCTGGTGCTCCGTATCATTTGTTTCCTGAAGAAAATCTGGTAAATGAGGCTAAAAATATAGCTAAACAAACAGGAGCCAAAATAACTCTTACGGAAAATGTGGAAGAAGCAGTAAAAGGAGTTGATTTTATATATACTGATGTATGGGTGTCTATGGGTGAGCCTGATAGTGTATGGGAAGAGAGAATTAAATTGTTAAAACCATATCAGGTAAATAAGAATTTGTTGGAAAAAACAGGTAATCCCAATGTTAAATTTTTACATTGTTTGCCTTCTTTTCATAATAGAGAAACCAAAGTTGGAGAAGAAATTTATCAAAAATATGAATTAAATGGTATGGAAGTAACAGAAGAAGTATTTGAGTCTGAGGCATCTATTGTTTTTGATGAAGCAGAGAATCGTTTGCATACTATTAAAGCTATTATGGTTGCTACTTTAGGAGATTAAAAAATAAAATTGTATTTTTGTTGTTAAATAAAAAAATAAAAAAATATGAAAAAAGTCAGTTTATTTATTTCACTTATTGCTTTTGCAATAATGGGTAATGCACAATCATTCTATTTGGGAGGTGCTTTTTCGGAAAACTCAACATGGCTACTTAACAAGGCTGTATTTGATAGGGGCGAAAGTCAAGATATTGCTGCAAGTTTTGGCAATAATATGGGAATAGTTGCAGGTTTTATGTTCTCGGATAATATGGGGGTGGAAATGAATTTTTTATTCAATACACATACTCAAAAATATGTGGGGAAATTAGACTGTGGTGATTATAATTCGCAATCAACTTATCATAGCATAGATATTCCTGTATTGTTAAAAGTAGGTGAAAAAGCATATTTTGAAGTGGGACCAGTACTTTCTCTTATGCAAGGTACACGTTTTGAAATAAATTATGATGGAACTTTTTGTCCTGCTGATAAGTCTGAAGAAAATAAAGAAGATTATACAAGTACCTTTTTTGGAGCTGCAATGGGATTTGGTGGTAATATTGATATTACAGACAATTTAAAATTGACGTTGGGGTTGAGATTATACTATGGTCTTACAGATATAGGTGGAGTAAATGCTCTTGGTTGGAATAAAAAAGATGTGGAAGATATGGATAATTGGTATAATTTGGCACATCCTGATGATGATAATCATTATGGACATAAAGATTTTAAAACCAATCCTGCATCAGGTGGTATCAGAATAGGATTGATATATGTTATAGATTAAGAGTCGTTTCTTATTATAAAAAGATAGGGGGATAATTCCCCCTATCTTTTTATAATTTTTTCTTTCCTGCTATCAATAGTGTTCTAATTATTTTTCCAGATGAAAAAATTACTTGATTATTAGGAGATTTACATTTACTATTGGCTGTCTCCGAAAGCAATAAAAAATCAAGACTATAAAAAATTCCTTATTTTTGTGATGTTCTACTATGTAGGATAAAAGAACTCACACCTCTGCGAGATGTTCAAACAGGCTTTTATACTTAGTTCCATTCAACATAAAAACTTATGGGATTTATTTGAGGTCAAAAAGTACTGTTAAAAAAACAATATTTTTGTTCTATGGTTTTAAGTAGATTTGATTGTTTATTAAAAGCAAAAACTCATGATAGATAATAGGGGCATGTTGTTTGTAAAATTAATTAATTAAAAAAATAAGGCTGCCCAAAACTTGTAGGACAGCCCTTTTATTTTATTGATTTAATGAAACTTACTTTTTATTGTTTTACAAATTTTAAGGTATATTCTTTTTTATCTTTACCTATTGTGATAAAGTAAATACCTGGTTTTAGATTTTCGATATTGAGTGTTTGTAAGTTTTTTGATATTGTTCCTTCTTTCATGGTTGCTCCTAAAATGTTTGATATTTTGTAGTGAGAGTTGCTTGCTCCCATTACTGCTATTACTCTTGTTGCAGGATTAGGATATATTCTGATTTTAGAAGTATTTGCAGAACTGATATTTGTTTGTACAGGAATAGGAAGTTTAGTTGTTTGCATTACTTCTTTAGTTGCAGAATCTTGCAGAAATACTACCGCATCTAAGTTATTAATATTCCAAGTTGTATCTATTGTAAAATCAAAAGAGAATGATTGGGAATCCACGGTTGCTGCAAATGTTATGCTTTCTCCGCTATTATTTGGTATCATTTTTCTTAATGCGAAATTTACTTTTGATTGTCCTTCCCAACTGTAAGGGATGTCGGTTTCTGTAATAGCAACAAATAGTTTTTTAGTTCCTGATATGTAGTCGGAATGTTGTTTTACATCTACATTGATAGTATATGAGTTGTTGCCATTGTCAACTATTTCAGGGGTGATGGAGTAAAGAGCTTTGTGAACTATACGTTCTTCATACTTGGGTTGATATGCCGGATATAAACTTTGAGTGTGATCTCCTCCTATTGATTCATAGAAATTACCATCCATTTCTATAGCAGGAGTTCCATCTACTGATGGATAAAGGTTTAATTTGACATCTGTTGTGTTTGTATAAAAAGGATCGCTTCCTTGCCATTGTGTATGATATGCTACTGGAGCTACATTGTCACCATTTGATACCATATCATCTATTCCCTTTGCAGCACCCGGACAATAATAACAGTTTACTTCTGTAAATTCTTCTACTAACACATAATCTCTATCTACACCACCTGGTACGGTAATTTGAGCTTCATTTGAAGCATGTGAGAATCCTTCTGTTTCTACAAATGCTCTTACTGTATAGGAATAGTCTCCCGGATATACATTAAGGTCAGTATATGATGTATCTGTTATGTTTGTGGCAATCATTTCCCCATTTCTGAATATCGCATAAAAATTTGGTGTAGGTGTTACGCTATTCCATGTTAGACTGATATCTTGTCCGTTTAATGTTGCTGATAGGTTCAAAGGGGAGGTTGGTGTTGATACAGTATCAAAAACAACATCGTCCATATACATTCCAGATGTGCCATTGTTGTTGTCTCCTGCCCAACCATAAAAGTCGAATGCATCTAATTGCAATAAATTGTCATCTCCGAATGTTCCTTTGCTCCACTGCCAACTGTAAACTACATTTCCATTTATTTCCAAAGTGGCAAAATCTTCGTCTAAATCTACATACAAGAAAACGGGGAACCAAGTATTGTATGGAAAAGTGAATTGTGCGGCATTTGAACCGTTAGCATCTATTGAACCATTGCCATTTGTGTTGAAATACACCTGCATTGCAAATTTGCTATTACTTCCGTTAAATGCTTGCAGTGCATTAAAATAGCCTAATTTACCGGAAGCTATATATGTGTTAAATGACAAAACATATCTTCCTGATGTTAATTGATTTACGGATAATACCAAATCATTATTGGTTGCTATGAGTACGGAATTTGGAGTAGTGTTGGATACCGTTCCATCTACTAACGGGTCTTCACTGCTCCCCGGAGAGTTGCTCCATGTGGTCCAAGGAGTTCCTGCTTGAGTTACTAAATGTTGTCCTGCTGTGTACGAGTCAAAATTTTCACTTACTATTTGTGAAAAAATATTAGTACTAAAAAACACTATGACTCCTACTAATAATAAAATCTTTTTCATGTCCATCTTCTTTTATTTTTTTTGTTTATTTTTTGATAAAATATTTTCTAATGATGATATTAATTTTTTCATATCGTCTTTACTAAATGCAGATAAACTGATTGAAGGATGTTCTTTTATTCCTTCTTTCAGTTTTTCAAATAGAATAAGTTCTCTTCTTAATCCTGATGCTTTAATTTTATAGTTTTCCAATTTTTCATGAGGGAATGATATTTTTTTCTTAGCAGAAGAATAAATAAATTCAATTATACCGTTTTCATCGGTATAAGATAATAAGTAATATTTTCTTAAATATAAAATATATTCTCCTACTAGATAAAATATCAGCACTCCAATTATTGTTTCTTTATTATTATATTGGACTATTTGTGGAGCTGTGAAATACCAAATCATTATTCCTATCAAAATGAGTAAAAGCACAATTTGAAAAAAGAGATAGTTTCTAATAAATTGGTTGTTAGTTAATTTCATTTTGATAATTTTTATATTCCCTTGCAAATATACAATTATTTTTTATTATATTTGCAATATGGGACATTGCTTTTTTAATAAATCAGTAGATATAAATAGAGATTTGTCCGAATTCTTACAAAAAGAAAAGTATTCCCGTTTAGTTTTTTTAGTAGATAATAATACGGGACATTATTGTTTGCCTGTGTTTGATTTTTCTTTGATGTCGGATGCTGTTATTATTGCTGTAGGAACCGGAGAGAGTAATAAATCATTGGATAGTGCTGTTTATGTTTGGAGAGAATTGATTTCCAATAATATTGATAAAAATGCCATATTGATAAATGTTGGTGGTGGAGCGGTATCGGATTTAGGAGGATTTGTTGCTTCTGTTTATAAGAGAGGGATTAGGTTTATAAATATTCCAACTACATTGATGTCTCAAATAGATGCGGCTATTGGTGGTAAAAACGGAATTAATTTGGATAGTTATAAAAACATTCTCGGTACTATAAATTTGCCAATGGAGATTTTTGTTTATCACAATTTTATACTTACTCAAGAGTTGAGGGAAATAAAGTCAGGTTTTGCAGAAATGATAAAGCATGCCTTGCTTGTGGGGGGAGAGTTGTGGAATAAGACAAAAGTGATACGGGAATTTGACATAAATAAGGTAAATGATTTAATAGAGGATAATATTAAAGTAAAGTGCGAATTTGTTAATAAAGATTTTTATGACCAAAATTTGCGTCATGCTTTGAACTTTGGGCATACTATTGGACATGCAATAGAGAGTATGTCATTAGGTGAAGATTGGGAGTTGCTTCATGGAGAGGCTGTTGCAATAGGCATGATAGTAGAAGCTATTATTTCTAAAAACAAAGGGTTGCTGTCTAGTGTAGTTTTTAATGAGATTTACGATTTTATTTCACTTCATTTTTCTTTATTGCCTATAGAAAGTGATGAGTGTTTTTGGGGTTTTTTGTACAATGATAAGAAAAATATAGGAAAGAATTTCCGTTTTGTTCTTCTACAAGACATTGGAGATTATTCTATTGATGTCCTTGTTGATAGGGACACGATAGAATATGCTGTAAATGAGTATAATAGCATGTTGTGATCATCATTTTTCATTTTTTATTATATCCATGTTCATATATTCCGTAATACGATTTGGGATTTTTATTCCTACTGGAGTTTGATAGTTTTCTAAAATTGCCGCAATAATGCGTGGCAATGCAAGGGCACTACCATTAAGTGTGTGTGCAATAACTTTTTTCTTGTCTTTCGTTTTTATTCTTATCTTCATTCTATTTGCTTGATATGTTTCAAAGTTGGAAACAGAACTAACTTCCAACCATTTATCTTGCCCGGGAGAATATACTTCAAAGTCATAAGTTAGTGCGGAAGTGAAACTTATATCTCCACCACATAGTCTTACTATTCTATATGGTAATCCGAGTTTAATTAATAACCCTTCTACATATTTTACCATTTCGTTTAGTGTTTCATAAGATTTTTCAGGATGGGTAATTTGTACTATTTCTATTTTATCAAACTGATGAACTCTGTTTAGTCCTTTTACATCTTTCCCGTATGAACCTGCTTCTCGTCTAAAACAAGGTGTGTAAGCGGTTAGCTTTACAGGTAATTTATCTTCAGGAATTATTTGGTCTCTATAGATATTGGTCAAAGGAACTTCGGCAGTTGGTATTAAGTATAAATTATCTTGTGTGATGTGATACATTTGTCCTTCTTTATCAGGTAATTGACCTGTACCAAAAGCAGTATCTTCATTTACCATATATGGAGGAATGAATTCTGTATAACCTTCTTTTCTTGCTTCATCTAAAAAGAAAGTAATCAATGAGCGGGACAATAATGCGCCATAACCTGTAAATACCGGAAATCCTGAACCTGTAATTTTGCTTCCTATTTCAAAATCAATAAGGTTATATTTTTTTGCCAATTCCCAGTGAGGTAGAAGTTTTTGTGGTAAATTTCTTTCTATCTTGTTCTCTTTTATTATTTCGTTGTCTTTTTCAGATTTTCCAGGTTTTACGCTTGGATGAGGTAGATTGGGGAGTTTTACTATTAGGTTAAATATTTCGTTCTCCAGTTCATTTAATTGTGATTGTAATTTTTTGTTTTCTTCTTTTATTGTAGCTGTTTGTTGTTTGAGAGAATTGGCTTCTTCTTGTTTTCCTTGCTTAAATAAATCACCTACTTGTTTTGATATTTTATTTATTTGTGAATTATTGTTTTCTACTTTTATTCGTAATGCAGATGTTTTTTCTTCTAATTCCAATATTTTGTTTACAATCTCTTTTGCATCAAAATTCTTTATCTTGAGCCTGTTTATAACTTCTGTTGGATTTTCTTTTATGAATTTTATACTTAACATATCATTGGTCTCCCTATGGAAAAAATTTTTGTCAAAAGTATTATATTTTTTTCAATCATTATTTCAGCTATAACATATAAATTATTATCACGCATACTTATTTGTTTGTTTTACAGTAATTTTTATTGTTGATAAATAATTATTTTTTACTAGATATATTTTA
>CAYQWX010000086.1:0-6434 GCA_964421355.1 uncultured Bacteroidales bacterium
ACCTCGGACTTATATATTACAAAAAAGGTGAAAAAGAAAAAAGTAAAGAAACATATCAAACAGTAGTAGAAAAATACAAAGGCACAAAATATTTTGATGAAGCATTGCAACTATTAAAAACACTATATGTAGATGAAGGAGATGTTGACCAGTATAAAGACTTTTTGACACACAAAGGATTAAACAATTATCTTTCTACCACAGAAGAAGACTCACTTACATATATTGCTGCAGAAAAATTTTATATGGAAAATAATTGTAACAAAGCAATAGAAAAACTCAAAGACTATTTAACTAAATTCCCTGACGGAAAATTTGCCGCTAATGCAAACTTCTATCTAGCAGAATGTTATTTACAACAACAAAAAGAAGATGTCGCATTAGAATACTATAAAAAAGTTGCAGAATTGCCAACATCTAAATTTACGGAAATAGCATTATCCAAAGCTTCAACTATTGCCTATAAACAACAAAATTGGGAAGACGCATACAACTTATTTAAACATCTATACGAAGTAGCAGGAAATGCCGAAAATGTAAAAAAAGCTTTATTCGGAATGGCAAAAGCCGCATTTAAACTTGAAAAATACGAAGAAGCACAAAAACTTGCAAAACAAATACTCTCTACTATAGACCAACTATTACCCGAACAAAAATTATACCTGCACTATTTAATAGCCAAAAGTCTCTACAAACAAGAAAAATATGACCAAGCAATAGATGAATTTACCTTACTATCCAACAAACCCGAAACAAAATTCGGAGCAGAAGCATTTTATCGTATAGCAGAAATATACTTCAAACAAGGTAAATATGACAAAACAGAAACCACTGTATTTAACTTTGTAAAAACAAACTCTCCACAAGCATATTGGCTCGGAAAAGCATTTTTATTACTCGCCGATGTTTACATAAAACAAAACAATCTGGCACAAGCACAAGCCACTTTACAAAGCATTATAGACAATTACAACAATGATAATGACGGAATAAAAGACACTGCAAAACAAAAACTAAAACAATTGCAAGAAGCACAGCAACAACAAAAACAAGAACTTAATAAAGGACAAAAAGAAGAATTTAACATAGATTATTCAAATGATAAAATATTTAAACAATATCAAGATACAATAAAACAAGACTCAATAGCACCTGATACTTTAAACAATAATTAACATAAAGTATATGAAAACAATAATATCATCATTCATATTTTTAAGCATAATAGCAACACAGACTGTAAAAGCTCAAGAACCGGAGCAAAACGACTCCACAAAAAGAGTAACTGTGGTTAAAGAATACCAACCAATAATAAACGATGCCTTCAAAATAAACATAGAACCCGAAATAAAAGACACAACCACAATAAAACCCTTATTATTCAAATATTATTTTATAGAATATCCCATTTTTGTAAAATTTGAACCAGAAAAAATAAAAGCAGCTACAATGAAAGGAGAACCACTGCCTCTATTGTATCAACATTACATAAATGTAGGAATAGGCTCTCAAATAACACCTTATCGATTTATGCCCGATTTGGAATATTATTACAATAGTAGCCGTAACCAACGCTTCATATACGGAGCACACTTAAAGCTATTTCACGCATCAGGAAAAGTAAAATTAAATGACAAAAACAAAATATCAGCACCCGTTACTGAAAATATTATAGAACTTTTTGGAAAACGAATAATGAACCATTCGGACATAAGCACCCGTGCATTTTTTAATAGAAACACTTATACATATTATGGCATACCTTATTTTTTAGACACCATTCCAAACAAAAACTCCATATACCAAAGAACAATTCACAGTGGATTAGGGAACCGCTGGTTTTCTACACACAAAGATACTACACAACTGGCATACGATTCTTATCTAAACTACCAATACTCCAACGACAAATTTTCAAAAGCATTTGAAAACAGAATAGATTTAGGAACATCTTTATCCAAATATATAAAAGGTCAACAACTCGGAATAAAAATAGATGGAAACTACTTTAATCAAAACCTGCAAACAGATACCGTAAACGCTTTACATTTCAACATTGCTCCATTTATATCCGTAATAGGTAATATATGGCGGATAAATCTCGGAGTATCAATGGCATATTACAAAAACCTAAAAGACTCTATACCAGGACAATACAACTTCTACTCCAATGTGTTGCTACAATACAATATAATAGAAAACTTTATGATACCATACCTCGGAATAGGTGGAGGACTAAAAACATACGACTATCAAACAATTTTACAAGAAAATCCTTATGTAAAACCTAATATCTCGGTAGAAAACCAATCTACACCAATAGAACTTTTTGGTGGAATAAAAGGAAACTTTACTCAAAACTTCTTCTATGATGTAAATGTAAAATATTCTATTATAAACAATATGCACTTTTATGTAAATGACACTACTACCCCACTCTATAATATGTTTGATGTAGTATACGACGACGTGGAACTGCTACGTTTTCATGGAGAAATAACTTGGAAAAAAAGCCATAAATTCAACTTGTTTTTGCGAGGAACTTACAATAAATACAATATGATGCACTATGAAAAACCTTGGCAAAAACCAGAACTATTTGTAGCATTCACCCCTCAATATCAAATACGGGACAAAATATACATAAATGCAGACTTTTATTATGCCGACAAAATGTATGCTCATATAAAAGAAGGAAACATCTGGAAGATAAGAAACATTACTCCAAGATACGACCTAAATCTTGGTACTGAATATAGATGGTCTCGTAATTTTTCCGCTTACTTACGGTTTTACAACATACTCGGAAAATACGAAATGTGGAACTATTATCCCACTTTTGGATTTCATATAAAATTAGGTATCACTTACTTACTGTAATATGAACTTGCTGAAACAAACATTTTTTTTAGCAATATTTTTCATATACTATTCAGGTATTGCACAAGACACTATAAAAAAACAAACTACAGATACCACAAAAATAAAATATGAAGTTTATACTTTTAAACTAACTAACAACACTCTTTCGCCCGATACCATCACCATAGACACATCAATACAAACATTCCAAATATACAATTCCGCAATAGATACATTACATCTAATGCCTATTTGGTTGGGAAATCTCGCCCAACCTGCAACAAATAAATATAACCTCATTCCACCAATAACAAATTATTTTGCTCGTGCATATTTACCATACCTTACCCCCGACAACAATGTATTATTCTATGATACACACTCTTTCTACACCAATCTGTTTTATTATACAAACGGCTCAAAAGAACTCAATTTGCAATCAATACAATTCTTACACACACAAAACATAAACAAACATCTAAACTTTGCAGTAAAATACAAGATAGTTGCTTCTGATGGCTTATTTCAAAACCAAAAAAGTAAATTCGCTTCATTAATATTACCGGTTTACTATCATTCGTCAAAATACAAACTTGCCTTTTTCATAAAAAATCAGCAATTCAAAAACCATTTAAACGGTGGGTTACAATCATTTAATTATTTCAACACAAATTTTGCAACTATAAATTTCCCTGTAAATCTATCCGAGGCATATTCTAAAAACCGTTTTTTCTCAATCAAAGCTCAACATAATATAAAACTATCACCCAATCTATCAATAAGAATAAATAACCATTGGTTTACAAATAAATACTACTATTCCGAAAAAACAATAAACACATCTTTTTATCACACAATATATTTAGACACCACCCAAACAAATGACTCCGCTTTTACACAGATATTAGAAAACTCCGTAATAGGAATTTATAAAATAAAAAAATGGTCAATATTTGTAGGAGGTGGTAACCAAACAGATTGGTATATAAATAATAACACAGCATACAATTACTACATAAATAACTTTTTCACAAGCGGACTATATTTTACAAGCAATAAGTTATCTTTCAAAATAAACTCAAAATATTATATATCGGGATATTATTCAAATAATTATCAAACTCAAGCAAATCTATCTCTCCACATTTCTAAAAAAATACTATTAAACACATCATTACAAGACTATCTAATTACTCCATCTTATTTTTACCAACACCTAAAAACAAATCATTCATATTACAACCTCTCTTTATCCAAAATAAAAGGGACCCAAGTAAACGCCACAATAGGTACAAAAAGCATACAATTACTGCTCATTTCTCAACTAATAAACAATTATTTATACATAGATACTTTAGGCATACCACAAGAGATACCAAACATTACACTCTACAACGCAATAGGTACAAAAATACATATAGAAACAAAACATTTTGGCACAAACAATACCATACTGTATCAATCTGTAAACAACAAAGTTATAACATTACCACAGTGGCAGGCATACTCTTCCGTTTATTATAAAGCTTGGTTAGTAAAAAATGTTTTACAAACACAAATAGGAATACAAGCAAATATCTGGCAAGAATATACTACTCCTTCATTTTTTCCGGCTACTTCCCAATTTACTTATTCGGGCAACCACATCACACAACAATATCCCTACATAGACATCTATATAAACTTCAAACTTAAAAGGGCTCGTTTCTTCTTCATTATGCAGCACATAAATTATTCCCCATCATCATCATCTTATTTTTACACAATTTATCCTTATCCCCTTCCTACACGCACATTTAGATTCGGTATATCTTGGAACTTCTATGATAAAAAATAACTATTTTTTACTATTAACTTCAATCACTAAATAACACTTACACACCCATATAAAAAATTTTTTGTAACTTTAACAAGTTGTTTTTCAACTATTGAATAATTTTTAATCATATTATTATGAAAAAAGTTACTTTATCATTCGTATTCTTTATTGTTAGTATAAGTTTATCCATAGGACAAAACGAACGCCTACCTTATCCTGTAATATTTGTTCACGGACTCAATAGTAGCGACCAAGCTTTTGCCACAACAATGCTCTTTTTAAAAAACACATATAATCTTGGAGACATCAACGTTTATGATGTGGTACTTAATGCCGATAATGATGTTAGCACTTCTGTAATGGAAGATGATGTTAAGTGGGAAGATTTCTATTATGGAAGTCATTTTATAAATGTAGGACGCAGATCTTATGCCGAAAATATAGACGATGTAGTAGATGGGTGGAGTGGATATAATATCTTTGCTATAAATTTCAAAGAAGAACGGATTAGAGGAGCTAATGGATTTTGGGGAGATCTATTCGATTACAGCAATCAGGCTGCAATTTATAAACAAGGGTACGCCTTATCAAAAATGATTAAGGAAGTTTTAGACTACACAGGTGCAGATAAAGTCATATTAGTTGGACATTCAATGGGAGGTTTAGCTATCAGAGAATATTTGCAACGCACAGATGAACATGGCACACACATCAACTGGATAGAACCTGAAAAAGAAGACGGACATCATGTAGCAAAAGTAATAACTATTGGTACACCACACCTAGGTTCTAATACAGGTTTTGACCCCTCAAAAGCCTCAGTTATTAGTAGCACCAGCGAAGCAATGAGAGACTTAAAATGGTCTTATGACTCTTATCCCAATTGTCCTAATAGTGCCCCCGTAGGAATATATTTATTTGGTGGAAATGAACATTGTATAGCCTCTAATGATGACAATGAAACATTTGACAATGTAGATATAAACTGCAACGGTAATGAAACTGACAACATAATAGGAGTGGATTATCAAACTTATGATAACCCTATAATGCCACTACCATTAAATATCCCTTATGTTTGGGTAACATCTATTTGGTCAGGGTGGAATGATTTGGTAGGAGATGGAGCCGTAGATATAAATAGACAATGGTTACATATAGGCAACACACCTGCACCTGTAGGACTCGCTGACACTTTGTTAATGCATGCATTTCACACATCTGAGACAGATGATATTACCACTATTCTTAGGGCAATAGATGTCCCCGATTCTTTCAAATTTGCATATAGATTAGGTTTAGACACCTCTTATACGGAATTTATCACCTTCCAACCGGGAATGACACCATTAGATATAGATGCATTTGAGGTAAATACCTCAGGAATAAATGCAGTAAATATTACATTAGAAAATTTTGGCTCAGGAATTGGACGAATAGAAATTTATGATGAAAACAAAAACATTATTGACAATAAAGAATTTTTCTTTTTACCTTTTTCTTTCCAAGATAATATCTCCGGAAACAATAAAATATATTTGAAAGTATATGGTTATGCCACACCTACCACTTATTTGCATCCTTACCAAATTACAGTATCAAGCATACTTTCTAATATAGAAACAAACAACAATAACCTTGATATTAAATACGCTAACGACATATTATTTTTTAGCAATCAAATTCAAGGAACATTATCAATATAAGACCGTTGCACGAACTCTTTTATCTGTAAAAATCCATTTTAGGAGGT
>CAYQWX010000087.1:0-6431 GCA_964421355.1 uncultured Bacteroidales bacterium
AAGACAAAATAGACTTTATAGACAAAATATTTGCCCACAACGAAATAAAAGAATTGTGGATAACATTCCCAGACCCATATCCAAGTAAAAGAAGAAGCAAAAAAAGACTTACATCACCATTATTCTTAAACAGATACAAAAAAATACTCACTCCAGAAAACATTGTCCACCTTAAGACAGATAATGACCTACTATACCAATACACATTAGAAGTATTGCAAAAACAAAATTATCCCGTATTAGCACACACTGAAAATTTATACAAAGATTACCCCGACAATAACATATTAAACATAAAAACCTTTTATGAAAAAATGTTTTTGGAAAAAGGTAAAACCATTAAATACATAAAATTTCATATACCCGTAAAATAATTTTTATGAACTTTAAAATATTAGCAGAAGATAAAAAAAGTAAAGCTCGTAGAGGAATTCTAACAACTGACCATGGAGAAATACATACTCCTATATTTATGCCTGTTGGCACACTCGGAACAGTAAAAGGAGTACATTACAGAGATTTAACAGAAGAGATAAAAGCACAAATAGTTTTATCAAATACTTATCATTTGTATTTACGTCCAGGCACAGAAGTAATAAAAGCCGCAGGAGGTCTGCATAAATTTGCAGGCATAAACATACCAATACTTACAGACAGTGGTGGCTATCAAGTGTTTTCATTATCTGAAAAACGCAAAATAACTAACGAAGGTGTACTTTTTCAATCACATATAGATGGTTCCCGCCATCTTTTTACTCCTGAAAATGTGGTAGATACTCAACGCATACTGGGTTCTGACATAATGATGGCATTTGACGAATGTACTGCCTATCCTGTAGAAAAAGATGATGCACGCAAATCTATGCAACTAACTCACAAGTGGTTAGAGAGAGGATGGGAACATTTTAACAAAACTTCTCCAATGTGGGGACACATACAAGCCTATTTCCCCATAGTACAAGGAAGTGTGTATGAAGATTTACGTAAAGAATCTGCTAAATTTATATCATCTTTCCCTGCAGTAGGATATGCAATAGGAGGACTATCAGTAGGAGAACCAACAGAAATAATGTATGAAATGATTACTGTTGTAAACAACATATTACCAGAAAACAAACCTCGCTACCTAATGGGAGTAGGCACTCCAGCCAATATTCTAGAAGGAGTAGAAAGAGGTATAGATATGTTCGATTGCGTAATGCCTACACGCAATGGAAGAAATGGTATGTTATTCACTTACAACGGAATAATAAACATCAAAAATGAAAAATGGAAATACGACTTTTCACCCATTGACCCCCAAGGTACTGCATTTGTTGATAATCATTATAGCAAAGCTTACTTACGTCATTTGATGGTATCAAACGAAATGTTGGGAGCACAAATAGCATCTATACACAATTTGGCATTTTACTTACAACTTGTTTCCGATATCAGAAGTCATATAGAAAAAGGAGACTTCACGGAATGGAAAAATACAATAATAGATAAGATTCAAACACGTTTATGAAAGATAAATTTAAAACTTGGATAAAACCATTTATGTGGGCAATAATCGCAGTATTAATTGCCCGAATGTTCATACAATCTTACGGTATTACTGATAATCGTATGCAAAACACTCTAAACAAAGGAGACTACATAATAATCAACCGCTGTGCTTATGGCTTAAGACTTCCAATTACCTTATTTTCTTTACCACTAAACGACAATAAAATACCATTTACAAATATTCCGTCTTATGTTATTATTACCACTTTACCATACATCCGCATAGGGACCTCCACCCCATCAAGATTAGATATAATAGCATATAATTCTCCTTTGGCTACGGATTTCCCTATTGATTTACGCCCCTTGCAAATATCAAGAGTAATCGGATTACCGGGAGATACGGTAACAATAAGTAACAAAAAAGTTTTTGTAAACAACATAATGGTAGATACGGCTTTGAACAACCTTGTGTTTGAATATCGCATTGTAACAGATGGCACTTATATACCCAAAAGTATACTTGATAGTATGAATATCAACGGTAAAATGATTTCCGATATTGGTATTTATAATTTATATATGCTTCCTTCTCAAGTAAGTTTTTTTGAACACTTACCTTATGTAAAAATGATAAGGGAAGTAATTAATTATAAAGGATACGAAGCTCAAAAATATTTTCCGGTAAACAGCCATTTTTTCGGTTGGGATAGAGATTATTTCGGACCACTTATTGTGCCATACAAAGGTCAAACAGTTCCAATAACATTTAAGGACATAGATCTTTACAAAGATATTATACGCAATGAAGGTAATGAGGTAGATATAAACATATACAAAAAAGAAGTAAAAATAAATGGTGAAAAAGTAGATTTTTATACCATTAAAAAAAATTATTATTTTGTTTTAGATGACAACAGAGACCAAGCATTTGACTCACGTTATATTGGCTTTATTCCTGAAGATCATATTGTTGGTAAAGGTGAATTTATTTGGTTCTCCATAAATAAAAAAAATAATAAATCTGATGTAGTTTGGAACAAAATGTTAAAAAAAATTAAATAAAAATGAAGAAGTTTATAAAATTCTTAGTTAGGAAAGTGCCACGACCATATTTGATAAAATTCAGTGGAATATTTTCAAAAGTTATCACCCCATTTTATAAAGGCAATAATGTGGAATGCCCTGTGTGTGAACACAAATTTAGAAAATTTTTACCCTATGGTAACAAAGGTGAAGACAACAGATTATGTCCTTATTGCCTAACATTGGAACGACACAGATTGCTGTGGTTATACCTCAAAGAAAAAACAAACTTTTTTACTGACAAACTAAAAATGCTACATATAGCTCCTGAACAACCATTTTTAAAACGCTTCCGCAATCTCCCAAATATAGACTACACTACAGCAGATTTATTATCTCCCATTGCCGATATAAAAATGGATATTCAACAAATGCCAATAAAAGATGAAACTTATGATGTGGTAATGTGTAATCATGTGCTTGAACATGTAGAAAATGATATAAAAGCAATGAAAGAAATTTACAGGGTGCTAAAAAAAGGAGGTTGGGCAATATTGCAAGTGCCAATAAATTATGATAGGGAAAAAACATACGAAGATTTCTCTATAACAGACCCAAAAGAACGGGAACGCATATTTGGACAATATGACCACATGAGAGAATATGGCAGAGATTATCCAGAACGACTACGAAGTGTAGGATTTAAGGTAATAGAAGATGATTTTATAAAAACATTGCCACCACAAAAAATAGAATATTACAAATTAGACCCTCAAGAAATAATTTATTATTGCATCAAAGAATAGAAACCTATGTCCACAATAATCTTTCCTTCGTCTTTTGGTGCCACACCAATATTTTTTGCACTTATACACTCCGACCATAAGGTAATAATAGACGAAGGCGGATTTTTTTATAAACAAACATTCAGAAACCGTGCAAATGTATTGTCTCCAAACGGTATAATTCCTCTTGTAATACCTGTATTAGGTGGCAGAAAGTATTCCACCCCTCTGAAAAACATAAGAATAGATTATACAGAAAACTGGATACATAAGCATATCAGAGCATTGGAAACATATTATTATTCCTCTCCATTTTTTGAAATTTTAGCAGATGATATAAAAGCAATTTATAACAATAAATTTGAATATTTGTGGCAATTAAACCGTGCTTTTATTAAGTATTTTGTAGAATTATTGGATATAAATCTTAATCATACGGAATTTGGAGACACAAATAATATAAGTAAAAATGAACTATTAGACTTACGAAAACTATATTCACCCAAGCGAGATTACCTACACTTTTTTGATATTGATTATCCAAAATATTATCAAGTATATAGAAAGAATAATAAATTTATAAAAGAATTAAGCATATTTGATTTGGTTTTTAATACTGGCTCAGAAGCAGGGCTATACATCAGACAGCTTGCTAAAAACCTTAAAATAATTGCACAAAATTAGTTCTCAAATCGTCTGTATAACACTCTTATAAGCAATCCTGCACTGTCTTTTGTTGTATCAATATTGTAACCTGACAATATATTTAATGCCTCTTCAAGTCCTGATGCGTTGTTTATTCTTGATATGGCTTCATTATAAGCATCAGCATTGCCTCCAAACAATTCTCTTATAAACATAAGCTTATCATTAAGTGTAATAGCTTTTGCAATATTTGATATTGGTTGATTTGCAAGCTTAGTAACCAAGTCGGTATTATTACGAAGGTCTTTCAAAAGGTCATATACCGTAGGTGCTTTATGTTCTCCTAATACTTCCGAAAGGGTTGATTGTGATTGTTTTTTATCAAAAATATCTTTATCTTTTTGTTCTTCATGTTCTTGCTCTTTCACTTCTTCTGCATCACTTACAGAAGACTTATATTGTTGTTGTACTTGTTCTACAATTCTTTCTTCTTGTATTTCTTGTTTCTGTACTTTTTCGGAATAGATTTGTTGTTCTTCTTGCTCTGACTGTTTTTCAATACTTATATTTTCTTCACCATTTTCAGCTATTGGCAAATTATTATCATTAGTTTGTTTTGCTTGTAAACTTTTTTCACCTTTATCCTCCATTTTGCTTTCCTCAAACTCTTTTTTCTGCTTATTATCCGAAGTTGGTGAAAAAGTTATTTCCTCATAAATTTCCAAAAGCAGTTTTTGAGCCAAAGCCTTATCAAGAGAATTTATATTTTCTTGCAACAATATTTTTTTCAACTTGTCAATATTTTCCAATAGAGTTTTCATTTATACTAAGATTTTAAATATTCTACCATATCACTAACTTTCATTTCTTTTTGTTCTCCCGACAACATATTTTTCACAGAAACTGTTTGATTTTGCACTTCATTTTCTCCTATTATTATCACATAAGGGATATTATTTTTATTAGCAAAATCAAATTGTTTTTTTAGTTTTACAGAATCAGGATATACAATAGCACTTATTCCATCAGATTGGAGCAATTGTAAGGTATTGTATATTGAAGGCAAATATTCATTTCCAAAATTTATAAAAAGAACTTTTGCAGGAGATTTATCCACATTATCAAACAAATTTAACTGTTCCATTGTATCATATATACGGTCTGCTCCAAACGAAATGCCTACTCCCGACACATTATCAAGACCGAATATTCCTGTAAGGTTATCATAACGTCCTCCACCACAAATACTTCCTATACTTACTTGTGTTGCTTTCACTTCAAATATAGTTCCCGTGTAATAATTCAATCCTCTTGCAAGAGAAGTATCAAACTCTATCATATTTTCTGCTTGCGGAATATTTTGCTTTACAAATGCAAGCAATGTCTCCATTTCTTCCAATCCCTTTTCGCCTTCTTCTATCCCGTGTAAAAACTCTTTCAAAAAAGAAAGTTTTTCTTCATTTGAGCCTTTCAATAGCAACACAGGAGTAAGAGCCTCTACCTCATCGTTAGAAAATCCTTTGTGTAACAGTTCTTCTTTTACTTTATCTATTCCTATCTTTTCTATTTTATCTATTGCCACAGTCAAATCTACCAAACTATCAGACTTGTTTATTTTTTGGCTTATTCCTGCAAGTATCTTCCTGTTATTAAGTTTTATTATAACATCTATTTTCAGCTCTTTAAACACTTCATAGATAATTGTAATAAGCTCAAGCTCATTCAATAGCGATTTGCTACCTATTACATCCACATCACATTGATAAAACTCTCTATATCTACCTTTCTGTGGTTTGTCAGCCCTCCACACAGGTTGTATTTGATAACGCTTAAACGGAAATGTTATTGAATTACGATGCTGCACTACATACCTTGCAAAAGGCACTGTCAAATCATACCTTAATCCTTTGTTAGTTATATCTTTTACATCAACATTTTCCAAATGACTATCTAATCCTGAATTTAGTATTTTGAATAAAAGTTTATCGCCTTCATCTCCATATTTCCCAAGTAATGTAGAAAGATTCTCCATTGCAGGAGTTTCTATCGGAACAAAACCAAATAGTTGAAAATGTTTTTCAAGAATATTAAATATATATTTTCTTTTTAGCATTATTTCAGGAGAAAAATCTCTTGTGCCTTTGGGTATAGATACTTTTACTTTCATTTTGTTTTATTTATTTTTAATAGTCATATAACTCCTTATATGTTTTAGCATTATATTTTTTCAATAAATCTTTCATTTCCTTTGTAGAAGCCCAATCCAATGCTGTACGTCTGCTATCGGTAGCATGATTTGGGTCAGCTCCTTTTTCTAATAATATTTTTACAACTTCAATGTTATTTGTTCTTACCGCAGTTATAAGTGGTGTTTGCCGTATAAGGTCCTGTGCCTCCAATTTAGCACCGTTATTAAGTAACATAGTTGCTATTTTGGCTTTTCCTTTTTTCGCAGCAAGATGAAGTGGTGTTTCACCTGTATTT
>CAYQWX010000088.1:0-6386 GCA_964421355.1 uncultured Bacteroidales bacterium
TTCTTGGTAATACGGCATCATGATTACCTCTAAACGATTCTTCGGGTTGTGTTAAGTGATGAACGGCGATACCAAAATAATGACTTTTTGTAAAGCCAACTACACCTGCTGAAAAATCAAATATATTTCTTGTAGAGTTGGTAGGTATTACTTCCTCATTTGTTGGGAATATTGGACCATACAGAGGGTCTATCATATCAGGATAAATAAATTCGTTACCTAAATGTTTTTGCATGTACGATACTTGAAATCCACCTCTGATATTGAAATATCTATTTATGTTAATGTTGTATGAATACATGCCGCTTGCATTAAATGTAGTAAGTGCACCACTAGCTTGAACATCTTCATAAATTAATAATCCTAATCCTCCTTCCAAAAAGTCTACTCTTTGATCATAGGCTAAGCTGTATGTAACATAAGTTGACCTTAATTTAGGCCATTGATTTCTGTAAGAGAGTCCTATTCTGGGACATTTTTCTGAACCTGCAAAAGCGGGATTAAGATAGAGTATATTAGCATAAAATTGGGTAAATTCAGGATCTTGCCCGTATGTATTATTTGTATTAAAAATATATAAAATGCTAAAAATCAATAGTATTGCTTTCTTCATCACTTTCTTTTGATTTTGCAATTATAACACAATTTTTTTAATTACGAAAATTTTTCTTATCAATAAATACAATTTTTATTAAAATTTTAAGTTAATTTAACCATTAGAATTTGAATTGTAAAATTTTGTATGGGAAATCGTATAGAAAAAGTATTGACATTTTTATTATTATTTTTATTATTTATAATTCAGGTAAAATCTCAATCTGAAAAAGTATTAAAAATAAGTATTGGAGAAAATAATAAAAATTTATACTATTATTATGATGATAACAATAATCAATACGCATCCACTTCTATAAGTGATTTTTATGATGTGGTAAAGATAAAGTTCATTTGTGATACTTTGCAATATAGTGATAGATATCAAGGGTATCCAAAAAAGTTTGATTATAGAGTGATTCATACAAAAGCAAGGAATAGAGGGAAAACAATTTTAGAATTTCCTACTTATTTTATAAGTAAGGGGAAGTTGTTTAAAGTTAAGCTGGTCTCTTTCTTTTTGAGGAAAAATGCCAATAACCAAAATAAAAATGGTGTTCAATATGTTTACAATTCAGTGTTGAACAATGGACAATGGGTGAAATTGAGGTTGTCATCAGATGGGATATACAGGATTTCTTACGATGAGCTTGTTTCTATGGGTTTTTCTTCTCCACAAAATGTTAAGGTTTTTGGTTATGGAGGCAGATTGTCTGACAGGGTTAATAATGATAAGTATATTGATGATTTACCCGAGTTACCTCTTTTTGTTGCAAAAGGGAGTGATGGAGTATTTAATAGTGGCGATTATATTTTGTTTTATGCAACAGGTCCAAATGAATGGTATTATAATGAAACAGTGAATATGATGTTGTTCCGTTGGAATTTATATGATTCTTATTCATATTTTTTTATTACTTGCGATCAGGGTAATCCCAGAGAGATAGATGTAGAACAAGAGTTGACGGGAAGTATTACTGATACGGCTACTAATTATGTAGCTTATGCAGCTCATGATAAACAAGAGAGTAGTCTTACTCATTCGGGTGCTCTTTGGGTGGGAGAAGATTTTGATTATAGAACCCCGACTCGTAATATTTCTTTTTCATTTTCTGATGTAGATTATGCTCATAGTGCAAAAATCAAAATAGGTGTAGTTGCAAGGGCTACACAAAGTACTTCATTTGATGTAAAATTGAATAATTCTTTTCTTACTTCTATTTCCGTTTCTCCTTATGGAACATATTCCTATGGTAATTACAGTTCTGATTTTGTAGAGAAACAAATTAATAATGGTTCTTTAAATTTTTCTATTACATATAATTATCCTGATTATGATTCTAAAGGCTGGTTAGATTATATAGATGTAAATGTTTATAGAAAGTTGATTTATAGGGGAGGAGGACTTTTGTTTAATAATATTCCTTATGTTTCGGATACTTCTTTTGTTTTGTTTAAAATATTAAAGCAAACATCAATAAATCCTGTATTATGGGATATAACAAATCCTCTAGATGTTAAGCGTGTGAATTATACGATGGACGGTAATTATATTGTTTTTAAGGATAGTGCTACGTCTATTAAAAAATATTATTTGTTTGACGGAACAGTATATAAAACACCTGATTTTGTGGGAAATGTGAAAAATCAAAATTTACACAATATTGGTAATTATGATATGATTATTATTACCCATCCTAAATTTATGAAATATGCTAATGAGGTGAAAACTCTTCATGAACAGAAAGATGGGTTATCGGTAGGAGTTTTTGATGTAAATGAGATTTATAATGAGTTTGCTTCAGGAAGGAAAGAAGCAGGTGCTATAAGAAATTTTTTGAAGATGTATTATGATAGAGCTAGTAATAATGAGTGTATAATGCCAAAATATGTTTTGTTGTTCGGAGATGGTTCATATGACAATAAAAATAATTTTACTGGTAATACCAATTTTATACCTACTTATCAATGGGGCAATTCTTTGGATCTTACTTCTACTTTGGTAACCGATGATTTTTTTGTGCTTCTTGATGAGGGAGAAAGTGTTGATAATGGGTTGATAGATATGGGAATTGGTCGTTTCCCTGTAGATAATGATGCAGAAGCAGAGATTGCTGTAAAAAAATTAAAACATTATTATGATTCTGCTACATTTGGTGCTTGGCGAACCCATATAGCATTTATTGCAGATGATGAAGATAACGGATTACATCTTTCGCAAGCAAATAATATTGCCAATTATGTGATGAATAATTACCCTATGTTTAATGTGAAAAAAATCTTTTTGGATGCTTATCAGCAAGAGAATACCCCGTCAGGAGAAACATATCCCGAAGCTACTGCTGAGGTAAATAATGAGATAAGGAATGGTGTGTTGATAATGAATTATACAGGACATGGAAATGAAAGAGGATTGGCTGCAGAATATGTAGTGTCTGTAGATCAGATGAATAAATGGAATAATTATGACAAGATGCCATTGTTTATTACGGCAAGTTGTGAATTTGCTCCTTTTGATAATTACCAAATTAAATCACTAGGAGAAGCTTTATTTTTGAATGATAAGGGGGGGGCTATTGCATTGCTTGCTACTACCAGATTGTCTAGTGCAGGGCAGAATGCAGCACTAAATATGGCTTTTTATCAAAATGCTTTTGATAATAATTTCACACAGAGGTTAGGTGATATATATATGGGAACTAAGTGGTTAGCTGGTTTGGATTATAATAAACGGAAGTTCGCACTGCTTGGTGATCCTGCAATGCGGCTTGCTTACCCACAATATAAAGTGGTAACGGATAGTGTTCCTGATACTTTGTCTTCTACGAGGTATGTTACTGTAAAGGGACATATAGAAGATGAAAACGGAACAATTTTAACAAATTTAAATGGAGTGATTTATCCAATAGTATTTGATAAGCAGGATACTATTCAAACGTTGGGTAATGATGATACTTCACCAATAATCAAATTTGCAGTACGTGATAAAATTTTATATAAAGGAAAGGCAAGTGTTAAGAATGGATATTTTTCTTTTGACTTTGTTGTTCCTGTTGATATTTCGTATAAAGATGGTTTTGGTAAAATTTCATATTATGCTGAATTTCCTAATGATAATATTGATGCTATGGGGTACAAAGATAGCATGATTGTATATGGTTATAGCAATAATGGAGTGGTTGATAATGATGGTCCTATTATAAATTTGTATATGAATGATACTACGTTTAATGATGGTGATATGACAAATGAAAATCCTGTATTGTTAGCGATGTTGGAGGATGAGTCTGGAATAAATACTGCTGGTAATGGTATAGGACATGACTTACTTGCCGTGTTAGATGGTGATTATGCTAATGCCATTATCTTAAATGAATTTTATTCGGCAAATTTGGATGATTTTACAAAAGGTAAAGTAGAGTATAATTTATATGATTTGGATGATGGGACACATTCATTATATTTTAGAGCTTGGGATGTGTTAAATAATTATAGTGAAAGCACAATAAATTTTGAGGTAGTTAATTCTTCTAATTATGAAATAAATTATTTTGCTAATTATCCCAATCCTTTTTCTGATAAAACATATTTTGTATTTAAACATAATCATCCCAATGAAAATATAAATGTTTATTTTTCTGTGTATGATTTATCAGGTAGGATGGTATATAGCAGAAATATGCTAATAAAAAGTAAAGGATTTACTGCAGGTCCTATTGAGTGGGACGGGACTACCAGTGGAGGTAAAAAATTAAGTGCAGGAATGTATTATGTACAAGTAAAAGCGATGTTTAATAATGGAAATAATATTTCTATGGCTACTGCAAGGAAAAAAATTATTCTTATTACACAATAATATTTGATATTGAAAGTTTATATTTGCAAAAATTTTTTCTCAGAAAAATAAAAAGATAAAAATCATGAAAAAAGCGTATTTATTATTGTTTTTATCAATTATAACTTCCTCGGTGTTTTCTCAATACAACGATAAAGTTGCTTCTTTGATAGGACAGGATTTGGATAAAAGTAATCCGATATTAACAGCAGTTCCATTTCTTACAATTCCTGTTGATTCACGTGCCGGAGGTATGGGGGATGCAGGGGTAGCTACTACACCTGATATAAATTCTTTGTACCATAATCCTGCAAAATATGTGTTTATGGATAAAGAGTTTGGTGTAGCTATATCATATGCTCCGTGGTTAAGGCAATTGGTAAATGATATTAGTTTGATGTATTTGGTAGGATATTTTAAGTTAGACGACAGGCAAGTATTGAGTGCTGATTTGAAATATTTCTCCTTGGGTAGTATTACTTTTACTACTATTGATGCTCAAACTATTGGAGATTATAAGCCAAATGAATTTGCATTATCGTTGGCATATTCCCGTTTTATGGCAGATAATCTTTCAGCTTCTGTGGCACTGCGATATATATATTCCAATCTTACATTGGGACAAAATGTAGAAGGTATGGCTACGCATCCCGGGAGAAGTGTTGCTTCTGATGTATCTGTTTATTATCATAAGCCTGTTGAAATATCTAAAAAATCATCATTGATTACAGCCGGGCTTAATTTTAGCAATATTGGTGCTAAAATATCTTATAGTGAAAATGACCAAAAAGAGTTTTTACCTGCTATGTTACGATTAGGAGCAGGTTTGCAAATGGAATTGGATGATTATAACAAAATAGAAGGAACAGTTGAGTTTCATAAATTGTTGGTTCCTACTCCGCCGATTTATGATGATAATGGTAATATCCTTTATGGTAAAGATCCTAATGTGTCAGTTCCTGCTGGTGTGTTTCAATCTTTCTACGATGCACCAGGTGTACAACTTGATCCTGAGAATCCCGATAATAGAAGCGTAATGAAAGAAGAATTAAGGGAAGTAAATTATTTAATAGGGGTAGAATATTGGTATGCTAATCAGTTTGCATTAAGAGGAGGGTATTTTCATGAGCCAGCAACAAAGGGGAATAGAAAATACTTTACTGTAGGGTTAGGTTTGAGATTAAATGTGTTTGGAATAGACTTTTCTTATTTGATACCAACAACACAGCAACATCCTTTGGCTAAAACACTTAAATTTACTTTGCTTTTCAACTTTGAAGCATTGGCTAATAATGATAAAAATGCAAGAAAGCAAACAAGTAAAATGTAATTTCAGGGTCGGATATGGATATGATGTCCATCGTTTCGAAGATGGACGGGATTTGGTGCTTGGAGGTGTGAAAATACCATATCATAAAGGGCTAAAAGGTCATAGTGATGCTGATGTGGTAATTCATGCAATATGTGATGCTTTGCTTGGGTCCGCTGCTTTAAGGGATATAGGTTATCATTTTCCTGATACTAATAGTGAGTTTAAGGGTATAGATAGTAAAATTTTACTCCAAAAGACAATGGATTTATTACATGATAAAGGATTTGAGGTAAGTAATATAGATGTTACTGTAATGTTGGAAAAACCTAAATTAAGCCCTTACATAGGAAAAATGCAAGAAGTATTGGATAATATAATTAGTTGTGGAAAAGGTTGTGTTTCTGTAAAAGCAACTACTACAGAGAAGTTAGGCTTTGCTGGGCGTGAGGAAGGTATAGCAGCAGCTGCTGTAGCCTTAGTTTATGAAGTATAGACACATAGGGCTTAAATATTATTAAAAAAGACTAATATTTTATAAATTTTCCGAAAGGGATTTTATTTTAAGGATTATATATTCTAAAATAGGTAAGTAAAAAATTAAGTGGTACCTCCTGGAATCGAACCAGGGACACCAGGATTTTCAGT
>CAYQWX010000089.1:0-6336 GCA_964421355.1 uncultured Bacteroidales bacterium
CATTTAATCACTCTCAAAAGGATTTTCTTTAGTAAAATCAGGAAGATAATGTGTAGCACTTTCCAACTCCTGAAACCAACCATTTTCAAACCCAAGTTCTAATATTTTATCCCAAACAATATTATATTCTTCTTCTGTTAATTTTCGATTTAGATTATTAAAAGAAGTTTTCACATAAGGATAATATTGTGCCATAATAGATACAAAAACTTCTTTACCGTATGCTTTTACAATATATTCCAATATTTTTTCCGTATTGTCTATATGACCTGGCAATATAAGATGACGAATAATTACTCCACTAAGCATATAGCCTTTATCATCGAAAACAGGTTTTTTGCCTTTTAACTCTAACATTATTTTTATTGCTTTTGACGCATAATCAAAATAACTATTCACTTTTGAATATTTTCTTGCCAAATCATCATAAAAATATTTCAAATCAGGCAAGAACACATCTATATACTTAGCAACCAATTGTATGGTAGTAGCTTTCTCATAAGCATTCGTATTATAAATAAAAATCAAATCATTACGCTTTTTTTTAAGAGCACTTATTATTTCTATCACTTGTGGCACATTATGAGCAGGAGAAACAAATCCAACACGATTAGTACCATTGTCTTTCAATATCCGAATAATTTTGCCAACCACTTCCTCCAAAGACAACAAGTTGTTATAAATAAAAGAACGATTACTACTTATCTGTATATTTTGGCAATATACACACTGCATATTGCAATGACTAAAAAACACATTACATACACCATTTTCACCATTTATAGCAGGTTCTTCTCCACGATGCAAAGTAACGGAAGCAATATTAAAGGAAGAGTCTAAATTACAAAATCCCTTTACTCCCTCTACCCTATTCACATTGCAATTATGTGGACAAAAGTTACAATTTTCAAGTAATGACAACATCAATCAAATATTTCCAGACCATTAGCAAAATGCCACATCACTATACCGGCAGACACTGCAATATTAAACGAATGTTTATGTCCAAGTTGAGGTATTTCTATACACAAATCACTCATATCTACAACTTCTTGTGATACACCTTTTACCTCATTACCAAACACAAGAGCATATTTCTGATTTTTATATGGATAAAAATTATTCAAAAACACTTTATTTTCCACTTGTTCTATAGAAATCACTTTATAACTATCTTTTTTTAGCCTTAAAATCAAATCATTAATATTTTCTACATGCTCCCATTCTACTGACATTTCTGCACCAAGCGCAGTTTTATGTATTTCTTTTAGATTTTGTTCAGGAGTGGTCGTAAGTCCACATAAATATATTTTTTCTACCATAAATGCATCAGCAGTCCGCATCACAGAACCAACATTCAAAGCACTTCGTATATTATCAAGAATAATAACTATTGGAGTTTTTTTACTTTTTTTAAATTCCTCTACACTCTTTCTATTTAGTTCCTCATTTAGAAGTTTTCTATTCTTTACCATTTTTATTTAATATATCTAATAAATCATCTTCAATAGAATATCGTGGACTTTCCACTATACGACCTAATTCCTTTCCTTTTTCATTATAAACTATAAAAGTAGGTATGCGTTTAATATCATATTTATTCAAATCAACTCCTTTTGCTTTTTTTTCTTTATTTATAGCAATAATTTTTATTGGAATATCCGTTTTCACCAAATCCATAAGCTTGAAAAAATAAGGAACATAAATCTTACTATCACCACACCATGTTCCCATTACAATAGTTATGCTTTTGCCTTGCAAAGCTTTGTGTAATTTCAAGAAAGTGGCGTCATTGGGATGTGCAACATCGTAATTTTTGCTAAACCATTCATTATAAGGCTCTGTTTCCAAATCATTACGGGAAATAACTCCTTCCAAATCTTGAGCATTCAATGTTGCAACGCTTATAACACTACAAATAATAAATAATATAGTTTTCATAATTTTATAAATTTTTAACAACTATAAAAGTAATCAAATTTACTTATAATAATCCAAATACCATTCCAAAAAGTTTTTGACCCCTTCTTCCACAGTTGTTGTAGGTTGATAATCAAATTGTTTTTTCAATTCCGATACATCTGCCCAAGTTTTTTCCACATCACCGGGCTGCATTGGTAAAAACTCCTTTTTAGCTTCTACTCCAAGTTCTTTTTCTATCACTTCAATAAAATTCATTAATTTTACAGGTTTACCATTCCCTATATTAAAAATCTTGAAAGGAGCAGAAGATGAAGAAGGTATTGGTCTGTTAGCATCCCAACTATCATCAGGCATAGGAGGATTTATCATTACTTTATACACACCTTTTACAATATCCGCCACATAAGTAAAATCCCTTTCCATATTACCATTATTAAAAACTTTTATCGGTTGATTATTCAATATAGCTTTTGTAAATAAGAATAATGCCATATCAGGTCTTCCCCACGGACCATATACGGTAAAGAACCTTAATCCTGTAACTGGTATTCCAAATAAATGACTATATGTATGGGCAATAAGTTCATTACTTCTTTTAGTTGCAGCATATATACTTGCAGGGTGAGTAGCACAATCATTTTCGGAAAAAGGATATTTTTTGTTTAAACCATATACACTTGAACTACTTGCATATACAAAATGTTTAATTCGCCCATATTCCTTTATTATTTCCAACAAAGTAACAAAACCTAACAAATTACTATTAACATAACTGTAAGGATTTTCCAAACTATACCTCACACCTGCTTGTGCTGCAAGATTGATAACATAATCGGGGCTTTCGGAAACAAATATAGCTTTTAATAATTCTCTATCTTCAATGTTGCCTTTATAAAATTTATAATCTTCATTATCACTATCTACTGCAATACCATACTTTATCCGCTCTCTTTTTATACCAGAATGCTGAAGCCTACCATATTTAAGATTTATATCGTAATAATCATTTAAAGAATCTATTCCTATTACAGAAAACCCTTTCTCTATAAGTAGATTCACCAAGTGAAATCCAATAAATCCTGCAGTTCCCGTTACCAAAATCTTTGACATAAATAATAATTGTTATATAAACGTGTTAAAAAAGATTATATTTTTGACAAAAATAATATAAATAAACCAAACAATATGATAGACACAATTTTTAACCATAGAAGCATCAGGAAGTTTAAATCAGACACAATAGACGACAAACTTTTGGATAAAATATTACTTGCAGGCACAAAAGCTTCTACCACAGGTAATATGCAAACATACAGCATAGTGGTTTCTACAGATGAATGTCTAAAAAAGAAATTATGGGAAGTACACTTTAAACAAGATATGATAAAACAAGCTCCTGTAGTATTAACATTTTGTGCAGACTTCAACCGTTTTACAAAATGGTGCAATCAACGTAATGCAAAAGCAGGATATGACAACTTCCTGTCATTCTACACCGCAAGCATAGACGCTTTACTTGCTGCTCAAAATGTGGCACTCGCCGCCGAAGAAAATGGTCTGGGAATATGCTATGTGGGAACTACCATATATAATGCAGAAGAAATAATAGACATATTACGCTTACCTGAACTTGTTTTTCCCGTTACAACATTAGTTATGGGATATCCGGATGAAAATCCACCCCTTACAGATAGATTACCTCTGGAAGGGATTGTACATTACGAAGTATATAACGATTATAAACCTGAACAAATAGATAAAATATATGAAGAAAAGGAAAAAAATCCACTTTATAAAAAATTTGTAGAAGAAAATAAAAAAGAAAATCTGGCACAAGTTTTTGCAGAAGTAAGATATAAAAAAGAAGATAATGAGTTTTTCTCTAAAAAGTTAATAAAAACAATAAAAGACCAAAAGTTTTTAAAATAAAGCAAAATATAAATTCTATAACAATAAAAAAAAAAGGACGACTATACAGTCGTCCTTTTTTTTTTATTGTTAAAATACTTAACAAATTATGCTTCTTCCGCTGCAGCTTCGTATTCTTTCAACAATTTTTCTTGAACATCATGCGGTACAGGTGCATATTCGGCAAATTCCATTGTAAATGTAGCCCTACCTCCTGTAACTGATTTCAAAGCAGTAGAATAATTTCTTAATTCTGCCAATGGCACTTTTGCTACTATTTTTTCAAACCCATTAGCACTGGATGAACCTTGCAATATTGCTCTTCTTGTTTGCAAATCACTTATCACATCTCCCATTCTATCCGATGGGGTAAGTATTTCTAACATGTAAATAGGTTCAAGAATTTTTGGTCCAGCTTTTTTGAAAGCATCTTTAAATGCATTCCTACCTGCAATTTTGAAAGAAATTTCATTAGAATCAACGGGGTGCATCTTTCCATCAAAAATATATACCCTAATGTCTCTTGCATAAGAACCTGTAAGCGGTCCTTCTTCCATTTTTTCCATTATACCTTTGAGTATGGCAGGCATAAATTTGCTATCTATTACTCCTCCTACTATACAATTAATGTATTCCAATTTTCCACCCCAATCTAAACCTATTTCTTGTTTATCCCTAATACTTAACTTTATATCTTTTCCTTCCAAATTAAAGCTTGTTTTCTCTGGCATACCTTCTACATAAGGTTCAATAACCATGTGGACTTCTCCAAATTGTCCTGCTCCTCCCGATTGTTTTTTATGTCTATAATAAGCATACGCCGCTTTGGTAATTGTTTCCCTGTAAGGTATTTTTGCTGGTATAAATTCACTTTCTACTTTGTGTATATTATCCAAAAGCCATTTAATTATATTCAATTGATATTCTCCTTGACCATGAATAATTGTTTGTTTAAGTTCTTTTGAATATTCTACCCATACACTTAAATCTTCATCTTGTATTTCTGATAATGCTTCACTTAATTTTTCTTCTTCTCCGTCTTTTGTAGGCTTAATGGCAATACTAAATTTGGATTGAGGCATATTCAACGGCGGGAATTTCCAATCCACTCCAGGTTCATTTACTGTGTGATTTGTTTTAGTAGATTTTACTTTTACAGTAGCACCTATATCTCCTGCTACCAATTGAGGCACTTTTATCCTGTTTTTCCCATACACCACAAAGAGTTGAGCAAAACGTTCTTTTGTTTGAGTATTAACATTTACCAAATCTTGATTTTCCGACACTTTACCAGACATTACCTTAAAGTAATTTATTTTACCAATATGTTCTTCATAAGAAGTCTTGAAAATAAACAATGAAGTAGGTCCGTTTTCATCATATTTAACTTCTTTATCATCTACAGTTTTAGCAGGTTTAGCATCTAATGGAGAAGGTCCTACATTTACAATAAAATCCATCACACGCCATACTCCTACATTTTTCTTTGATGAAGCACAAAATACAGGATACACATCACCAATATCCATACCTTCTTTAAGTCCTTTTCTCATTTCTTCTTCACTCAAAGTTTCTTTTTCAAAAAATATTTCCATTAATTCTTCGTCATTTTCCGCTGCTTTTTCTATAAGTTCTTGTTGATATTCTTTTGCTCTATCTAATAAATCATCAGGTATATCCAATATTTCAGGTTCCTTTTTACCTTCTGTATATTTATACATTTTCATTGTAATAACGTCAATCACTGCATCAAAATTATTACCCTCATTTACAGGAAATTGAGCTACCACAACTTTACTACCAAATCTTTGCTTTAATGATTCAAGAGATGTTTGAAAATTTGCTTTTTCATGGTCTAATTGATTTATAACAAAAACCATTGGCAAGTCATATTTTTCTACAAAACGGGACTGTATTTCCGTACCTACTTCTACGCCATTTTGTCCATTAATAAGCATCAAAGCCAATTCAGACACCCTAAGTGAAGGGATTAATTGACCAATAAAATCGTCAGCTCCAGGATTATCTAATATGTTTATTTTATGATTCTTAAATTCAGAATAAAGGATGGAAGAAAATACGGAAATCTCATTCTCCTGTTCTATAGGCTTAAAATCAGAAGTAGTGTTTTTATTAGAAATAGAACCTATACGATCTATTACTCCTCCATTATACAACATACATTCTGCAAAAATAGTTTTACCGGAACCACTATTTCCTAAAAGTGCAACATTTCTAATTTCTTTTGTCTTATATACTTTCATACCGTCAACTTTTAAAATTTTTTTCAAAGGTAGTAAAAAATAAAAAATCACATACAAAATTGGCACGACAAATGAAAAAATAAAAAAACAATTGAATATAATGAAAATATGAAAAGCTAATATTTTAACCTCAACACGCTGACAACCAACACTTTTTTAAAATCACTATTTAGGGGATAGCCCTCTTTTATTCTCTCCGCTATTGGCTTGACTACCGCTGCATATAACGAAATGTAAAATA
>CAYQWX010000090.1:0-6236 GCA_964421355.1 uncultured Bacteroidales bacterium
TATGGCTACTCGGTGGATATAATGAATGTGGTGCAGGCTGTGTGCTAAGTAAAACTTTTACGGCACTACCTCCACATAGCAAGGTAATGGTAGAAATCCAATGGTGGAGTATTGACAGCTGGGATGAATCAGATGAAATCGGATTAGATAGTGTTTCGGTATATATAGACAATCATTTTGCAGCAAAAGCAGTAGCCCAAACACTGAATCTGAAACTATCAGACGGTAGTAGCAATTACCATAGGTCCACAAATTCATCTCCTTGTGGTGCCCAAGGATGGACAGACGAAGGACCTCTTTTCATAAAAGCGGAAATACCTCATACGGCATCTAATCTTACAATAGATATCAAATCACAAGTTAATCAAGCAGCAGATGACGAATCATTAGCCATACAAGCCGTGTATATTTGGCTTAAACCTTAATGGACAAACAAAATACACCTAATTTTTAATTGTATAAATTCAAAAAAACAACAAAAACATAACTCTTCCGAAATAAAAAATCTATATTTGCAAACTAAAAATTTTGTAAAACAACAATTAAAAAATCTGAAAAACAATGCAAAACAGAGGAGCAGTAATAACATTTGCGGTTTTATTTTTATTGGTAAGTTTCTACCAATTATCATTTACATGGGTATCTAATAATGTAAAGAAAGAAGCAAAAGAATTTGCAAAAGGGAATCCGCAAAAAGAAAGGGAATTTTTAGATTCTATAGCAGGAAAACCTGTTTATAATTTTTTAGGTATAAAAAATTTCACTTACCGAGATGTTCAAGAAAAAGAATTAAATTTAGGATTGGACCTCAAAGGCGGTATGGAAGTTGTATTGGAAGTGTCTGCTGCCGACATAATAAAAGCATTATCAAATTACAGCACCGATACTTCTTTTGTAAAAGCATTGAAATTAGCTAAACAAATGCAAAAAAACAGCCAAGAGGACTTTGTAACACTCTTTGGTAAAGCTTTTCAACAAATTGACCCTAATGGAAAATTAGCAGCTATTTTTAATACTTTGGAACTCAAAGACAAAATAAAATACAATTCTACTAATCAAGAAGTATTGGATATACTTCGTAAAGAAGTGAAAAGTGCAATAGACAACTCATTCAATGTATTAAGAACCCGTATTGACCGTTTTGGAGTAACTCAACCAAATATTCAAAGACTGGAAGGAGGAGAAAGAATATTGGTAGAACTACCAGGTGTAAAAAATCCCGAAAGAGTAAGAAGATTATTACAAAGCACCGCAAGATTAGAGTTTTGGGAAACATACGAAAATAAAGAAGTGTATCCTTACTTGTTAAAGGCAAATAAAGTAATTGCCGAAATGAACAAATTAAAAGAAGAAAGTAAAGATAGTACAACTACTACAACAAAATCAGATACTGCTAAAAACGGAGTAATAACAAAAAATGATACTACGCAAGCAGACACAACAAAAAAAGAAAATTCACTACTTGCAAAACTTGATTCTGCCAAATCAACACAAGACACATCATTATCTCAACAAGATCAATTACTTAAAAATTATCCCTTATTTGCAGTATTACATCCAATGGTATCAAGGGACGGTAAAACTCTTTTAGATGGTCCCGTTGTTGGTATTGCAGCAGCCAAAGACACAGGAAAAGTAAACCGTCTATTAAAATTACCTCAAGTAAAAGAAGTATTCCCTCCAAATGTAAAATTCTTGTGGACAGTAAAACCAATGAAAGGTACAAAAGATGTATTCCAATTAGTAGCAATAAAAGTTACTACAAGAGATGGCAGAGCTCCTCTTACAGGAGATGCTGTAGTAAATGCCCGTCCTGAATTTGGCAATAACAGAGCAACTGCCGAAGTATCAATGACAATGAATACCGAAGGGGCAAAAACATGGGCAAGATTAACAAAAGAAAATATAGGTCGTTCAATAGCCATAGTATTGGATAATTATGTATATTCATTCCCTGTTGTTCAATCTGAAATAAAAGGCGGACGTTCTTCCATCACAGGAGATTTTACGGTAGAAGAAGCACAAGACTTGGCTAACGTATTAAACTCAGGTAAATTACCTGCTCCTGCTATTATAGTGGAAGAAGCGGTAGTAGGACCTTCTTTAGGAAAAGAAGCTATAAGAGCTGGAATGATTTCTTTCATAATAGCCTTTATAGTTACTATGCTATACATGTGGTTCTATTATGCAAGGGCAGGAGTTGTTGCTGATATAGCTCTTATATTTAATGTCTTTTTAATATTCGGAGTATTGGCATCGTTAGGAGCTGTCCTTACATTGCCAGGCATGGCAGGTATAGTTCTTACAATAGGTATGTCTGTGGATGCCAATGTGCTTATTTTTGAAAGAATCAGGGAAGAATTAAAAGCAGGTAAAGGACTTAAATTAGCAGTATCAGACGGGTACAACAAAGCATATAGTTCAATACTTGACGCAAACATTACAACATTGCTTACAGGTATAATTCTTTATGTATTTGGAACAGGACCTATTCAAGGTTTTGCTACCACTCTAATTATAGGTATATTAACCTCTCTATTCTCCGCTATATTTGTAACACGTATAATATTTGACTGGTGGATAAATAAAAAATGGAAAATCACATTTTGGACCAAATGGACAAAAAACATACTAGTTAATGCAAAATTCCCATTTATAGAAAAAAGGAATATAGCATATTTAATATCAGGTTCGTTAGTTATTATATCTTACTTAGGATTAGCTATATCAGGATTAAATTACGGAATAGACTTCGTTGGAGGAAGAACATATGTAGTAAAATTTGACAAACCCGTATCATCATTAGAAGTAGCAAAAACACTTAAAGGTGTATTTGGTGGAGAAATGCCAGAAGTTAAAATTTTCGGATCGGATAACCAATTAAGAATTGCTACCAAATATATGATTGATAGTGAAGAAAAAGGAATAGATACCAAAGTGGAACACCAATTATATAAAGGTCTTAAACCTTTTATTGGTAATGTTACTTTTGATGAATTTAAAACAAAATATTTAATGAGCGGGCAAAAAGTAGGACCAACCATAGCAGACGATATAAAAGTTGCTGCATTTTGGGCAGTATTGTTCTCATTGCTTGTCATATTCTTATATATATTGATAAGGTTTAGAAACTGGCAATTTGGACTTGGTGGTGTAACAGCATTGATACACGACGTATCAATTACATTAGGTGTTTTTGCATTATTCAAAAACATAATGCCATTTTCAATGGAAATTGACCAATCGTTTATTGCGGCAATTTTAACAGTGGTTGGATATTCTATAAACGACACAGTGGTAGTATATGACCGTATTCGTGAATATATGAAGATTCATCTGAAAATGGATAGAAAAGAATTGTTTAACAAAGCAATGAACAGCACCCTAACAAGAACAATAAATACATCTATGACAACATTTATAGTATTGTTAATTATTTTCTTATTCGGTAGTGAAGTAATACGAGGCTTTGTATTTGCTATTATGATAGGTATCGTGGTAGGTACATACTCATCTGTATTTATTGCATCTCCTATTACTTACGACACTCTTAAAACAATTGAAAAGAGAAAAACAAAAAAGGAAAGAAAATAAAATATGTTTAATTCATATCTCAATTATCATAAAAGCCTAACTTTGTGTTAGGCTTTTTTATAACTAATGGAAATAGTTAATTTTATATATTTATTTGGTGGATTATTCCTTCTTTTTGAAGGAGGAAATTATCTGGTAAAAAGTGGAGTAGCATTAGCAAAACACTTCAAAGTATCGGATTTTCTCATTGCTGTAATAATAGTTTCAATGGGTACTTCTTTCCCTGAACTTTTAGTAAGTGTAAGTGCTGCAATAAAGCATCACCCTGATATTTCTATAGGTAATGTAGTAGGATCAAACATAGCAAATATTGCTCTTGGGATTGGTATTGCCTCATTATTCTTTCCTGTAGTACTAAGACGCAAAGCAATTTATTTTGATTGGACAATAATGTTGATAGTTTCTTCATTGCTTATAATACTAAGTTTAGATGGGACACTTTCTTTAATAGATGGAATAATTATGTTAGTCATATTTATTATATATTTATCATTATCCATTAGAAATGATGCCCATAGGGAATTGGATATAGAGGATGTAAAAGATATAAAACCACAATTTTCTTTATTTGTATCGTTTTTAATATTAGCAATATCAATATTTGCCTTGTGGTTAGGTGCAGAAGGTGTAATAGAAGGAGCAAGCAACATAGCAAGAGGATTAGGCATAAGTGAAAGAATAATATCACTTACGGTTGTAGCTTTAGGAACAAGTTTGCCGGAAATAGCAACTTCTATGATAGCTTTTTACCATAAAAAACCTGAAATAACAGTAGGAAACATAATAGGAAGTAATATTTTTAACATATCACTTATTTTAGGACTCACAGCTTCTATATATCCTATTAAAGTAAATGAAAAGTTTTTCTCAACAGATTATCCTATGCTAATTATAACAACAATATTACTATTTCCTGTAATAAATTTATTAAAAAGAAAAACTGGAATACAAATATATTCATTACTATTACTTGTAATTTATGGTATATACATATTCTATTTATTTTACTAATTACAAAAAGTTTTTTACTTTTGCAAAAAACAATCAACCATGACAAAAAATATAGCAACCTTCGAAGAAAAAGAAATAACATCTATCAATGGCTGGTTTATACTCATTGCATTACTATCAATATTGGGCTTGTCTATATTTGCTTTTATTGGTGAAATGTATATTCCTTTATGGGCAATTATAGATTTTTTAGCATTATCTTTGTTAGGAGGAGGATTATTTATAGTCAAACCCAACGAAGCAAAAGTCCTGATGTTCTTCGGACATTATGTAGGCACCGTAAGAAAACAAGGATTACAATACACAAATCCTTTTTATAATAAAATAACTGTATCAGTTAGAATTAATAACTTTGAAACAAATCATTTGAAAGTAAATGACAACGAAGGTAATCCCGTAGAAGTAGCCTCTATAATAGTTTGGCGAGTAATAGATACTGCCAAAGCATTGTTTGAAGTGGAAAGCTACAGCACATTTGTATCAATACAAAGTGAAGCGGCATTAAGAAATTTGGTAATGCAATATGCCTATGATGACTACAAAAATCCTGAAATATCATTAATAAAAAATACGGAAGAAATATCACATAAACTTAAGTTGGAAGTACAAGAACGCCTATTTGTTGCAGGAATAGAAGTAATAGAAGCACGGATAAGTCATTTGGCGTATGCTCCTGAAATAGCATCTGCAATGTTACAACGTCAGCAAGCTAAAGCAATAGTTGCCGCCCGTACAGAAATAGTAGAAGGTGCAGTAGGCATGGTAGAAATGGCTCTACAAAAAATCGAAAACAAAGGAATTGTATCTTTTGATGAACAAGCTAAAACAAAATTAGTATCAAATCTAATGGTTGTATTGGTAAGTGACCAAAATGCTACTCCTGTCGTAGAAACAAATTCTTAATATTTTATGAAAATGTCTTGCAATTTGTTTTAATAAAAAACATTTTGAACTTTTGTTCAGACGAAAATGGAGTTAAAAAAACGAAAGCTACTTCTTTAGCAATGATTTTTTGCTAAAAATAAAAACCAAAATTTATATAAGGATTACCAGGATTTATTACGGAATAATAAGTAGAACCTGCTACTTGCCACAATATAGAAATAAAAAATGCTCCTTTTATTCCCATTGGCTGAGTTATACCTATGCCTGCCAAAGTTCCACCAACCCACATCCTACCATTTTCTCCCGTTATGTATTTTCTTTCGTAACTTAACAAATCTTGCTCAAGCATTAAAGACAATCCTGTATTCAAGTGAGTATTAAATGGTAATACATCATCAATGTTTCTAAACAAAGAATAATATGCATAAGGTTTTATTCCATAAAATGATGTATTTGTTTTGTAATAATCATTTGAATAATAGCGGTAAATAAAATAATTACCCACAATCAGATGCTTTGTAAACATATAACCTGCCATAGGAGATATATCAATATATAATTCATTATAACCATAATAAGATGACGGCATAATCCAAAAACTACCTCCAAATACCATTTTACCCCAAATAGATGTTTTTTTCGACTTTACACTATCGGACAAAATAGTCCCGTTTTCTCCAATATATCCTTGTGACATGGCAGACATTGGCAAATTAAGCATTATAACTACAACAAAAGAAACCAAT
>CAYQWX010000091.1:0-4500 GCA_964421355.1 uncultured Bacteroidales bacterium
TTATGGTAAATCAGTACGAAACCGTTTTCATTTTAACTCCCGTTTTATCTGAAAGTCAGATAAAGGAAACGGTAGATTATTTTAAGAAAATAATTACCGATAACGGGGGCGAGATTATTCACGAGGAAGATTGGGGCTTGAAAAAATTAGCTTATCCAATTCAAAAGAAAACAACAGGGTATTATCACCTATTTGAATTTAGAGCAGAAGGTGATGTGGTAAACAAATTGGATTTGGAATACCGCAGAAGTGAAAAAATTATGCGCTATCTTACTGTGAAGTTAGACAAGTATGCAGTAGAATACAACAAAAAAAGAAGAGAAAGATTACAACAATTGAATCAAAATCAAGAAGAAAAAAAGTAAAGGAGGAAAAAAATTATGGCTGGTAAAGACGAAGGAATAAGATATTTGACCCCGATAAATATTGATATTAAAAAGAAAAAATATTGTAGGTTCAAAAAAAATAAAATCAAGTATATTGATTATAAAGATCCTGTTTTTCTAAAGAAATTCCTTAATGAACAAGGTAAAATTCTTCCAAGAAGAATTACCGGAACTTCACTAAAATATCAAAGAAGACTTTCTAAGGCAATAAAAAGAGCAAGACATCTTGCTTTATTACCATTTGTAACCGATAATTTTAAATAAAAAATATTGAGGAGGATTTGATTATGGAAATAATATTAAAGCAAGATATACCAAATTTGGGCTACAAAGATGATATAGTTATAGTAAAAGACGGATATGCACGAAATTACCTTATACCAAAAGGATATGCAGTGCAGGCAACTCCAAGCATAAAAAAAGCCCATTTGGAAATAATGAAGCAAAGAGCTAAAAAAGAAGAAAAAGCTCGTAAAGATGCTCTATCATTAGCCGAAAGATTGCAAAATATTACTGTGAAAGTTGTGGCTAAAACAAGTTCTACAGGAAAAATATTTGGTTCGGTAACTAATATACAAATAGCGGAAGCATTAGAAAAAGAAGGTGTAAATATAGACAGAAGAAATATAACTATAAATACCGAACACATTAAAGAATTGGGTACATATAATGCAACTGTTAATATCTATAAAGATATAAAGGCAGACATTACTTTTGAAGTAATATCGGAAACGGAAACATCAAAATCGGAATAAATTTTATCTCCCCCGTTTTTTCGGGGGTTTTTTAGTTAAAGTGAATTTTCATAAAAAATTAAAACTATGAGAAAAACAAAAGTTTTATTATTAACATTATTAGGTAGCATATTGCTTCCAGCTTCAAGTTTTGCAAGCGAGGCAGACTTGATTATTCCCAAAGGAATAAAAAATGAAAATATTTTATACTGGGGATTTTTAATCATTTTAGGTGGGTTTTTATTTGGGTTGTACCAATTTTTAAAAGTAAAAAAGAACCCTGCCCACAAATCTATGCTAGAAATAGCTTCGGTAATCTATCAAACAGGTAAAACATATTTGATACAACAAGGTAAATTTTTAGCAATCTTGTTTTTATTTATTGGTACTGTATCTGCTTTTTATTTTGGAGGATTATCAGGATTTGGATTTGGACCAGTGGTAATGATTTTAGGTTGGACAGTATTAGGAATTTTAGGTTCTTATAGTGTGGCTTGGTTTGGAATAAGGATGAACACTTTAGCAAATTCCCGTATGGCATTTGCTTCATTAGAAAAAAAACCTATAAAATTGTATCAAATACCTATTGATGCAGGTATGAGCATAGGTGTGATGCTTATTTCTTTGGAACTTTTTATGATGATGATTATCCTTTTATTTGTTCCCGGTGAATATGCAGGAGTAAGTTTTATCGGTTTTGCAATAGGTGAATCTCTGGGTGCCTCTGCATTGAGAATTGCAGGAGGTATTTTTACCAAAATAGCAGATATTGGCTCCGACTTAATGAAAGTGATTTTCAAAATTGGAGAAGACGACCCTCGTAATCCTGGTGTAATAGCAGATTGTACTGGTGATAATGCAGGTGACAGTGTAGGACCTACAGCAGACGGCTTTGAAACTTATGGAGTTACAGGAGTAGCACTTATTTCATTTATTGTATTGGCTGTACTTCCTGATTATCAAGTGGAACTTCTTTCTTGGATTTTTGTGATGCGTATATTGATGATTATTACTTCTATTGTTTCATTTTATATCAATAATGTTTATGCAAAAGCAAAATATTCTAATACCGAAGATATTGATTTTGAACAACCACTTACTTCTTTAGTTTGGATTACTTCTATTTTGTCTATTGTGGCAACCTTTGCAGCAAGTTATTTTGTAATATACAATTTGCCAAATGGCATGTGGTGGAAACTTTCTATAATTATAAGTGCAGGAACACTTGGTGCGGCATTGATACCTGAACTTACAAAAGTATTTACAAGTCCTAAATCAAAACATGTAGAAGAAGTTGTGGAATCATCTAGAGAAGGTGGTGCTTCATTAAATATCCTGGCAGGTTTTGTTGCAGGTAATTTTAGTGCATTCTGGATGGGCTTGGTATTTGTTGTTCTTATGTTTATTGCTTATATTACGGCTACACAAGGGTTATCTGAAATAATGAGTTATGAATCAGTATTCGCATTTGGTTTGGTTGCATTTGGATTTTTAGGTATGGGACCTATTACTATTGCAGTAGATAGTTATGGACCTGTAACAGATAATGCCCAATCTATATATGAATTATCTCTTATAGAAGATATTCCTAATGTAAAAGAAGAAATAAATAAAGATTTTGGTTTTACTCCTGATTTTGAAAAAGCAAAATATTATTTAGAAGCAAACGATGGTGCAGGTAATACTTTTAAGGCAACTGCTAAACCTGTGCTTATTGGTACGGCAGTGGTAGGAGCAACTACAATGATTTTCTCTTTAATATTGCTTGTGAAACATGGTTTGGGAATAGAACCAAACGAAGTTCTTAACTTATTAAATCCATTTACATTACTTGGATTATTGTTAGGTGGTGCCGTAGTGTATTGGTTTACAGGGGCTTCTACACAAGCTGTAACAGCTGGTGCACATAAAGCTGTTGCATATATTAAGAAAAATATAAATTTGGATATCAATGCACCTAAAAAGGCTGATTCTGAAAAATCAAAAGAAGTAGTACAAATCTGTACTGTATATGCACAAAAAGGAATGTTTAATATATTTATTGCAATATTCTTTTTTGCTTTGTCCATAGCATTTTTGTCTTCTCCTGCTTATACCCAAAATGCTGTATCTTTATTTATAAGTTATTTGATAGCAATAGCAGTATTTGGTTTGTATCAAGCTATATTTATGTCTAATGCAGGTGGAGCTTGGGATAATGCTAAAAAAGTAGTAGAAGTTGATTTGCAAGAAAAAGGAACACCTTTACACGATGCAACAGTAGTTGGTGATACGGTAGGAGATCCATTTAAAGATACATCATCAGTGTCTCTCAATCCTATTATTAAATTTACCACACTATTTGGTATTCTTGCTATGGAAATTGCTATTTCTCCCCAATTCCAAAAAGTTTCACCCTACATAGGATTGGTATTTTTATTAATCTCTTTGGTATTTGTTTATCGTAGTTTCTTTAATATGATAACCAAATCGAGTAAGAAAAAATAAATTTATAATGTAAAAAGAATAAAAAAGGGGTGCCTAATCTTTTGAGCACCCCTTTTTATTTTATTCAATAAATTTTAAAATTAAATTTTCGATTCAATTAATTTGGTATCTACCTTTTTTTGAGTAGATTGAGTTTGTGTTCCATCCCCTATGTTTTCCACATATCTCTTACTATTTCTAAAAAACACTAATTATATAGTAGCACAATCATGTAATGCTCTCTTATGAATATCAAATCTTATTTTTATGAGACATTCCCAACCTGTTAGTATTTTTTTGTTTTTTTTTACTGTTTTGTTTCAATTGCCCAAATAAATAAGCATAATATGCTTTTTTATAGCATAGAAAGGTCTTAGTATTAGAAAAAATATTTTAATCAATAATCAAAAGTTAATTAATTATCTTCTACAAACCATTCTGCAAAAGAATTTGCCGTTTCATATAACCTAATACTGTGTAATTGTACATTATCAGGAAGATTATTTTTGATTATTTGGGCATAATATATTACAAGGTTTTCCGCAGTAGGTTGAAAATCTACTAAATGTATCCTTTCAAACATTTGCGGCACTTTCAATAACTCCTTCACAGGAGCTTTGCTATATAAAACTACACTATGGTCAAATTTGTTTACAATGTGTTCTTTTACAATTGTTTTCAAGTCTCCAAAATCTATAACCATTCCATATTTTGGAGAATTATTATCGTGAAGAGGAGTACCTTTGACCGTTACATGCATTATATATGAATGTCCATGTATGTTGCTGCATAGTCCGTCATAGTTCCACAAAGCATGGGACATTTCCCAATTGAATATTTTGGTTACGCGTATTGTTTGTTTTTCCATTTTATTTTTTTTTCATAAAGATATGTAGATTTTTTATAGTAACAAT
>CAYQWX010000091.1:4600-6162 GCA_964421355.1 uncultured Bacteroidales bacterium
GGATTGTTGGAAATGGTTTGCATACCATCTATAAACTTTTGTGCGATGATAATATTGCCAGCCACTTCGCCGGAAGTATTTTGGGCAAGCTGCGACAAATAAAAACTTTCGGCTTCGGCTAATATTTTCAGCGCTTCTGCTTGTGCCTGTGCTTTTATTTTGGTGGCTTGTGCTTCGGCTTCGGCTTTTTTGATTTTTGCTTGTGCTTCTCCTTCCGCTTCGGCAATGAGTGCCCGTTTTTTGCGTTCGGCAGCCATTTCTTGCATCATAGCTTCTGCCGTTTCGCTGGAATATGTTATTTCCTGTATTTCAACGCGTATAAATAAAACACCCCATTTTTGACTCAATTCGGATAATTGAGCGGCTATTTTTTCATTCAAGGTTTTTCGTTCCGAAAGCACTTGGTCCAGTTTCATTTTGCCAATATTAGAACGCAAAGCATTCAATCCAATGTCAGCAATTGCTTTGGGCAGAACATCCACATTATAAACGGCTTTTACCGGATCTACAATTTTCCAATAGATGGAGGCATTAGCTTCCAATGTTACATTGTCCAATGTTTGACATTGACGAGGAGGTGTATCCGTTTGCTGTTCAGATAGTTCTATCAAATAATTGTTTTTACAAGCTATTCCGTTCCATTCGGGAACAGTCTTGATTTTTTCAATTAATGGCAATTTGAATGCAAGTCCTTCTCTTTGTACTCTTGCATGCTTGCCAAACCGTTGTATTAATACAACATGATTTTGTGGAATTGTGTAAATTAGACTCATAGTTTTTTGTTTTTTAAGGTTAATATATGATTACTTTATCCGATTGTGTTTCTATTATAGTTACTTCTTCTCCTATTTCCGGCTGTGTAGGATTAATGGTTTCGTAAGGATATAATTCTTCGTGTACGGAAACAAATTTTTTCCCTTCCACTTCTTTTATAATCCCTTTTTTGCCAATTAAGTTGTCCATACCGCTTTTGTGCCGAGTAGGAGCAATATATTCATTGGCAATTTTTTGCAAAACCTTACGCCATAGCAAATAGTGAAAAGTTACCAAACCAAACCATGCTACAATACCGGCAATTATTTGATACAAAAATGGTACAGGCAATACATGTGCTATCACATAAGCAATAATGATATAGGCTATATGTGTGGTTATGTCAGAGACAAAAAATATGTCTATCATTACCAATATTACGGCTATGAGTATTAATGTTTCGGTACTTATCATTGGTTATACTTTTTTAGTTAAGGCGTACTTTTTGAAAGTCGGGTCTTCTTTTGAAAAACTCATTAGCCTTTTTGAATAATTCCTCCTTAGCATCCAAAGTTAATGGTACTTCATTGTGAGTAGCTACATTGGTCACGGCATTGATGAGATCCCAATAGGTAATCGGCACAAACACTTTGTTTTTTTCTTTGGTATCCCGTTGCCCGTTGTTCAAAAAAGCTTCCACTTCCAATTTCCCATGTTTTTATCTTACGCAAAGACAAAGATAAAAGCAGTGGGCGACAAACCGTGTCGCTGTGGAAAATTTTTGGGAGGGAAAGAAAAAAACACATAGG
>CAYQWX010000092.1:0-6028 GCA_964421355.1 uncultured Bacteroidales bacterium
AAAAAGTATCAAAAAATCTAGTCTGACAAATTAGAATCATATTTACTTTTGGCTTAACCCAAAAGTAACAAAAGGTCAAGACTGCAAATAAATTCCTTGTTTTTGATAATGTTTTGCTACGCAGGATAAAAGAACTTACACCTTTTACAAGGTGTTCAAACAGGCTTTTATCCTTATTACTCCACTCAACATAAAAACTTATGGAATTTATTTGAGGTCAAAAAACTATTCTAACAAATTGCAAAATATTTTATATTTTCAAATTTTTTCAGGTTATACATATTTTTTTACATCTTGTGAAGTAATAGTATTATCACACAAAATCATCAACCTTTCTACAACATTACGCAGTTCTCTTATATTTCCGTACCATGAATAATTTTTAAGTTGTTCTATGGCAGTTTCATCAAATTTCTTTAAAGGCATATTATATTCTTCGGCAATAAGTTCCGAAAAATGTTTCACTAATAGTGAAATATCTTCTAATCTATCTCTCAACGGTGGTACTTTTATTTTTATAACACTTATGCGGTGATATAAATCAAGTCTAAACCTTTTTTCTTCTATCAGCCTTTCCAAATCTTGATTTGTTGCCGCAATTATCCTTACATCCACTTTTATATCTTTATCTCCACCGACTCTTGTTATTTTATTCTCTTGCAAAGCTCTAAGTACTTTTGCTTGTGCTTCTAATCCCATATCACCTATTTCGTCCAAAAATAGAGTACCTCCATTAGCCTGTTCAAATTTGCCTTTGTGTTGTTTCACTGCCGAAGTAAAAGAACCTTTTTCGTGCCCAAACAATTCACTTTCTATAAGTTCAGAAGGGATAGCAGCACAATTTACCTCAACAAAAGGTCCTTTTGCTCTATTGCTTTTTTCGTGTATCCAGTGAGCCACTAATTCCTTACCCGTTCCATTTTCACCTTCTATCAAAACACGGGCCTCGGTAGGAGCTACCTTTTCTATCAATGCTTTTACTTCTTTTATTGCGAGAGACTCACCTACAATATCATATTTTTTATTTACTTTTTTCTTTAATCGTTTTGTTTCATTTACAAGTTGCTTTTTCTCTGTAGCATTGCGTATGCTTACCAAAAGACGTTCCATTCCCTCAAATGGTTTTTCCAAATAATCATAAGCCCCTTGTTTGATAAACTCTACAGCAGTTTCTATATTTCCATGTCCCGAAATCACAATTATTGGCATATCGGGATTTAATGAATGCACTTTGGCAAACACTTCATGTCCATCTACACGCGGTAATTTTACATCCAGCAATATCACATCATAAGGACGGTTGGAGAACAACTCCAATCCCTTCTCTCCATCTTCGGCAGTATCTATATTATAGCCCTCGTCTTCCAAAATTTCTTTTAGTATATCTCTTATGCTTTTTTCGTCATCTATTACAAGTATATTATGCTTCATTACACATTAGTTTATATGCAGCCCCTTCTTTTATTCCAAAACCAGAATAAGTAAGAGCTTTAATATTATAATATTTCATTACAAATTTAATAAAAATCACGGATATTGGCATATATTTAGCTCTATAAGGCTCTATACCCGGCATATTTAACAATTCTTCTAAAGTTGCCCTCACTATCTTGCAATAGATTTTAGAAAAATCTTCTTTATCAACAGAATAAAAGTTAGATTTAGGCACTTCTTTCATGTTATGTATTTGCTTCAATATGGCATTTGACAAAGTATGAAACGAACCAGATGTGCCAATCAAAACTCGTGGCTTATATTTTTTTATTTGCTTAGTAAGTAGCACTAATTCTTGCTTTAATATTCTGATAAAATAAATTAAATCCCTATAAGAAAAAGGTTCTTGGGGTTTTATTATTTGTAATAAGCGAGATGCTCCAAGTTTAAAACTATGTTTCCAATAAAATTTATCCTTATCTGCAATAATAAATTCCGTACTCCCCCCTCCAATATCCATTATAAGAGTAACTCTATCTTTTAACAATCCTGAATTTTTAACTCCATAGTATATCCATTCTGCCTCATCATCTCCTGAAATAATTCTCACTTTCAACCCTGTTTCTAATCGAATACGACTTAATAAATCTGCTGAATTATTAGCATTCCTAACCCCTTCGGTAGCAAAAATCAAGATATTATTATTTTCTACATTATATTTATGGATTATTTGCATATACTTTTTGATAGCTACCACTACCCTATATATGGCTTCTCCACATATCACACCCTTTACCAATCCCTCTTCACAACCAAGCATGACAGGTGCCCTATCTCTGTAAATAAAATTTATATTACACCTATCATCTATATTGCCTATTAATAAGTTACAAGTATTGGTACCTAAATCAATTATTGCAAATCTATTATGGCTCATTTGGGTTAAAGTTTGCTAAAATTATGAAGATTATTATCCTCATCAACAAACTTTTCTTCAAACTTAATGCCATATTCTTTTAACTCGGTTAATACAGGTTTGTATATTGATTCTATCACAGGTATTTTCACCCCTGTTTCTTTTATTTCTCCTGTAAGCACCATTTTTGTAGCAATAGCCACAGGGGTACCAACTGTTATAGACATTGCAGTATCTTCGTCTGTCCCCATCACAACCATAGAGGAATGCATTCTATCCTCTCTCCCATCCTTTTCAAACTCAAATTGGTGCTGCATTACTATCATATCTTTATCTCCGTTGTCTAAACTCCATTTTTTCATAAGTAAGTGCTGTAATACTTGTGCTGGAGTAGCTTTTTTAAGACCTATCTTTTCATTAGAAAATAGTCCCAACCACCTTAATTTATACAAAGTAAAAGAATCTTGACTTAACTTAAAAATTTGTCTTATCTTTTCTTCTACACACAGGGTTTTGGAGTAAGGTAAAAATGAGTTAGTAAATTCCCTATAAGTCATATTTTCCACATCTTCCATATAGTAAGTATCGTCTGTCATTCCAAGTTGCACAAAAATATCCCACCCTTTGCAAAATCCTGGTCTCCTTAATGTTCCTCTAAAAATAGTAGGTATATTTTCCAGCCCATACAACTCCCTGTATTTTAAAGAATTTCTATTGGCATAAGCTTCAAACTCACCAACTTCATCAACAAACACACGTTCGGTTCGCTTAAAAAGCTGGCAATAAGGTATATATTTATATCTACCATTGCGAATAAATCGCGAAGTGCCTTGTCCGGCAACAACTACATTTCTTGGATTCCAAGTAAATTTGTAATTCCACGGATTATTATCATATTTGGGAGCAACCAATCCTCCTGTGAAAGATTTAAACATAGTAATATTGTATCCTTCCCTTTTTAATCTATTTATCACTTCCATTGCAGACATATGATCAATACCGGGATCTACTCCCATCTCCATTAAAATAACAACACCTTTTTTCTTTGCATCTTTTTCCATTGCCTTTATTTCCGGACTCACATACGAAGCAGTTACCATATTTTTACCTAAATCGACACAAGCCCGAGCAACTAAATGATGAAATCGTGCAGGCATCATTGACACCACTATATCGGCATTTTGCACCTCCGAATATAATTGTTCATTGTTGTTTATATCAAATACAAATGCTTCAGAATTAGGATGATTTTTAGTTTTACTCAATACATTTTCTTTACTTATATCTCCTACTTTAACTTTCCAACCATATTTTTCAGAATTGTTTAACAAATATCTTATAAGGCTACCCGTAGATAACCCAGCTCCTAATACCAAAATCTTTTTCATAACTACATTTTTAAATTTAATTTATGGGCTAAAATTGACTTTTTTAAAAAACTATACTATGTTTTACGTAATAAAATTATTCATTAGAAAAAACTTTTGCATATATCCTCTCAAATATTATTATACATTTGTAAAAAACTAAGAACAAATAGATATGGACAGATTAATGATTTTTATAGATGCAGAATATGTAATAAACAGTGCGAAACATTTAAGAGGAGCACCTGGCAAAGTAAGCATAAACAAAATAAATTGGCAATCAATAATAAATCGCTTGTCTGAAGGGAAAAAATTAATAAGAACATATTATTATACTGCAAAACTGGACGAAAACACTAATAATGAAACTTTTCAAAAACAAGCGGAATACCTACAAAGATTAAAACACGATATTCCTTTTTTGGAACTACGACTTGGCAGGTTGGTAAAAATGGGAGAAAGTTGGATACAAAAAGGAATAGATGTAAAACTGTCATTGGATATGGTAATAAAAGCTTTTAGAAACCACTATGATGTAGCTGCACTTATTGCAGGCGATTCCGATTTTATAGACCTCATAGAGGAAGTGAAAGACAAATACGGAAAACAAGTATTGCTATTAACATTCGATAGAGAAGATGCAATGGTAAATGAAGAACTGTTGCTTGCAGCAGATTGGTATTATTACATTGATTATGAAACAGGCGAAGAATATAATTTTTGGTAAATCAATTATTTTACTTATTTTAGCAAAATAAGAAATAAAAGGAACAACATGGCTAATAATAAAAATCCTCGCAAACTTTCTACTTTCAAGCTAAATACCTTATTGGAAATAACAAAACTCATAAATTCAAATGTTTCTTCTGAAACTCTATTAAAATATTTTAGTAATGTATTACGAGAATATCTTAACATAGAAAAAATACTTATCTTTTACAATTCATCTTCTTCCGGATGGCAAATAATACTTAACAAAGGTGTAGATAAAACAATCTGTGATACTCTAAATTTTGAAAAACAAATAAAACCAATCAAAGAAATCACTCACATAACATATTTTCTACATAAAAATAAAGCATTAGCTTATTTTGATTTTATAATTCCTATTTATCACAAAAATACTCCTATTGCTTTTCTATTAATTGGAGATGTAGATGAAGAAATGTCCGGAATAAGTCCTTCTATTAAACATATACAATTCGTACAAACACTTGCAAATATTATAATTGTAGCTATTGAAAACAAATATTTATTCAAAGAAAAAATAGAAAAAGAAAAATATAAAAAAGATTTGGAAATAGCTAAACAAGTCCAATCTTACCTCATTCCCAACCAAAAAAAATTAGCCCGATTAAAAGAAATAATTCATTTTGAAGCATATTATCATCCTCATTATGAAATAGGAGGAGACTATTACGATGTATTACCAATAAATAATAAAGAATGCATCTTTTGTATAGGAGATGTCTCCGGCAAAGGAGTACCTGCCGCTATTCTTATGGCTAATTTTCAAGCTAATTTTAGAAGTATGATAAAATATTCTAAAACATACTCTCTAAAAAAAATAGTAAAAGAACTGAATGCTATAGTAACAGAACAAACAAAAAATAATATGTTCATAACCTTTTTTGTTGCAAAATATAATAAAAGTACTTCTACGCTTACTTATATAAACGCAGGACATACCCCTCCAATATTTTATAATTCCAAAACACAAAAAATTACGGAACTCCGTCAAGGATGTAGTGGACTAGGAATGATATCAAATATCACAATAAAAACCGGAAGAATAACTAAAATACCTAAAGATTCAAAAATATTTCTTTACACAGACGGATTAGTAGAAACAGTAAACAATGGTGAATACTCATTCAATATAGACAAGATAAAGAAAGTAATAAAAAACGGAGATATTCACCAAAATATTTTTTATTTTAGATACATAATAGAAAACGAAGCAGATACATATTTTGATGACATTAGTATATTAGAAGGAGAATTTGTTTAATTATTTACATCTCAAATCTTTATTATTTTTTATAGAAATTATGTGAAGTAAGCTAAAAAGGTACCGACAAATAATCGGCACCTAAAAAGATCTCTTTTTATTCCCAAGCAATCCAATCTATATAAATGTTTTGCGCCCAACCTCCTCCGGAATCATCTACTCTATAAATGTTTACTTGGAAATTGCTCGTGGTTACATTTCTGGTAGTTACGGCAAACACATCGGAATAATCTCCTCCTCTTACGGTTACTATTACATGAGGAGCATTTGCAAAATCATATGGGAAATAGATTGTTACAG
>CAYQWX010000093.1:0-5975 GCA_964421355.1 uncultured Bacteroidales bacterium
CAAACTTTTACCTATTCCACACCCCACGCATTAGATATGAAACTTATTCGTATAGATAACATTAATGGAACGGTAAAAGTAAGTTTCGACGGAAACAACTATTACAGAGCCTATTATAGCGTGATAAATACCGGAGAGGCAGGCACTTTAACCCCTTTGTCCAATAACGGAGGCATGAATGGTTCTGTAGAACTATCACCCGGTAATAATTCCCAAATGCTAATAGTAGTCGTAAGAAGTGCACCTACGGAAAACGATGCATCCAAAACCTTTGTTTTGAAAGCGATGAAGTGCAGTTCCAACAAAAAAACGAAAAGCGGAGGCTGCTTTGTCGCGGACTTTTACGCATCCTCTACGGAGGTGCAAGAAGGGGGACAAGTTACTTTTTACGATTTGTCGTCGGGAAATCCTACCCAATGGACTTGGTCCATCAACGGACAAGAAGTGAGTCATGAACCCGAGTTTGTTTATACATTTAATAATGCAGGAGTTTATACGGTCTCTTTGCAAATTAGCAATACCGACGAATCCTTAACCGACACGGAAACCAAGGAGTCTTATATTACGGTTTATGTAAACAGTGGGACAACATCCGTTACTGCTGATTTTTCGGCAGATCCTACCTTGGTACATTCCAACGAAACGATATATTTTACCAATCAAAGTTTTTGGCCTTTCCAAAATACCGAATCTGCTCCTCCTACCGAATTTCTTTGGACTTTCGGAGACGGAGCGATATCCCACGAAGAAAATCCGTCTCATGCTTATACCACACCGGGCGTTTATGATGTTTCCTTATATGTAAGCAATGAATACGGGTCGGATTACAAGATGAAAAGTCAATACATTATCGTATCGGACGACGACGACCTAAATGCTACCCTTTCGTGCCCCTTTGACCTATTGGTAAACGAGTCGGATAATTTTTATGTGGATGTATATGATGATTGCTCCGATTGTATTTACGACTATTTTTTATATTATGGCGACGGTAGTAGCGAACATATCTACAATGACAATAATACACAAGAGGTTTTTTCACATGCTTATAGTACTTCGGGTGACTATTTCCCATATGCCATAATAAAAGTTTACGACGCTTCCGGCAACTTTATTGCAGCCACTCAGACAGAATCTTGTCCACTTTCCGTTTATCCGCCGAATAACTATTCAATGTCGGTAACCTTAACTCCGGAACATAAGGTAGTGCTATCTCACTCGTCCGTATCATTTAAGGCAACGGCCAATTCTTCTTTATCCAATGATTCGTTTTGGTATTCTTGGGAGGTTACCGCACCGGACGGAACAGTTGATTTTCTTGGAGGAGGTACGCAACAATCCATAGTATTTAATCAAACCGGTACTTATCAGGTAAAAGTAACCGCTTATTCCGAAACTCATGCTGCCAGTGCCGAATCTATTGCCCAAATTTGGGTAGTTGCTGATCAAAACGAAAAATATCTGAATGTCGATTACCATTTGAAATGCCCCGTTTGTATAAATGATTTCAACATACCAATGGTTTATCAAGTATTTAAACCAGTACTTTCCAACAATGATGCTTGCCCAATGTATAATATTCCTTTTCAATATTTTGAAATTACCACTCGTGTAAGTTATTTTTATTATAAAAAAAGTTGGAACTATGCAATAAGTGGCAAATTTGTTATAAACAATTATTTTAGTAGTCATCGTATTCATTATAATCAGTATACTTCTCCTCCTCCTCAATATTATTGCGAAACCTGTTTTTATGTTTACTTAAACGGTATTATAACCCAATTGGTACAATCTTATAATATTCCTAGAGAGGATGATGTTTGCGCGGTAGTTGAGACTTGGATATCTAAGGCTCCAGAAGGAGCCTCTTCAGAATGGATAGATTTGGTAAATCGAGCCAATGATTTTTTTGAGAACGAAGATAAGGAAAAAATACTCTTTGCATATGACTATTATGATGAAAATGGAAATTATAAAATTATGTATAATGACAAAAACAAAACTGATGAATGGAAATCATATTTTAAGTTTTACAAAAAGATGTATTATGATTTTCAAGTATCATCTTATTATAATCAGGAAAACAATAATACCAAATATATATGCCATAAATTTGGTAAAAGTTATACAGGATATAAAAAAATCATAACTCCAAAATTAAATACTTGCAGTTATGCTTATCCTAAAAAGGATAACTTGGAATTGGTGGCCGATGAAATTGATTTGCTTCCTGGATTTGAAGCCACACGGCCTTTTACTGCCAGAATATCCCATTGTATAAGTGATCCTGTAGTCTCTGAGCATCCTCCCAAAAATTTTAGGTTTGCACCATATTTGAAAAGCGGGAACAACAAAATCATGCTAACACCCAATCCATTTACAAAAAATATATCTTACAAAATATCAAATTACACCGAGGTACCATATGCCGTAAAAATATTTAACATAAATGGAAGTACGGTACAGGAAACCGGAAAACTTAATACCAATGAAGGTGTTCTCAATTTGGAAAATGAACCGAATGGAACCTATCTCTTCCAATTTGAATTTAATAATGGAGAAACGGAAACGCAAAAAGCCGTGAAAATAAAGTAAATGCCGAATTTCTATTTATATTGTCAATACTTAAATATAATGTTATCAAAGATGATATTTATGATAAACAGATACCGAAGATCCATATTATTACAACCTCCTTGTTTCCTAATGTAGATTCTAGTATTGCATATCTTTTACCTGTACAAATAAAGGAAGTTCTTTTCTATAAATTGTTTTCCGTCAGGAGTTTTACCTGTAATAATATAGTAGTATATTCCTTCTGCTGCAGGCGAATTGTTTATTTTTCCATTCCAACTACTATTTATGTCGTTTAGTTCATATACTTTTTTGCCATCTCGGGTAAATATCTCGCATTTGAAATTTTCTACTTTGTATGGTAATTGAACTTTGAATACATCGTTTTTACCGTCATTGTTAGGAGTAAATACATTGGGTTGAGAAGATTTGTCGGGAGGTAATACCACTATTGTTTTTTGAATAGAGGCTGAATTGTTTTTGTCGTCTGAAACTTTGAGTGTTACGGTATATTTGCCACTCCTTTCATAAATATGTGTTGGTGAAGATTCATTAGAATATGTATTATCTCCAAAGTTCCATTTGTAATACAGCTTGCCTTTTGTTGTTGCTTGTGTTTTGTTTTGGAAATAAAAAGGAATACCTGCCCTTTTCTGTAAAGCGGTATAATCAAATTCTGGTAATAACACTTGTTTTTCCTTTAGAGTAATAATAAAAGAAGTATCGCATTTTGTTTTTTTATTTACTATTTTTATCGTGTATCTGCCGGTTGGTAATGTGTCAGAATAATTTATTTCATTGTTGTTTACAAAATATTGTAATTCAGGAATATGTCTAAAAGATACGGAATATAATCCGGACGCTATTTTTATTATTTGAGGATTAATAAATGGCTTTTTGCCAAAAGTTATAAATAAGGTATCTACTATAATTTGTGATTTGTATTTGAAAGTTATTGGTATTTGAAGTCTTTTATTATTACCTTTTTGTATTACAATAGAATTATTTTGTTTTATTATTCCCTGTGTTTTAGGGATGTATGTGTATTTAGTTATAATATCTGATAAAATGTAGTGATTATTACAAGTGTATATGTGTGTTTGTGGAACAAATAACGATATAAATACTACAGAATCTACAACATCGCCTTTTGTATTATAAGAAAATGCTTTGTAGTATCCTGGTTTTGCGAATAAAAATGTGGTATGGGTATAAGTGTTGCTTATTATTATATTGTCTTGGAAGCTTTTCCAGCTAGTTTTTGATTTATTGTTGTCCAACACATATTCTGACGAGCATAGTATTGTGTCGTTTTTTTGTTTTTTTGTTGTTCCGTTTTTTAATATAATTTTATTGTTATTTTTATTGATTGGATTTTCCGTTTTTGGGATAATGTGTGTGTGGGAGAGTATGGTAGTTTTATGCTGTTGTATGTGTAGTTTTGCTATTTGCTGAGATATATTGGTTACTTGTGTTTTTTGTATTGTGGAAGGCTTTAATATTAGCCATGCTATTATTGCTGCTGATATTATAGAAGTTGCAATTATAGTTGTTTGTTTTATTTTTCTTATGCGTGCAATTTTTTGAGAAAATAGGTTTATTTCTTCCAATATTGAGTGTTCCAATGTATCGGAAGGTTTTATTTTAACTTTATATGCTTTTTCTTTCAACTTATTTTCAAAACTGCTTTTCATAAAATACTTAATCTTTTTGAGATTTTTTCCCTAATTTTTCTTCTATCATTATTTTTAGTTTTGCTTTTGCCTTTTGATACTGTGTTTTAGATGTACTTTCTGATATTCCCAATGCTTTTGCTATTTCTTTGTGGGAATAACCTTCTATTGCATACATGTTTAATACTACTTTATAACCTGTTGGCAACTTGTTTATCAGCTCATATAATTCCTCTTCATATATTAGGTCTAATAATGGACCTACATTGTCTTTTTGATTTATATCATCTATTGTATTTGCATATTTATAGCTATCTTCAAAAGTGTCTTCTGCAAGTTTTGCATTTTTTTTCAAGTAATTTATTGCTGTATTAACCATCGTTCTAATCATCCAGGATATAAGTTTTTTTTCGTCTTTTAATTGTTTAATGTTTTTTATTATTTTTATAAAACCTTCATGAAAAACATCCTCGGCATCTTGTATGTTTTTTGTATATCGCAAACATACTCCCAGTAAAGTATCTGCTGTTTCTTTATACAACTGTTCAAGTGCTTTTTGGTCTCCTTTTTTACACTTTTTAACAAAATCTTTTTCAAAATGTTTGGACATCTTTTAATAGTTCCCTTATAAGACAAATTTTTATTAAAATGGTCTAATAGATTTTATTCCATTTTTGTTTTGTTTACCAAATATGTTCCAGATATTATTACTATCATCCATAATACTTGGCTTAATGTAATATTTTCATTATCATATAATCCCCAAAGGATGGCAAAAACCGGAATTATATATGTAACAGACGAAGCAAACACTGCGGAAGAATAGTTTATTAAATAATTTATACCTATTACGGCTATTACTGAGCCAAATACAGATAGAATTGCAATATATAATAAGTTTTGTAAAACCTCAGGGTCTGAAAGTTTGGTAAAAGTATGTTCATAAAACAGATTTAGAAGAGCTAAAGGTCCTATTATTACAAATGTATAAGTGGCTATGGTAACTCCGTCTATTTCTTGCAAATATTCTTTCACCACATTAACATTTGTTGCATACATAATAGTTGCTAACATAATAGCTGCAAGCGGTAATAAATGTGCATTAAAATTATCTACTCCCTTAGCTAACAATAATCCCGTGGTTCCTATTGTACCTATGGCTAATCCTATTATTTTTAATAAAGACAATTTATGCCTGAAAAATATTACTGCTATTAAAAAAGCAAATATTGGTGTGGTACTATTAAGTATTCCTGCTAATCCGCTGTCAATGTACTGTTGAGCATAATTAAACAAATACATTGGTATTGCATTACCTATAAATGCCACTTCAAGAAGAGGTAGTATGTGTTTTTTCTTTATTTTTTTGTAAACAAATGGGAATACTGGAAGTAATACTAAAAAAGCAATAAATATTCTGATAGCAGCGACCTCATATAGATTGAAACTACGTAATGATTTTTTTATAAGAATAAATGATGCACCCCAGATAAAAGCTAACAAGAGAAGTAATATCCACTGATTAGTGCGTTTTTGAAGATTGAACATATAGAATATGAAAAAAGATTTGCTACAAAGGTATAATTTTAAGTGGAAAAAATTTTTAGAAAGTAAAATAAAAAAGCCTTCTATATCTCAGAAGGCTTTTAGTCGGGGTGGCAGGATTCGAACCTGCGACCTCCTGCTCCCAAAGCAGGCGCACTAACCGGGCTGTGCTACACCCCGTTT
>CAYQWX010000094.1:0-5797 GCA_964421355.1 uncultured Bacteroidales bacterium
TCCGTATAATGGAGTGTATGTTTACGAAGATTTCGGCTGGGGTAGGAATTATTCTATAAAGGTTTCTTATACAATAAAATAGCAGAATAATAAAATAATAAAAGGGAGAGGCAAAAAACCTCTCCTTTTTTATAATATCGTTAATTTAATTTTATAAAAAGCTTGCTTTTAATTATTTTTTCGCAACATTATTCTCATTATAGTACCTTGTCCAGGAATAGAAGACTTGACAAATATCTTTCCTTGGTGGTATATTTCTATTATCCTTTTTGCAAGCGATAACCCTAATCCCCAACCTCTTGTTTTTGTAGTATATCCAGGTTTAAATATTGATTTTTGTTGTTTTTTAGGTATTCCCGTGCCGGTATCTTTTATATCTATTACTACATTATTTTCATCTTCCTTTATTTTTATAGATATTTCACCACCATTGGGCATTGCATCTATAGAATTTTTTATGATATTTTCAAGTACCCAACTAAAAAGCACCTCATTTACAGGAATCAATATTTCATTTTTGGGAATATCCAAATTAAAATTAACTTTAACCGAGACTCGTGGCTTTAAATAATCAATTGTATTACTAATTATATCTACAATATTAATCGGTTTTAAGGAGGGCTTGGACCCAACTTTAGAAAACCTGTTTGCTATAAGTTCCAAACGTTTTACATCTTTATCCAGTTCACTAATCACATGCTTATCAATATTTTCATCCATTTTAAGTAATTCAACCCACCCTGACAAGGAAGATATAGGTGTTCCAAGTTGATGGGCAGTCTCCTTTGAAAGTCCTACCCATACTTGATTTTGTTCTGCTCGTCGTGTAGTGCTAAAGGCATAATAACTCAACCCAATAAATACAATTATAAGAAACAATTGTAGATAGGGAAATATTTTTAATTGCTGCAACAAAACCGAATTTTTATAATAAACATATTGTTTTATATCTTGTGTTACATTAATCTCTATTGGATCGTGCACAGAAGCCATTTCTTCTAATTCTTTTTTCAGTTTATTTTTATTAGTTACAATTACACTATCAATATTTCTGTAAAAAATCAAATTATTTGCAGTATCTACCACTACTACGGGAATAGTTGTATTGTTTTCTATTACCTTGAATACGAAATCTATATCATGTTGCTCATCATTAGAGGAAGTAAGTCGTTTCATAGCTTCAGCCCACAACTCAACTTTCTTTTTTTCTTCATCTGCCAGTCTTGATGTAATATAATTGGAATATAATATGGAGATAATACCTATTATTGCCCCCAACAATAATAGAAATAATTTCCACCTGTTTTTTTTAACATACAAATCCATTATTTATCCTCCAAAATCAAATTGAAATCCGCTATTTTCTTCTTTTTTTTCTTTTTTCTTTAATTGCAGTTTTTTCTTTTTCTTATTTTTTATTGCAGAGTCTTTGGTAAACCAGTAAAACTCTTCTTTTATCATTTGTTTAAATGTATTTTTTTCTTCCTTTATTCTGTCAGATATGTGTTGTTTTACTTTTTCTTTATCGTAACTTATATGCGAATGTCCATGATTACTTTCCAACAAAAGAAAAACTTTTGTTCCCGAAGAGGTTTCATTATAAGAGACGAAAGAATTATTTTCTTTTTTAAGATTATTTCTATATTTCTTTGACAACAGTTGCGATAATAATAATTGTAAATGATACCGATAATCACCATTAAAATAATGAACTCCGGATATATCAAAATCTAATGTTGATGTTTTTATATGCATTTGCGGAACTGTTATTTGCTTATTTTTTATGTAAATAGTATTTTGAATGTCAGAAAAATAAATATGACGAATTTCCTCCACACTCAAAAACTTTGAAAGATTTTTAAGAGGTTCAAAATTTATTAATTCGCCATTTTTTATTGTCATATTCGCATCACATATTAAAGAGGAATCAATTATTTTTCCACTATTATCCAGTCTAAATGAAAAATCTGCATTTGTAGATAATATTCCTTTAATGTTATCATAAGCAATAAATGACTGTCCAAAATTATCAAATATCTTAAACAATTTATTAATATCAATATTTGTTGCCGATAAATTTCCCAATATTTTGTTATTGCTATATCTTGTTTTTCCAGTAAGTTTTCCATTTGCAATGTTTACTTTCAAATCATACAAATCAATCTTTTTGTTACTTATCACTCCGTTTGCTAATAAATTATTCATAATATTATTATGATACACAAGAGTATCCACAGCAACATTAAATTTTATATCGTATTTTACATTTGCCGTATCTTGAGAATTAGTATGTTTTGCAAAAAAATCATCTAAATTTACCTTGGGAGAATTTAGTTTTACTACAGCCTTAATTGGCACTTTTTTCCCGCTTATCGTATTCAAAAAATCATACATCACTCCTGATAAGCTAATTTGTGTATGTTTATATTTTGTAGTTAATGAAGCTATATCAATGCGGTTGTTGTTGAATTTGAATTTTGCATCAAGGTTCTTTACCAAAAAGTTACTATCACTAGTAAATTTAACACCTATTCCACTAGCAACCAAATCTCCTTCAGTATATAAATCTGTTATGTTTTTTATCTTTTTAGTTCCTTTGATTCTGATATTTCCTTTTATTTTACCTAACAAGTCTTCTAAAGTGTCTGTTTTCAAGAAAGGATACACTTCCTGCAAGTCTATATTTACATAAGCCATTCCATAATATTGTGGTGACACAAAATTTTTAATACCATACCGTCCTTTTATTATGGAATTACCTATTTGTGCTACGGCATTGTTTATTTCAATATTTGATGTTTTCATGCTATTCTCCTTGCCATTTGAAAAAGAAGCCGATACAAATACGCTATCCAATTGCACATTTTCTGGCATATATTTTACAGTAGCATTATTAAGTAAAAAATGTCCTTCAATATGAGGAGATTTTTTATAATCTATTACACCTTTTATGCTTGTCTCAAAAGAAGCCTTCCCTGAAAGCCTGTAGTCTTTCACATATTTTTTATAAGTTTCGGGAAGCAAAGACAACAATGTATTTACCTTTTCTCCTTTGCTGGTAACTAAAATATCCAGAGAACTATTTTTTTTGCTTATATTAATTGCCCCATTCATATTCAGATTTACATCTTCCACTTTCAAATTACCAACATCAATAAGATAATTATCTTGTTTTTTATTTATCTTCAACTCTACATACATATTCTTTTTTCTTATAAAAGATATATGTTCTATTGAATAATTATTCAGAAAGAATTTACTCTTAATAGTAAAATTAAAATTATCATTAATTAAATTTCCTTTGAGATGAAGTTTTTTTATATTGCTGGTTAGGTGTTCTTTTTTAGAAAAATTAAAGAAATCCAAATCAATATTTTTTATTTCTATTCCCGATAAATTGAGTTTAAAATTACTTTGTTCTTTTGTAGAAGTGTCGGTTTTAATTATATCAAAATTTATATCACCCGTTTTGTCAATATATAAGTTTAAATTTCCATTATTGATATAAGTTTTTTTTAACACATACTTTTTTTTTAGAAGATCCAAAATATCAAATCCCATTGCAATACTTTTTGCACTTAACAGTGTGTCTGAATAGTTAGGTATGCCCGATTTATTTATATTTTTACTTTTAATAACAACTCCGTAAAAAATAACTGAAGCCTCTGGAAAATGAGAAAATACAGAAAAATCTACCTTTTTTACTTGAACTTCCGTTTTCAAATAATTGTTTAATTCCGATACAATTAATGATACTGCTTTATCTTTATAAAAATAATTAATATACAGTCCTGCTACTATTATTACAGCACTCAAAATAATAATGATAATAGTAAATATTTTTATGATTTTCCTGTAAAATGGCTTTATCATATCTTTATAAATCTAAATAACGAGCAAAAATATTTGTTCTAAATCCAAAATTAACCCATTTTTCTCCATTAAAATACATTATCCTTCCAAAAAATTGGAATTGATAAGAGGGATTTATCACTATGCCTCCTTCCAACATACGGTATATATCAAAATAAACCGTGGATGAGTTATTATTATTTCGTCTTTCTACCTCATTATAACGGAAACGGAAGAAAAATCTTTTGTATTTAATGAAAAATGATGTAATTTTCTCTAAATTAATGTTTTCAGGAGCATAACCTATAAATTGATTTAAGTGAGAATAGAACTCTCTTTGTCTTATGGCATTTTCTCCAGTATTCACTTTGTTATATTCACCTCTTACAAAAAAGAAAAAATCATTTATTCGTCTGCTTATGTTTACTCCTATCTGATAGCTTAAAGTATCAGAAAATCTATATTGCCCATATAGCATAACAGTTTTAAATAAATTCACAGAAGTATTCAAGCCAAAATTTATTCTATACCAGTCTTTGTTTACAGAAGTTAGTCCACTAGAAAATAATAGCGGAGAAAAATAAAACATGGTAACCTTATCTAAAAACCATTTACTCTCAACAATACCTACTCTCCCCCACTTTATAGGAGCATACGATAAATAATTAAAATTACCGTAACCTCTTGCAAAAACATCTTGTCTGCCACTTCCATTAGCCTGAACATCAACACTTGTAAGCCACAAACTATTATATTGCCATTTTTTGTTTTTACTTTGCCAAGTTGCTTTAATAAAGGGATAAGGAGGAGTATTGTAAGACAAGAACAAAGAGCGATAACCATATCCTATAAAATGTTTCCCTCGTCCCATAGATACTCTCCAATTTTTATTTATATGATACAACAATTTACCTTGTGCCGACGAAAAATTGTAAACTCCGGGTAAATAAAAATGATGACGTGCAAATCCAGGTATTGAAACGGTTCGTCCTACATAATTACTTAAAAACTTTGGCAATCCACATTGACTCTCTACTGCCAATGACTCAAAATATAGATTTCTCCCAAGACTTCCTCCTACCCAAATTCCCCGCAAATTATTATACCACATAGCATAAGTAGTATCATAGTAATCTTCTCCTTTTGAAAAATCAAATAATGGATTTATTCTCAATGTTAAATCTTTTGTTTGCAATAAATAAAAGTCTTCGTAAAACAGTTTCCGTTTCCACAACGGTTTTGTTTTATCTTTTGATGGATAATAATATTTTTTTATAGGATTATTATTACAACTACTATCACAAAAGATTGGGAACATCCCCGAAGTGTTAATGTTCCCTTCTATCATTTGCTGTACGGTTAATTTTTTCGCCGTCTCCTCAATTGGAAGTTCTTGAGAGAACAAAGTCAACGGGAATAATAAAATAAAATAAAAGCGGAAAAGCTTATTCATTATCTTTTTTCTTTGCTCTTAAATATAACAAATAATTAAAAATGGCAGCATAGATAAACAAAAATCCAAAAGAAACTAAATTTCCTACTTTCAAATGCAGAAATAAAATTTCTAATGCAATAACCGTTATAGAAAAAAGAACCAGTATAATAGTTGCTTGAGTATGGGACAAACCTTGCCTTAATAACAAATGATGAAGATGATTGTTGTCTGCTTTAAAAGGACTTTTCCCCGAGAATAACCTCGTAAAAAAACTTCTTGTAGTTTCATACAAAGGTAAAAACACTATTGATACCGCTAACACAGGATTAGAAGGCACATTGCATATTGATGATGTTTCGTTATGATACATTATTAAAACAACAGAAAGGAAAGCCCCAACAAAACCTAAGAGCATAGAACCAGTATCTCCCATAAACATTTTTGCAGGACTAATATTAAACTTAAGAAATGCGACCAGTGCTCCTGCCAAAGCAAATGCGACCAAATAGA
>CAYQWX010000095.1:0-5772 GCA_964421355.1 uncultured Bacteroidales bacterium
TTTTAATTTTTGACTATCGCGGATATGGTAAAAGCGAAGGCATACCCTCAGAAGATAACCTTTATGCAGATACCAAAGCCGCTTTGCAATGGCTAAAATCAAACGGATTGACAAATGACAGACTTGTAGTTTACGGGTATAGTATGGGGACGGCTCCTGCAACTGAAATATGTGCAAATCCTGATGATTATCCCCTTACCCCATCATGGCTAATATTGGAATCTCCTTTTGCGTCATCGGATGTAATGGTGCAAAATGCGTCTGTTCTTAATTTGCCTCATTCGTTTTTTACAAATCTTAAAATTGATAATGCTGAAAAAATAAAATATGTATCTGTTCCGTTTATGTGGTTACATGGTGTAAATGATGATTTTCTTAATATGGAAACAAATGGAGAAGTTGTTTTCAAAAATTATAAAGGTCCATATAAAGAGGCTCATAGAATAAAAGGAGCTACACATTCTGATGTACCTAAGGTGATGGGTTTTCAAAATTATATAAATGCAGTATATAAATTTATTTCCCAACCTCATTAAATTTATAGAATATGGGGAAAAAACTAATTTTTTACATAAGCATTTTATTGATAATATTATCAGGTTGCAATGAAGATGAAAATCAAAATAAAACCTTATTGCCTGTAATTACAGGAAAGAGTGGGGAAGTAGTTGTTGTTTTCAACAAAAAAAAGTATCCGAAAACTCTAAATGCTTTAAAAAACATTTTTACGGAAGATTATCCGATGCTTCCTCAAGAAGAAGATATTTTTACACCGGTAGTTATTCCTCACGATGCATTTAGTAGTATTTTCAAAACCCATAGAAATATTTTAGTTATAAATATAAAAAAAGATTTACCCAAAGACAGCATTGGCTTATATGTGAAAAAAAATATATGGGCAGCTCCGCAACTTATAATAGAAGGAATAGCACCTGATGACACTTCTATGGCAAAAATTTTATTGAAAAAAAAGAATTATATAATCAATTTAATAAACGAGTGGGAACGCAAAAGAATAGTAGATACATATAAAAAAATTCAAGCTAACAAAGTGGTAAAAAAAATAGAAGATAAATTCCATATCTATATAACCGTACCCAAAGGTTATGCTATAAGAATAGATACTACTGATTTTATGTGGGTGTCACGCGAAACGGAAGAAATAAGTCAAGGACTTTTCATTTATACATATCCATATAAAGATACTGCTGACTTCAACTGGGAGAATCTGCTCAACAAGCGTGATGAATTTGAAGGTAAATATATAAAAGGACCAACGGAAGGAAGTTGGATGACTACCGAACATCGTATAAAACCCGAAGTAATCTCTTATACCAAAAACGGTAATTACTTTGTGAAAATGAGAGGACTATGGAGAGTGGAAAATGATTACATGGGGGGACCTTTTGTGTCTTTATCTACTTTGTCTGCCGACAAGACTCATATAATAACAGTAGAAGGTTATGTATATGCACCGAAGTATAAAAAACGCGAATATGTAAGACAATTGGAGGCAATACTATCTACTGTTTATCCTATTGCTAAAAAAAGTTTAAAGAAAAATTAAACTTTATCTGACTTTTTTTGTCAAAGAAAATGTTATGAAAGAAAATAATAATAAATATTTTGAGCAATTATCACAGAAAATATTAGACAATGTGAGTCAATATGAATACCGCAAAAAACAACGCAAGCAAATTGTTGTAAATGTTGGTATTCCTGTTATAATTATATTGTTCATATTAGGTGGTATGTGGATTAAAAGTTATGAGTCGGTAAAATCAAATAATAGTAATATGCTTTATGCACAAATAGAAAATTATCTTGCAGAAACAACTTCCGAATACGAATTGTATTATGATTTACAAGAAAACCCAGACCAAGAACTTACTGTAAACAAAAATGATATTGTTGATTATTTGGTTGATGATACGGATTCAGATTATGAACTTTTTCAAAACAATTAAACTATGAAAACACGCATTTATTTAATATTATTTTTTCTTACTTTTTCAAATCTTATTTATTCACAACCTCCTTACAGAGGTAAAATGATGCAGAGACGAAAAGAAATGATAGAAAAAGAAAAAATACCATTCCTTACTAATTACTTGGACTTATCTGTGAAAGAAGCGGAAAAATTTTGGCCAATCTATAACGAATATTCAGACAAACAAAAAACAATATTGAATAAAAAGCGAGAATTACTAAAAAAAATAAAATTTGGAGACAACAATGAAAAAGATGCTGCAAAGATAAATTCTCAATATATGGAAATATTGCAGCAAGAATGCGACCTTACCAAAGAGTATAATGAGAAATTTAAGAAAGTTTTACCCGTTTATAAAGTCAATAAGATATATTTGGCAGAAAGGGAATTTAAAAAGCATCTCATACAAAAAATGAGAAGTTGCAGGAATTAGTATATTTATCTTTTTTTACATTACTTTCTTTTCTTTTAATTTTACTATTTTTACAAAAAATATTTTAGGCTTATGTCTTATATAAAATTTGATAAAAAAGAATTAGTTAATCTCAACTATTCTTTGTCCAGAGAATTTATACGAGTAAATAAAAATGGTGCTTATGGCAGCACCACTATAATTTTTAATAATACACGAAAATATCATGGATTACTTATTTGTCCGTGTGAACACCTTGATGGAGGACTTCATGTGCTATTATCTGCCTTTGATGAAACGGTAATTCAGCGTGGACGAACTTTTAATTTGGGAATACATCGCTACCCTGGTGGTGTATATGTGCCAAAAGGTCATAAATATATAGAAAGTTTAGAGGCAGAGCCGCTATTTTATCATATTTACAGAGTAGGAGGTGTTGTGCTAAAAAAAGAAATATTGCTTAATACAAACATTAACCAGGTAATGATACGTTATACATTATTAGATGCACATTCTCCAACCAAGTTGCAATTCCGTCCGTTTTTAGCATTTAGAAATATCCACAAATTGAGTAAAGCAAATTTATATGCTGATACCTCATTTCATAAAATACCAAATGGTATAAAAATCCGTTTGTATCAAGGATATCCTTATTTGCACATGCAATTTTCAAAAAAAACAGAATATATACATTTCCCTCAGTGGTATTATAATGAAGAATATATAGAAGATTGTAAAAGAGGTTATGAATGCAATGAAGACTTAATGGTGCCCGGCTATTTTGAATTGCCAATAAAAAAAGGTGAAACAATTGTGTTTTCTGCTTCTGTTGAAGAACAAAAACCTCGTTCTTTGCGTTCCCTGTTTGAAAAAGAACTTGCAAGCAGATTACCTCTATCATCATTTGATAATTGCCTCAAAGATGCCGCATCGCAATTTATAGTAAAAGCAAAAAGAAAATTAAGAATAAATGCAGGTTATCATTGGTTTGCCAATACTTGGGGACGTGATACATTTATTTCATTACCAGGATTATTACTTCCTGACAAAAAAGTACACGAATACTATTCTGTACTTGACTACATGACTTCTAAAATGAATGGACCATTATTTGCCAATACAGAAACGGGAGACAATGCTTCTTACAACTCGGCAGATGCCTCGTTATGGTTTATTTGGTCTCTACAACAATTGGCTTCATATCAAAAGACAACCAAGCATATATGGCACCGCTACGGAAGTAAAATAAAAAAAGTAATAAATGGTTATGCTGTTGGTACAGAATTTAATATCAAAATGCATGATAATGGCCTTATATGGCAAGGGAAAGACGGGCTTGCTCTTACTTGGATGGATGCAATAGTGGACGGCAAACCGGTAATACCTCGCACAGGATATGCAGTAGAAATAAATGCTCTGTGGTACAACGCATTAAAGTTTGCAATAGAAGCCGCAGAAAAAAACGGAGATGCTAATTTTGCAAATAAATGGAAAGACCTGCCGGACAAAATAAAAACATCTTTCACAAATATTTTTTGGAACCCCTCAAAGGGATATTTAGCCGATTATTCAACAGGGGAATACACCGATTGGAGTGTGAGACCAAATCAAATAATAGCCGCTTCGTTACCGTATTCTCCTATTGACGATGATAAAAAATTAGCCGTGTTGCAGGTTGTAGAACGCGAATTGTTAACTCCTCGTGGGTTACGTACATTGTCTCCACAACATCCTGATTATAAACCTATATATGAGGGAGACCAACGCCAACGTGATTTGACATACCATCAAGGTATAGTATGGGTGTGGTTATTAGGGCACTTCGCTGAAGCATATTTGAGAATACATGGCAAAAGCGGGGTATATTTTATAGAACGTTTATACAAAGGTTTTGAAGAGGAAGTGCAACATCATGGTATTGGAACAATAAATGAAATATTTGATGGAGATCCGCCTCATCATCCTCGTGGTGCAATATCTCAAGCGTGGAGTGTGGCAGAACTTCGCAGAATAAAGAAAATGGTAGCATATTATAAACGACAAAAAAGAGTATTGTGATGAAAGTTTTGATGTTTGGCTGGGAATTTCCCCCGCATATTACAGGAGGGTTGGGAACAGCGTGTTATGGACTTACCAAAAGTTTGACAAAACAAGGAGTAGAAGTGATATTTGTTGTCCCTAAATTGTTTGGAAAGGAAGACAAAAGCTTTATGAATCTGGTAGCGGCAGAAGATATTCCTGTGGAAATTACTGAAAAAAAGGTGCGACAACTATTTAATAAACTTACATATATAGAAATTTCTTCTTCTTTGGTGCCATATCTTTCTCCAGAAGAATACAAACGCTTTATAGAAGAGTACAAGCTCAAAGAGTTGCAATATGAAAATAAAGTGTTTTCCACTAAATTTTCTTTTTCAGGGAAATACGGACCAAACATATTTGAAGAAGTAGGACGCTATGCTATTACAGCAGGAGTGCTGGCTCAAAAAACTGATTTTGACATAATCCATGCTCATGATTGGCTCACTTATCCTGCGGGTATTGCTGCCAAACATGTTAGCGGGAAAAAACTTGTTATACATGTGCATGCAACGGAGTTTGACCGTAGTGGAGAAAATATAAATCAAGAGGTGTATAACATAGAAAAACAAGGAATGGAAGAAGCCGATTTGATAATAACAGTGAGTAACTATACACGCAATATTGTTATCAATAAATATGGAATAAAGCCCGAAAAAGTATTTACTGTGCATAACGGCGTAGAACCAATATCCAATATAGAGCATTTTAAGATTGAAAAAAACTTGCCTTATAAGATTGTTACATTTTTAGGACGTATTACTTTTCAAAAAGGACCTGATTACTTTGTAGAAGCCGCCCACAAAGTGTTGCAAAAAGCTGATGATGTACACTTTGTAATGGCAGGGAGCGGAGATATGCTTAATAGGATAGTAAAACGTGTGGCTGAGCTACGAATGGGAGACAGATTTCATTTTACAGGTTTTTTGCAAGGTAATGAAGTGTATAAAATGTATGCGATGAGTGATGTGTATGTAATGCCATCTGTGTCAGAGCCTTTTGGTATTGCTCCGCTTGAAGCAATGCAAACTGATGTACCTGTAATTATATCTAAACAGTCGGGAGTGTCGGAAGTGTTGCATCATGCCATTAAAATAGATTTTTGGGATGTAGATGCAATGGCAGACTCTATATACGGATTGTTGTATTACAAAGGTATTCGTAGCCTATTCAAAAAGTATGGACGCAAAGAGGTAATAAATTTGCGTTGGGATAATGCTGCATTCTTGGTAACTACATTGTATAAAAAATTGCTTGGGATAGGATAAAAAATAATTTATAAGTAAAGAAT
>CAYQWX010000096.1:0-5666 GCA_964421355.1 uncultured Bacteroidales bacterium
CACTTATGCTACTTTTTTATCTATGGAATAGATATAACAAAGAAAGAAAGTTTTTTTACAATTGTTTCATATTCATTTCTTTGTGGCTACAAAGAAACGAACCAAAGAAAATGCTCCAAAACGATGCTTCTGCTCACTTAGTTGCAATACTTTGAAAATTAGTAGTAAAAAAATGGGTTTAACTGTTTTTATTTGTCTTCTGCAGAATAAGCCCACGCAGCCCCGCCGTTTTGGATAGCCTACTCACTTAAAATCCTGACGGAATTTTTTAAGGTGGCGAAAATCCATGAGGCACAAAGCATCCAACAGGCAGTATTGACCTTTTGTTACTTTGGGATCAAGCAAAAAGTAAAGATGATTCTTATTTGTCAGACTATATTTTTTTGCTACTTTTTTCATCAATGGAAAAAAATAGATAACCCTTGGGGCAAGCCAAAAGAGGTTAGGACAAAGATGTTAGTTTTATTCCAAAATAGTATTTTCAAAAAAATAACGGCTGGTTATCAGTATGTTGGGATTAACAAAATTATCTTTCCGTATGTTTTTGTTGGACAGTATTGATTTTATTTTATAATTAGTTAAGTTTTTTTAAGTATTTTAGCACAAAAAATAAAAATGAAACATATGTTTAGTAAAAAGATTATTGAAGTACCGATTGATTTTTCAAAAAGTTCGTTAAATGCTTTAGAATATGCAATAGAATTTGCAAATAATGCAGGAGGAGATATAAGAATGATTTTTGTTAAGAAGCACAAAGATTACGAACCAGAATTTATGCTTGAGAAGTATGTTACAGAAGGAGTTAATAGTTTGGAAGAATTGTTTGAAAATTTGATAAAAAAATATAAAAATACTTTTAAAGGAAGTTTTGATTATAAAATAAGAGAAGGAAATACAGCAGAAGAAATAACTAACCAAGCAAAATATGATGATGCTTTTATGATTATGATGGGAACACATGGAGTTTCAGGATTTCAAGAATTATGGGTAGGAAGTAATGCTTACAGAGTAGTGAGTATTGCTCCGTGTCCTGTTCTCACGGTGAGACCACAGTATAAATTTAAAGGAATAAATAAGATAGTAATGCCGGTAGATGTAACAGATACTACAAGACAAAAAGTAAACATAACTGCAAGTATTGCAAAAGCATTTGGAGCAAAAGTAGAAGTATTGGGAGTAAGAGAAACAGATTATCCCAAAGTAATAAAAACTATTACCAATTATATGGATCAGGTATGTGATGTGTTAGAAAAAATGGGAGTTGTTTATTCCAGAGAACTTGTTAAATGTGATAATATTACTGACTGTACTATTGAGCATGCAACCAAAGTAGATGCCGATTTAATAACAATCATGACGGAACAACCAACTAATTTTTGGGATGTAATACTTGGTAAGTATGCACAACAAATGATAAACCATTCCCATATACCTGTTTTATCCATAAGACCCCAAAATTAAAAAACAATGAAAAATATATTTGTTATATTGTTGATTTTTAGCTCATTAAATCTTTTTTCTCAATCTGATGATTTGTTTTATACGCTTCAAAAAAAAGAAAACGGAGGTAGTTTGAATATTAATCAACCTGATAACATTGCAAGTTTAATAAAAAAGCATATAGATTTGAATAAGAAGTGGATGGGGATAAGAGGATATAGAATACAGCTTGGATTGTTTTCGGGCAAAAAATCAAGAGAAAAAGCATATAATTTAAAGTCCGAATTTTTGTTGAAGCACCCGAACGAAACAGATATTTATATTTCATATTCTGCTCCATATTTTTATGTGAGGGTTGGTAATTTTTATAACAAAGACCAAGCTCTTAAAATGCAAAAAGATTTGTTAAAAGAATATCCTGGAGCATTTATTGTAAGTGATTTTATTACAATAGAAGAATACGATGAGTGATAAAGTGTTTACTTTAAAGCAAATAGCTAAACAGATACGAAAAGATGTACTTGTAAGTTTAGCAGAGGCTGGCTCTGGACATTTGGGAGCATCACTTGGGCTGGCAGATATCTTTACAGCTCTATATTTCGAACTTATGCATATCAATCCTGAAAATCCGAGATGGGAAGATAGGGATAGACTTATTGTAAGCATAGGACACGTGGCTCCAGTGATTTACTCAACTTTGGCAAATCGGGGCTTTTTTGATAGAAAAGAATTACTAACTTTAAGAAAGTTAGGCTCTCGCTTGCAAGGTCACTCTACTCCCAATCATGGATTACCTGGAGTAGAAGTTTCTACTGGTTCGTTAGGGCAAGGCTTATCTATTGCAGTAGGTGTAGCACTTGCAGGTAAAATAAAAAATTCTAAATGGAATGTATATTGCATTATGGGAGACGGAGAGTTGCAGGAAGGACAAGTGTGGGAAGCGGCTATGAGTGCTCCAAATAAACATTTAGATAATTTAATAGCGATAGTGGATAGAAACAATTGCCAAATAGACGGCTATGTGTCTGATGTGTTGGATGTAGAACCACTTGATAAAAAATGGAAAGCATTTAATTGGAATGTGTTAGAAGCCGATGGCAATAATATAAGGGAATTTATAGATACCGTAAATGCTGCAAAAACTCTTAAAAATGGTAACCCAACTGTAATTATTGCCCGGACATTGATGGGGAAAGGTGTGAAAAGTATTGAAAATGATTGCTCTTGGCACGGTAAACCACCAACAAAAGAACAATTACCTTTGTTTTTAGATGAATTGGAAAAAATGTAAAATCTATGTTTCAACAAAAAGGAATAAAAGCTACAAGAATAGGTTTTGGAGAAGGTCTCAAACTTTTGGGTGGTAAATATGACAATGTAATAGCACTTGGTGCTGATATAACTGCTTCTGTGGGAATGAACCTTTTTGCAGGTGCTTATCCCGATAGATTTTTTTCATTTGGTATAGCAGAGCAAAACATAGTGGGAGTGAGTGCCGGACTGGCAAAAGAAGGCTTTGTGCCCGTATTTGCCACTTATGGAGTATTTGCTGCACATAGAGATTATGACCAAATAAGGATTTCGGTATGTTATAACAATTATAAAGTAATAATAGGAGGAGCGCATGCAGGTATATCGGTAGGTCCTGACGGAGCAACACATCAAGCATTGGAAGATATTGCAGCAATAAGGGTGCTGCCAAATATTACATTGCTGTCGCCTTGTGATGCCACGCAAACAAAACAAGCAGTAATTGCCGCTTATGAACAAACAAATGGTCCGGTTTATGTTCGTTATGCAAGAGCTGCAATGCCTGATTTTATTCCTGATGATTATCCTTTTGAAATAGGTAAAGCACAAGTGCTAAAAGAAGGTTCAGACATTACAATTATAGCAACGGGACATTTGGTATGGGAAAGTCTTTTGGCGGCAGACAACCTTTGGAAACAATATGGTATAAATGCCGAAATAATTAATTTACACACTATAAAACCTATTGACAAAGAGACGATTATTGCTTCTGCAAAAAAAACAGGCATAGTGCTTACAGCAGAAGAACATCAAATAGTCGGTGGAATGGGAAGTGCGGTAGCAGAAGTACTTGCAAGTAATTATCCTGTACCCATAACATTTGTCGGCATAAATGATAGATTTGGTGAATCTGGAGAGCCTTTGGAATTGATGCAAAAATACGGTTTAACTCATCAAAATATAGAGAGTAAAGTGCTGTTAATCCTAAAAAATAGAAAAAATAATGAATAAACTATTATTTGTTACCAATAATAAGAACAAACTTCAAGAAATAAAAGAAATCCTTGATGATAAATTTGAAATAATAAGTTTGAAAGACATTGGGTTTGAAGGAGAGATACCCGAAACAAGCAATACAATAGAAGGAAATGCATTACAAAAAGCCCGTTATATATACAATCGCTATCACATAAATTGTTTTGCAGATGATACAGGTCTTATGGTAAATGCTCTTGACGGTGCTCCAGGAGTGTATTCTGCACGCTATGCAGGAGAAAATGCTACATACCAAGACAATGTAAATCTATTGCTACAAAATCTGAAAAACAAAACAAATAGAGATGCATATTTCATTACTGTAATTGCTTTAATATTAGATGGTAAAGAGTATTTATTTGAAGGAAAGGTAGAAGGGAGCATAATAGAACAGCCCAAAGGTGTGAACGGATTTGGGTATGACCCTGTATTTTTGCCAAATGGTTATAACAAAACTTTTGCAGAAATGACAGCAGAAGAAAAACATGCTATTAGTCATAGAGGCAGGGCAGTGCAGAAGTTGGTGGAGTTCCTAAAAGGCAAATAAATATAATTGCAAATGGCTTTTCCCTATACTTATACATGCAAATATAATCTTACGGAAGCATTGTCGCCAAATGAGTTTGATTTCTTAAATAAAAATGTTTTTTCTGCTTACAAAAAAGAAGATAATGCTCATCTGGTGCCTACGGATATTTTGGGGTTGAGTTTTCTTGTTAATATAGAACAAATAGATAACTATACTATCAAATGTAAGTTGGCTTCAAAACAAGTAGTAAGTGTAGTAGTCATTTTAAGTCTGCTTGGTATTTTTTTGTTACGAATGGATTTAGAATATTATTTATTATATATTGCTTTTGTGTCTGTTTTTATTTACTTTGTTTTGTTCTCAATCTTTTCTTCCAAAATAGTAAAAATGATTGAAAAATTTTTGAAAAACAATAGAATAACCATAAACTATAATTATAAAAATAACACCTTATCTTGTCCTGCTTGTGGGCACCCATTAGATGACGATGATACTGTATGTCCTTCTTGTGGATTACATCTCAAATAGACGTGTCGTAATGAGGTATTTTCGGTTGTGAATTGCTTACATTTTTGTATCTTTGCAATAGCAAGCACAACTTTTTTGATATATATTAAATTTTCTAAATTAAATAAAAAAGATGAATAAAAAGCTAAATACTAATGATTCTACATTTTTCACTAACGAAAATGGCAACACCTTGTTAGACAGATTTAAAGCCATACTAAAAGATGTTCAATTTTTTGACATTTTAGTGGGGTATTTTAGAATAAGCGGATTTTATCAATTATACGACTCTTTTGAGAATATCGAAAAAATCAGAATATTGGTTGGCTTAAATGTAGATAACAAGACTTTCTCTATTATCGAAGCTGCCAAATCGGAAGGGAAACTTGATTTTGAAACACATTCCAGAACAAGAGAAATTATTGGTAAACAAATAATTAAAGAAGTAGAAACAAGTGACGATACGGAAGTAGTTGAAAAAGGGATATTGAAATTTATAGAATGGCTGGAATCAGATAAAATTGAAATAAAAGCACACCCCACACAAAACATACATGCAAAAGTTTACATCAGCAGATATTATGAAGATGATAGGGATTACGGAAATGTAATTACAGGTTCAAGTAATTTTTCGGAATCAGGTTTGGTAGCCAATTATGAATTTAATGTGCAGTTAAAAAACAGTAATGATGTGGAATATGCCTTGAAAAGATTTGAGGCTCTTTGGAGTGAAGCAGTAGATGTTTCTGATTATTATGTAGACACTGTTAAAACAAAAACACATTTTAATGAGACAATTACACCATACCAACTTTACTTGAAAGTATTGTACGAATATTTCAAAGCGGATTTAAGCCTGGATTCGGAATTGTTTTATCAATATTTACCGTCCCATTTTATGAGG
>CAYQWX010000097.1:0-5529 GCA_964421355.1 uncultured Bacteroidales bacterium
TGTTATTTTTTTTATCAAAATTTTTATTTTCAAAGGGAGGAGGAGGCATCATCATTTGCATACTTTTCATAAACATTTCATCCATTTTTTTAAATTCTTCTTCAATATCAAACGGTGAGGAGATATTAAAAAAGTTTTTATTAAAATTTATCCACATACTATCGGGACTCATCACAGAAAAATCAAAAGGCATCTTCTCCATCATACTTTTGTAAAGAGAATCTGCATCTACATCAAAATTTCCACTATGCCAAGTTGTCACCACAGTAGAATCATACCCTACTACATTACCATTATTATCAAACTGCTTTTTCACTTTTATTTGCACATTAGGTTGAACTATAGTATCAGCCTGAGCCATCACATAAACAGACAACAGGCTAACAACCAGTAAAATACATAGCTTTTTCATAATAGTATTGTTTTTGAACCGATAGTGAATATTGCAAATAATATACCAAAACGATTTGATAATTTTTTGTAAAAAAACCGTATATCAAAAACATGAAATGTAAGTTTTACCTCCTTATTTTTAATATACACCCTTTAATGCAAAACTGTTTTCAAATAATTTGATAAAGCTTAATAGCATTAAATATCTTTTTGGTATTAAAAAAGTTTATTATTGGCTAAGGAAAATTTATTAACTTGCACGCAAATATTTTATGTGGAATGGTGCTTGATTTTTTTATCACTGTCCGTTTTTTAGATTTAATAGATATTTTTTCCGTAGCTTTTTTGTTGTATCAATTATATAAGTTACTTAAAGATAGTGTAACTCTTCATATATTCTTGGGATTGTCTGCATTGTATGTTTTGTGGTTGATTGTTAGGGCTCTGGATATGAAAATGTTGAGTCTTATTTTAGGACAATTTATGGGAGTGGGAGTTATTGCTTTGTTGGTAGTCTTTCAACCTGAAATAAGACGTTTTTTCTTATTGTTAGGGAGTAAATACTTTTCTCAATTTTCTTTGATGCATTTGGAGGAATTGCTAAAACATAACAAAAGTAAACATTATGCTGAAGATGAGGAGTTAAATGGAACAATAGAACAAATTGAAACGGCTGTATCCATTATGTCAAAAGATAAAACTGGAGCTTTGATAGTATTTTCCAAACATTTGAGATTGGAAGGATACGCTAATACCGGTGTAAAGATAGGAGCAAGAGTTCATCATGAAATATTATGTTCTATATTTTTTAAGAATAATCCTTTGCATGACGGGGCAGTTATTATTTATAGAAATGAAATAGTAGCGGCAAAGGTGGTATTACCTTTGTTAAATGAGTTAGAGTTGGACGAAAGATACGGAATGCGGCATCGGTCTGCTCTCTCTATGAATATAGAAACGGGTGTGCCTGTAATTATTGTATCGGAAGAAACGGGGTCTATTTCTATTGCTTACAATCAAAAAATTATAGAATTTAATTCCGCTTACGAATTAAAAAATTTTTTGGCAGGAGTATAATAAACTTACTTACTAGCTAAAGATTCTTTTTAAATTAAAGAATTAAACACTTCCAAATATTTGTTTTTATTTGCATCTACAGAATAATATTGTTCCACTGTTTTTCTTGCATTTTTACCAAGTTTCAGTCTCATCTCGTAATCATCTATAATATAAGATATTGCACTTAACCATTCTTCCTTGGAATTAGCTACAAGTCCATTATAATTGTGTTGTACAATTTCGGTATTCACTCCTACGGGAGATACTATTGCCGGTCTTCCTATCGCCATATATTGCAATGCTTTTAGTCCACATTTACCACGCGTCCATTTATTATCAGGCAAGGGCATTATCCCAAAATCTATATCCAGTAAATCTTCTACTTCCGAAGATGCTTTCCATTTAGTAAATTCAAATTCAATGTTGTTAAAAGATGGTCTTATATCAGATATTATTTTAATGCAAACTTTATTGCCATATTTTTTCTGAACAGTTTCCAGTATAGGCAATATGTAACTTAAATGCTGTATAGTGGTAGATGACCCTGTCCAGCCTATACATACTTGTTTTTTGTTTGTAGGCAAATGATATTTGTATGTGTTCGTATCAATAGTAGTTGGAATTATTGTCGTATTGTTATTATATTGTTTAGCATAATCTGCAAGATATTTATTTCCTGCAATTATGTGGTGAGCAGACTTTATTGCTGTTTTTACTTTCGAAGGATTTTTTAACCACAAAAATTTCTTGTTGGCAAGAGATACATTTGGCAACCATATAGCATCATCAAAATCAAAAATTACTTTTGTATGTCTTGAAAATAATTTTTCAAAAATTGCTGTTCCAAGGAATAAAGCTTCACGCTGAATGAATACAATGTCATAATGTTTTGCTCTTGAAACATCTTTTATTCTTTGTAATATGAATTTTATATTTAATAATGTTTTCTTTGCTATATGTCCATGAGAATAGAATACCTTGTCATCTTTTTTATTTATTAAATACGAATAATCATAATCAAAACCATTTTGTTTAATATATGATAAATATTGCTCAAAGCGAAAACGCTGACTCGGAGACCTATTGGGACGATGTGGTACTATGAATAATATTTTGGGCATATTATTTAATAAGATTTTTATAAATGGTTAAGTACTTTTGAGCTGCAATATCAAAACTGAAATATTTGGTATAAGCATTTTTAATATTGTCCTTATCCGTTTTTATAATTCTATCCAGATTTTCTACTACTGATTCATAGTGGAATGTGTTAAACTCTTTTATCAATATTCCACAATTTGTTTCTTCAATTATTTTGCCAACATCACCTATATCATTTGCTATAATAGGCAGTCCTGCCGCTAACATTTCTCCCATTTTTGTGGGAGAACTTGCATTTTTTGACCACAATGGTTTAATAAAAAATATACCTACGTCAGCAACCGGCAATAATGATAATAATTCACTATGGGGTATATATTTTACTATTATATTGTTCGGGGATAGCAACCCCGTTTTATCATGTTTTATAAGTTCCTTTTTATTTACATTACCGAACCACAATAGTAAAGCATTGGGATATTTTTTTAATACAATTGCAAAAAACTTTACAATCTCTTCTGTCATATACCAAGTTCCAGACGACCCCACATAAGTAAAAATAGGATAATTACTTTCTATTTTTAATTGTTGCTTTATTTCTTCTTTTTGATTGGCAGATAACAAAGGAGGTTGTGAAGCGGCACAAGGTATTACAGAAATTTTTTGTAAAGGGATATTAAATTGTTCTGAAACAATTTGTTTCCCTTTGTATGTGAGTGATATTATATGATTAGCATTTATATATAATTCAGGCTCTTTTGTTTTTAAATATTTATAAATAACTTTGTATATGTGTTTATTTGGCCATATACCGCCTTCTATTCTTTCATCTATCCAAAAACCACGTATGTCAAATAATAGTTTTGTTGCAGGAAAATGTTTTTTTAGCTTTATAGCTACTTGTTGAGGCAAATAACTTCTTGTATGTATTATTTGAGGTTTTTCTTCTTGCATTATGGATAATGCTGTAGAATAAATCTTTTTTAAATCGCGAATAGTAGATAATATAGGGGGATTCTTAGTATAATTTATTGGATACCAATGGATATTATATTTTTTTATTTGTTTTTTTATATCTTTTCCCCTTTCTAAAAAAGGAATTTTTTTTTCTGCAGATACTACAAATATCTCTAACCCTTTGTTTGCTAAATAAATAAAATAGGGCAATATTTGCGATTGCCCTAACGGGTCAGTAAGCCCATCATAAGTAATGTATAAAACTTTTGCACTATGCATTAAATCTCCGTAGCAATTCTTTTTAATAGAGTTTTTATTTTACTTTTTATTTTATTTTCCAAATGTTCATTTTCTAGGATTTGTGCAGATTCCAAAGCTTTATTTAATAAATCCAATTTATTTTTCAATGTTTGATATTCCGTGTTTAATACGGGAATTTTATCTACTCTTCGTTTATGACGACCTCCTTCAAACTCTGTGCTCAAGAATATATCTATAAACTTAAATGCTTGCTCCGTAGTAATAAAATCGGCAGGCATAGAACAAATATTGGCATCATTGTGCTTGCGGGCAAGAGCTGTAATTTCTTCATTCCAGCAGTATGCTCCTCTTATGCCTTGATGTTTATTGGTAGTAATATTTATACCGTTTCCACTTCCGCATAAAGATATTCCAAAATCGTATTCTCCGTTTTCCACAGCTTCTGCCATAGGGTGAGCATAGTCAGGATAATCGCTGCTATCGGTAGAAAAAGTCCCAAAATCTTTTATGGTATGTCCTTTGTTTGATAGATATTTTTTTAGTGCTTCCTTTTTTTCAAAGCCTCTATGGTCACATGCTATTGCAATTTTCATATTCTTATATTTTATTTATTGGCAAAGGTATAAACATTTTTTTTACACAAGTCTATTTAGCATCAAATGTGATATAAGGCTTTTTTAGTGTATTTTTGTGAAAAATTAGATATTGTTATGAAAGTTTTAATTACAGGCGGTGCCGGTTATATCGGCACAGAACTTACAAAAGCACTTGATAAATGTGATAAGATTGACGAGATACTAATTTATGATAATCTTGCCCGCAGAAATTACAATCTTTTTTTGCATTCAAGGATAAAAAGAGGAAAGGTTAAATTTATAGAGGGAGAACTACTTGATAGTAGAAAATTAGATACCGTAATGCAGAAAGTTGATACCGTAATACATCTCGGAGCAAGAGTAGAATCCAGACTTATAAATGCAAGTCATCATCTCTATGAACAAATAAATAATTGGGGCACTGCAGAAGTAGTATATGCAGCAGAACGACATGATAATGTAAAAAACTTTATTTATTCCAGTTCCATTGCTGTGTATGGTGATGGAGGCACACCTTTTGATAAAACAATAGAACCTTACCCGCGAACATATTATGGCTCATCAAAATATAGAGGCGAACAGCATGTTAAACGCTTATTTAACAAAATAAATACTGCAATACTAAGATTGGGAAATATATATGGTTATGGCATATCATTTCGTAAGGACCCTGTCATCAATCTTCTTATGTTTGAAGCAAGTTTTAAAGGAAGGGTGAAAATTAATGGAACGGGATTACAAAAACGAGGTTTTATTAGTTTAGAAAAAACTGTGGATATAATTAAAAATATGTTATCTAATGACTTTGATTCAGGCATTTATGATGTTGTGGAACATAATTTTGCAATAATGGAGGTAATGAATTATATAAGAAATAAAGATGTTTATCCTGATACTGAAATGATTTTTGTGAATCAACATCTAAAATTGAGAAATATTGAAGTAAATCCTGATAAGGATATAAAGAAATATCAAACTATAGAAAAAGATTTTTTAACGGAACTAAAAGAGTTTAAGCAAAAACTAGAATTATCTAATCCAGAAGCATAATGTAAATTACTCTTATTGGGAAACAGTACTGATAAATAGTTTGTACAACTGTTTTAGTTTATGGCTGGTTAAGTGCTAAATACTAGTGATATAACAATTAATAAACATCGGG
>CAYQWX010000098.1:0-5280 GCA_964421355.1 uncultured Bacteroidales bacterium
TGCTCCAAATTCTAATATAAGTCTTTGATTTACATAAAAATCAACTCCTGCACTTAAAGGAATACCCAATGAAGACAAGTTATATTTACCTAACCCGTCTAAATTCAATTCCCTTAAATCCGTTTCAAATACATAATCTCGGTGTATTATATGGCTTGTATAAATATTTTCTGGTGTTTCAGGCTTATCTCGTAATGTGCCATCACTCCAATAATAATAAAGATTGCCATTGGCATCGTACATATCTGCTTTTGAATTAAAATTCATTGTTTCTATACCTATGCCCACAAAGGGAATAAGTGTCCTATATTCTTCCAAAGCTAAATAAACATCTTTCTTTTTAAGTAATTGTTCAAAATTATAGCGTAATTGAACATTTCCAATAAAAATATCCGATTTGAAATTTAAGTTCCTTTTTGTAGTACGTTCTATTCCTGTTATGTATCCTTTTGTTACATTTATATCCAAACTCAAAAAGGTATTTAATTTTCTGGATATACCTAACATAATAGGCTTATTACCTATAAATGGATTTTGGTAATATGTGTTTCTCACATCTCCTAAAAATGTAAAAGAACCCATACCAATCTTTAATATGGGTTTGAATTCCAAATATTTACTCATTTCTTCTTCGGAGTAAGTAAAAAATGTGCTAAATCCGGAAGTATCCGTGTTGCTAAAAGAGGTATCTACTTGTGCAAAGACATGCATTTTTGCTACAAATAATATAAATAACAATAATATGATTTTATTTTTATACATATTATTATTGTATCCATTTTTGGTGAGCAATCATAAGAGCTTCTTGTACCGTTATCCTTTTGCCTCCGTTGTATGCAGAAATAAAAGCATCTTTTGCAGGAGTATTATTCCATAATATATTTCTATAATTTCTTGCATTTTGATAATTATCAAAATGCCCTACTGTATATTTCCTCCACCCTAAATGATTTTCCAGATACATCTTCTTTTTTATTTTATATATTCTTTTTATATAACGAATAGACCTTTTCTTTTGTTTCAAAGCACACACTTGTACTCTAAAGAATATTGGAGAAGTTTTTTGGACATTTGAAGTTTGTTTTGTATATGATTGAGTATGTTGTTCTTGCTTTTTTTGAGCAACATCTTCTATGTTTTGTTTTTGTATATCACTACCATTATTATTACTTGCTTGTTGTTGGGCTAATATTTTATTTTCTTGTGTTGATGACTCTTGACCCGCATCTGTAATTTTTTCTTCTATTGTATTGGTGCCTTGTAAATAAGAAAATTTACCTGTAATAGCTAATTCATCTTTTGAAATATTTGAAGCATCTTTTTTCATCACTTTATAAACAACCGTTACGTTTGTATCTTTGGGAAAATTAGACCATAAAAATTTTGCAGTATGGTCAGTAAATGTGTATATTCCTCCTGCATCTTTATCTGCTATCGCTTCAAAACCACTTGGTAATTTTTCTTCTACTTTGGCAAAAGAGCCCCCTACCCCGTTTTTATTTATTGTTACTGTAATAGTTGCCACATTGCCATTGATAGATACTTGCCTATATATACCTTTTTTATTTATGTTTTTCTCAGCTTGTTCGCTATTATTATATTTACCATTATTTGGATTTTTGTTATTTATATTTAATTCATTTTCAGTTTTAGCTACTAAAAAGGTATCCCCCGGATTATAATTGTTTGCAAGTGTTTTATAAGGATTATTTATAGTTATTTCTATAGGCTTTACTTCTTTAGTTTTTCTTTCGTTGTTTTTAACATATATAAATTGATTTTGTATAAAAACATTTCCCACCACAGATGTATCAACAAAAACTTTATAAGAAATGGAAAACGTATCCTTTTGAGGTAAAGAACCGGGGAGCCATAAAAATTTAACCATACGTTCTTTGAAAGTAAAAATTGCATTGTGGGTTTCAACTCCTTGGGCTTTCATTCCATTTGGTAACAAACTAACAAATCTAGCAAAATTTGCTATTTTATCTTTTTTTATTATAGTTATTCTGACAGTAAAAGATGCACCAGCTTCTACTTGTGTTGGAGCTGTTACTATCACTTGAACATCTTCATTTTTTCCCAAAAAGGAAAATACTAAAATTATAAAGGCACTTAAAGTTAGATATATACTCCTCATGAATGTTTATTCTTTATCAAACAAGACATTAAAAATTTGGTCTCGGTTTATATTTTTTATAAAAGTCAACTATAATTTTAACTGCTTCTTCGGGATCATCAACTACCTGAAAAATATCCAAATCTTCTTCACTTATGTTATGGTGTTCTTCCAAAACTTTTTTCTTTATCCACTCAACTAATCCGTCCCAATAATCATGACTAATCATAACTATTGGAAAATGCATTATCTTACGCGTTTGTATCAGAGTAATAGCTTCAAACAATTCATCAAAAGTACCAAATCCTCCAGGAAATACGATAAAACCCTGGGCGTATTTCATAAACATAAGTTTTCTTACAAAGAAGTAGTCAAAAGTTATCAATTTATCTACATCAACATACGGATTTGGCATTTGCTCAAATTCAAGATATATATTTAGTCCTACTGATTTTCCTTTTCCGCGTTGTGCTCCTTTGTTTGCCGCTTCCATTATACCAGGACCACCTCCTGTAATAACTCCAAAATTATTTTGAGTAAGTAGGTATGCGGTTTCTTCCGCTTGTTTATAGTATTTACATTCATCTTTTGTGCGAGCAGAACCAAATATGGAAACACAAGGTCCTATGCGAGTAAGTTTTTCAAATCCTTGTACTATTTCACTTACAATTTTAAAGACTCTCCAACTATCTTCCGCTCTTATTTCGAACATATCTTTTTCTTCAAACATCTTATTACATTATTTTTCAACTTTTAACACACAAAAATAACAAATCATTTACAATTATTAGCTATCGATTTAAAAAAATATGAATATTCATCTACAATTTTTTTCCAGCTAATATCCAGGTTCCCCCCCATTGTAATTTTGTAAAAAGCCACCATTTTCACACTTGTAAAAAAACAGGCAGCCAAAGTTTTTACATCTGTAAAATACAACGTAATTACATGTGTCATATTTTTAGTAAAGTTAGTTTTATATGCAATAATGGGAACCTGTGATGCAACTGCTTCCAACAACGAAGGATTGGTGCCACCTACTGTATGTCCATGTATGTAGGCAATGGCGAAATGCCTTAAAGAGAAAAGTATATCTTCATCTGATGTATACAAATACACCAAATCTGGAGAGTGGAATTTCTTCATAACCTTATGAGCATAACGACTTTTTATATTTGTAACCCAAACCATTTTATATTTTAAATTATTTTTCTTATTAAACTCCTTGAATGCAGTAAAAATCATTTCAATATTATTATCTACTACGGGGCGGGACACATTGATGAAATATTGTTTTTCCTTTAATCCATATTTTTTTAGTATAGATTTATCAAAAGAATGCGGAAGTTCGGTTCCGTAACTAATATAATGGCATGGGGTATTGTATTTTTCCTTTAAATAATTATATATAACTTTGTGATCTGCAATAATATGATCACCTTTATTGGAAACAATTTTTTCAAATGTAAGCAAAAGTTTCCGATAGAAAAAATTCTGTTTTCGTTGCCATTCCCAACCATCCATATTTACTACCAGATATGGTTTTTGTCCTTTTTTCTTTAGAAAAACAGCAGGCACGAATGTACCGTAGCCACATTCGTATATAATGTCAAAATCTTCCGATAATGCTAATTTATAGGATAGGAAATCGTAAATAAAGTTGGCAAGTTTACCAATCATTTTTTCAGGATGAAATACTTTCTTTATTCTAATACCTTCGTATTGATTCTTATCATACTTAACATACGAAGGAACATATATAGTTATCTGAAAATCATTATTTTTAACAAGTCCAAGGGCAAGTTTGTACACAAACTTCTCAAAACCTCCGATTATGCCTTCTTGGTCAAAAAATATTCCTCGTGTGCCTATAAAAGCAATCTTGATATGTTTTTTCATTAGTGCAAAAATACAATTTAATATGTAAATGACTACCAAGACTTAGCAATGCCAAGAAAAATTTATATTATAAAAACCATTTAATCAATTAGTTATATATAATAATTTAAAGTTTAAAATTAAATATTTTATCCCCCAACAACACAAAAATAGATTATGTAAGAAAAATATTTAATATAAAATATTTATAATCAATAATATAAATATATAAAATTGAATTTATACTTTAAGTATTTTATGGATATGAGCATAATCATTTTTAAGAAGTTTTTAAATACTGATTAAACATTGTAATTTTTTGATTACATTTGTATAAAAATAATAGTTTACAAAAGTAAAACAAAATGGTTTACAAAAGTAAAGAGGTCGTAGTGGAACGATTCAAAGAAATTATGGAAAAATTAGAGATAGATGCCACTACCCTTTCAAAAAAAATAGGAGTAGAACCTTCATCAATATCTCATATATTAAGTGGACGAAATAAACCAAGTTTTAACTTTTTAAGTAAACTTGCTGAAACTTTTCCTCAGTTAAATATTAACTGGTTAGTAACAGGTAAAGGTGAAATGTTGATAGATAAAAACATTAATTATGTTAAACAGAAAGGTGAAAGTTCTGAAAATCAGCTAGGAGGATTGTTTTCCGAAAACATAGATACACAAGTCCAAAATAATCCAAATGAAAACAACAAGCCAACTACTACTCTATCTGACCAATCAGTACAACAAAAAGTAAGTATTGATAAAGTGATTATTTTTTATACCGATGGAACTTTTGAATATTATAACCACAAAGAGTGATTATAATAAATTTGCTTATGACGAACCACCCCCTACCCCCTCCTTAACCAAGGAGGGGAGTTTTATAGTTTACTGTTCTGCAAAAAACATTATTTTATCTACTTTTGGCTTGACCCAAAAGTAACAAAAAGTCAAGACTGCAAATAAATTCCTTGTTTTTGATAATGTTTTGCTACGCAGGATAAAAGAACTCGCACCTTTTACAAGGTGCTCAAACATTAAAAACTTAGGAATTTATTTGAGGTCAAAAACACTCATCGTAGCCACTAAGCAATAATAGCACTTGTGCCTCAGGTTTTTCTTTGCCACCTAAGAAAGTAGAAACATCATTTTGGAACGTTTTCTTTGTCTCCCCAAAAAATGAACAGAAAAAAATAGAAAAGAAAAACTGCCACGTCCTATAGAGAACGCAGCAGTTACCGGATTATTTGTTGTAATTTTTCAAATATTCGGCCGGGTCAA
>CAYQWX010000099.1:0-5271 GCA_964421355.1 uncultured Bacteroidales bacterium
ATAAAAAAACTTCGTGAAAAGATATTTAAACATGGTGAAAAGATACCTAAAACATAAAAAAATGTTCTGGAAAACATTGTGAAAAGATATAGGATAACTATATGTCATTTTGCCCAACGCATCCATTGGTCGGTAGATAGATTGAGTTTTCTTTTTATACGGATAAGGTTGTGAACATCTTCACGGTTATAACTAATGACTTGCTGGTGCATGGCAGGATTGTAAAAATGACGGGATATATCTCTGTGATTGGTTTTATATTGTGGTGTGGTTCGTTTTATGCCTAAATAATGTTCTACGGTGGCTAACTTGTAATCAGGAAGCCCTGGCAATAAATGTCTAACTGTAGGTAGCATATTGACTACGTTCCGAAACCGCCGTATGTCTAAATGTGTTTGCCTATATAATACACCTACATCGGGTCCGTAACAAAATACTATGCCGTCCACTGGTGCTATTATGTCTGCTAACCTGTTCCAGTCTAACCATGTAGCATAATGAAATTTTTTTAGTGAATAAGCATAACCTAATAAGTATATGTTTCCGCTGGTGTGCCACTCGGCATCTATGTATAGATGGGTCACAAATTTTTTTTTGCAAAAATAATGCTTTTGAAAAGTTAGTAATATCCATTATCGGAGCTTTATTGCTAAAAAAGTTTTTACCACAAATCAGGGGGTTTTTACCACAAATCAGGCACTTTCTACCACAAAAGATAAAGTTTCTACCACAAATCAGATAGTTTTTACCACAAAGTTACCACAAAATTTTTTAGGCGTAAATGTATGATTATTAGTATATTATATATTATATATATACTATATATATTAATAATATGTGCCTGTTTGTGTAAAAATTAAACTTTTTTTACGGTTTTTTGTTTTATTTTGTTCTAAAAAAGTGGAAAAATGTCTCTATTACAGAAAAAAAAACGGTACGAAAACGACACAGTAATTTGTCCAAAATTGCCCCTTTTACCTACTGAAAACCAAGGAAATACCGTTGGTAAATGGAGCCTAAGCACTCCCTCACTCTCCGCTAAGTTCTGCAAAAAAATAGATAAAAACATTTGATTAAAAGAAAAAGTTGTATATTTGCAGCACAAAAATACACTGCGGGGTAGAGCAGTGGTAGCTCGTCGGGCTCATAACCCGAAGGTCGGAGGTTCGACTCCTCCCCCCGCTACTAAATACAAAAAGGAGGCAATCAAGCCTCCTTTTTTGTGTGTATTGCTTTAATGTGTTGTTCCTTTTCAAGTTATCAACAATGTTTTTTTGAAAATTCTTGATTATCACATACTTGGTTTTATCTGTTGATAAAATAAAACTAAATATCTTACAAAAGAAAAAAGAAAGGTTGTATTTTTGTGTTTCGGAAAAAAAGAGAATTATAAATATGGGTAAAGTTATAAGTATAGCTAATCAAAAGGGAGGAGTGGGAAAAACAACTACAGCAGTTAATCTTGCCACATCTTTGGCTTCTTTGGAATACAAAACCTTGTTGATAGATGCAGATCCACAAGCAAATACAACATCAGGATTAGGATTTGATTTAGATAAAATTGATGTATCATTATATGAATGTTTGATAGGAGAAGCTACTTTGGATAATGTAAAATTAGAAACAAGATTTAAATATTTACATTTAATCCCTTCGGGTATAGATTTAGTTGGAGCCGAAATAGAATTATTGGAGCATAGAAATAAAGAAAAAAAATTAAGAAAACTTATTGATAAAGTGCGTGACGATTATGATTTGATTCTTATTGATTGTGCTCCTTCGTTAGGGCTGATTACTCTTAACTCTTTGACTGCAGCAGATTCCGTAATTGTTCCTGTACAATGTGAGTACTATGCAATGGAAGGATTAGGGAAACTTTTGCATACAATAAAACTCGTTCAAAACTCATTAAATCCTAATCTGAAAATAGAAGGATTTTTGCCTACTATGTTTGATGGACGTCTTAATATTTCTAATCAAGTGCTCGAAGAACTTAAAATGCACTTTGAAGATTTAGTATTTGATACTGTAATACATCGCAATGTGAAATTAGCAGAGGCTCCAAGTTTTGGGATAAGTATTATAGAGTATGATATAACTTCCAAAGGTGCAAAAAATTATTTGGCATTGGCAGAAGAAATTTTACGAAAAAACAATATCCAAAAAAATAAAAAATAAAAATGGCTGCAAAATCCAATTCCAGAAAAGCATTAGGTAAAGGTCTTGGTGCTTTAATTAAAGATGCTGATAAATCTAATGAAATAGTTGGTTCTATCCAAGAGATAGTAATTGAAAATATAAAGGCAAATCCTTACCAACCTCGTACTGAATTTGATGAAGAAAATTTGATAGAGTTAGCACAATCTATAAAAGAACTTGGTGTAATACAGCCGATTACTGTAATAAAAGATGATAAAGAAGAAGGGAAATATATTTTGATATCGGGAGAGAGGCGTTTTAGGGCAAGTAAAATGGCTGGACTTAAAACTATTCCTGCATATATTAAGCCCCAGGCAGATGATAAAGAGATGCTTGAAATGGCTTTGGTGGAAAATATTCAACGAGAGGATTTAGATGCTATTTCTGTTGCAATTGGATATAAGCGTTTATTGGATGAATACGAAATGACACAAGATGATCTTGGGAAAAGAATAGGAAAAAATAGAAGTACTATTACTAATTATTTACGATTGTTAAAACTGCCTGCCGAAATACAATTGTCGGTAAAACAAAAACAATTGTCAATGGGGCATGCAAGAGCACTGCTTGCATTGGAGAATGCTGAGACTCAATTGAAGATATTTGCCAGGATAATGGAAGAAGGCTTGTCTGTAAGGGAAGTGGAAAAAATAGTGAAAGATATAGATAAAGATAAAAAAGGAAAAACTTCTTCAGGAAAACAAAATAAAGAAAAAGAAACATTGTTTGCGGAACTTCAATCACAGATGGCTAATTATTTTAATGTGCCGGTAAAAATTAGTCAAAATAAAAAAGGTAAAGGAAAAATAGAAATTGCTTTTAAGAATGAAGAAGAACTTGTGCGAATAATATCTATATTTGATAAATTAAAAGGTCAAAATAATTGAAACGACTTGTGTTTTTGGGGAGTTTTGTGTTCATGCTTTTTGTGCAAGGGTTTGCACAAAATAAGGATACTACTGATTATAAATCTCCCCATTCACCAACTACTGCAAGTGTATTGTCTGCAATAATACCAGGAGCGGGTCAAGTGTATAATAAGAAATATTGGAAAGTTCCTATAATTTATGGTGTAGGTGGCTATCTTGCTTATGCTATTATTTTTAACAACAAGCAATATTTGCGATTTAAAGCCGACTACAAGGCACTTACAGATAACAATCCTAACACTGTTGATGAATTTAACGGTCAAGTACCGGCTGAACAAATAAAATATGTAAAAGATCAGCACAGAAGGCAACGGGATTTGAGTATTTTAGGATTATCTTTGTGGTATGTGTTAAATATTGTTGATGCAAGTGTGGATGCAAATCTGTATGATTTTGATGTAAGTGATGATCTTTCGTTACATTTGTTTAGAGGTAATAATTTGTTAACTCTCACCTACAAAATAGGTAAATAGGGTTTTGGGGTTAGTAAAAGTTTTTATGCTATTTGTATTTCTGCCTCATTAAACAAAATTTTTGATATACCTTTGTTTTTAAAATGTAGATAAAAGTATGAATGAAAAACAACGCAGAAGTAAATGGCTTATCATAATAGAACCTTTGGTAATTTTATTCGTATTTGTTGCCGCGTTTGAACTTGGAAAGAGAGTAGATAGCATAAATAATGAGAAATATGCAACAAATGCTATTTTGAAATTTTTTAGACAATCTACCGATTCTTCACAAGATAAATTGCAAGAAGTATTAAATGCTATTCGTGTACATTATGTAGATTCGGTAAATTTGGATACATTGGAAGAAAAGGCAATTAGCCTATTATTAAAGGATTTAGACCCACATTCTACATATTTTCCACCAGTAATATCCAAACAGGAAAATGATGAAATGAAAGGTTCCTTTGAAGGTATAGGTATTTATTTTAACGTTCAGCATGATACTGTTGTAGTAGTAGGTATTATTCCTGGTGGTCCGTCTGAAAAATCGGGGCTTATGCCGGGAGATAAAATAATATCGGTAGATGATACTTCTATTGTTGGTATGAATACATACAACATAATGAAACGAATAAAAGGACCCAAAGGCTCAAAAGTAAAGATTACTGTAATAAAACCATTTTCAAAAGATACTATTAGTTATATAATCAAGCGTGATGTGATTCCTATCAAAAGCGTAGATGTATATTTCAAGGTAAAAAAGGATATAGGTTATATAAAAATTAGCCGTTTTGCAGAAACCACTTATGATGAATTTGTAAAAGCGGTAAATTATTTACACAGCCAAGGTGTGAAAAAAATCATTCTTGATTTAAGGGGTAATCCAGGTGGATATATGCAAATTGCTGTAAAAATTGCTGATGAATTTTTACCGGAAGGCAAAACAATTGTATATATAAAAGGAAGGACTGTGCCTAAAAAGGTGTTTGTAGCAACCGATCATGACTTATGTGTAAATGATAGTGTTGCCATACTTATTGATGAATGGAGTGCTTCGGCAAGTGAAATATTATCGGGGGCTATACAAGATAATGACCGAGGTGTAATAATAGGACGTCGTTCGTTTGGTAAGGGGCTGGTGCAAGAGCCTATATTTTTCCGTGATGGCTCTCAAGTGCGTCTTACTATTGCCAGATATTATACTCCTGTTGGTAGATGTATTCAACGAGATTATGAAAAAGGTGCAGAAAAATATTATGATGAAATTGCAAAACGCTATACGGACGGCGAAGTTTTTTCTCCTGATAGCATTCATTTCCCTGATAGTCTTAAATATAAAACTCCAAAAGGGAAAATTGTATATGGAGGTGGAGGTATAATGCCTGATATCTTTGTGCCGCTTGACACTACAAAATATGACGACTTTTATTATGATGTAGCAAGCAGAAATTTATTTTACAAATTTGCCTTTTATTATTCTAACAATCACCGTGATAAGTTATCTAAATTCAAAGATTATAAACAACTTTATAAATATTTGAAGAATCATTCGGTATGGCAAGAGTTCTTAAAATTTGTAAAAGATAAAGGAGTAAAATCTAATCCTAAAACTGCTTATACTACAGGTATGATGAAAGAATATGTATATGCATTTATTGTGCGTATATATTTTGAAGACAAAGGCTTTTATC
>CAYQWX010000100.1:0-5037 GCA_964421355.1 uncultured Bacteroidales bacterium
TATGCTCCACTTAGTTGTTGTTTCCTGCAATAATGATTACAAATTCACCTTTTATGTTTTTTGATTTTGAAAAATGATTATATATTTCTAGAAGTGTTCCTCTGATGGTTTGTTCGTGTATTTTTGATATTTCTTTGCTTACAGATGCTTGTCTTTGTTGACCAAAAATGTTTATAAAATCGTTTAATGTTTTGAGTAGTTTATGTGGAGATTCGTAGAATATCATTGTGCGTGTTTCATCTTTTAGTTGGAGTAGTTTTTTTGTTCTTCCTTTTTTCACAGGTAAAAAACCTTCAAATACGAAGTTGTGAGAGGGTAGTCCAGAGTTTACCAAAGCAGGAACAAATGCTGTGGAGCCGGGAAGAGTTTCTACCTCTATTTGATTAAGTAGGCAATGTTTGACTAATAAATAGGCTGGGTCTGATATTCCTGGTGTTCCGGCATCTGAAATGAGAGATACTTTTTTTTCTTCTTTAATGAGTTTTATAATTTTTTCTACTATTATGTGTTCGTTGAATTTATGAAAAGGTATTTTTATTTGAGGGGTTATGTTGTAATGGTGAAACAATTTTGCAGAAACACGAGTATCTTCCATGAGTATGACATCGCTTTCTTTTAGATAATTTATTGCTCTTATTGTAATATCTTCTAAATTTCCTATGGGGGTAGGTATTATATATAATTTACCTGCTTGCATCATTGGATGTGTTGTTTTGTTCGTATTCTGAGTCTATTTGTTTTTGCTGAGAAAATGCTCCTTGTTTTGCAAGAGTGTCGCAACGTTCGTTTAGTGTGTTGTTATTGTGTCCTCGAACCCAGTGAAAACTAATGTTTTTAAATTGTTTTAGTAATTTGTGTAATTCTATCCAAAGGTCTGGATTTTTTACTTTTTTGAAGTTTTTTTGTACCCAACTATATAACCATCCGTTATTTATAGCATTGCTTACATATTGTGAGTCCGTATATATTTCTATAGGTAAGTTTTTTGCTTTTTCGTTTAGCATTTTCAAAGCTTTGATTACAGCTAGTAGCTCCATTCTATTGTTTGTAGTGAGTCTGTATCCTTCTGATATTTCTTTTTGTTTTATTATTTTATCTCCGTCTTTGTATTGCATTACTATTCCCAATCCTCCGGGACCGGGGTTTCCAATAGATGAGCCATCAGTGTATATTACTATTTTTTTATTCATTATTCTTGTCTAACTTTACCTGTTCTATTTCTATCCCCACCTTTTTTAGTAAATCTAGTCCTGATGTGTCGTGATATTTTTCTGCAAATACTACTCGTTTGATGCCTGATTGTATTATTAGTTTGGAGCATTCCATACATGGAGATGTGGTTACGTAAAGGGTTGCTCCTTCACTGCTATAATTTGATTTTGCTACTTTTGTTATTGCATTTGCTTCTGCATGAAGCACATAAGGTTTTGTTTTGAAGTTTTCGTCTTCACAAACATTTTCAAATCCAGAAGGTGTCCCATTATAGCCGTCTGATATTATCATTTTGTTTTTTACGATTATTGCACCTACTTTTTTACGTTTACAATATGAGTTTTGAGCCCAAATGTATGCTATACGCATGTATTGTTTGTCAAATTCAGATTGTCTTTGTTTGTATGGGTGTATGTTGTATTCTTCGTTCATATTTTTTTGTTTATCCTTGTTTTACAACTCCTGTTTTGTAATCAAGTTCAGAACCATGCATGCTATGAGGTATACTATATACCATAAGAGTAATGATAGCGGCAATTATAATTGCCCATTGTTTTGTTTTTTTGATATTAAATAATACTGCTATAATCCAAGCTATGAATACTATTAGTGTTTTGTTGTCTGTGAGGTCCCACCCAAACGGGATACCTGTCCAGTATTCTCCAAAAGCATATTTTTGTACAATAGGTCCAAATATAATTCCCCCAATAAAAAATAAAATTAGTGTAATAAGTGCAGGTTTTAGTAGGTGCTTTTTTTTGTATAAAGCTGCAAGAGCTGTGTAGTTTGCCCACATCATTGCAAAAAACATGAAAAAGATGTGTAAAGCTAATATATACGATGGAACTATACCTTTGAATCTTATTACTACTGTTTCATCTTTTGGAATGCCTATTTTGCCCTGTGGTGTAGAAAATTCTATGTAATATTCCAGTTTACCTGCCGGTGGTTGTCCTGGTAGAAATGCAATTAATCCTTTGTTGGTTTTACTCATTGGTATTGCAGTGTAATTTTCATTTACTTTATAGCGTTTGTAATATAAAAATGCTGAAATAAGCGAGTCTTTTGCAGGAATTATTACTGGGCATTGGTCTTGTCCTCCGTGACTTCGTGGGAGTTTTATTTTGTATTCTTTGCCGTTGAGAGTAATGTTTATTTTTTTAGGATAGGTTGGTCCTGTCATTCTTTGATATATAGCAGCACCTATTGTTATTAAAAAAGCCAGTATCCAGAGCCATATATTTTTCATAGAGCTTTTTTTTATAAGTTTACTAATAATACTTTGTGTTTGTCTCCTCTTATTACTTCCACTGTAATGATTCTTCCTTTTTGTAATTTTGATAATCTTGCCATATAGTCATAAATGTTTTTTACAGGTTTTCCATCCAGAGCTATGATTATGTCTCCTTTTTTCATTCCTCCTTGGTCTGCGGGTCCACCTTTTCTTACCCCATCTACTCTTAATCCTCGTTTTTCTATTCCAGCAAAGTCAGGTATTATTCCAAGGGTAACTTTGTATTTATATCTTCGGGAAGGAGTATATTTTTCACCTGCTTCTTTAAATTTGGGTTTTTCTTTGCTATTTGCAATATCCAGCAATACATCTTTTATTAATCTTGCTGCTTTTTCCATACCTTCAAAATTGATTTTGTCTATATCATCAAAAGGTGTGTGGTAATCTTCGTGTACTCCTGTATTAAAATATAATACTGGAATATTTGCCATATAAAATGAAGCATGGTCAGATGGTCCATATCCTGATAGGGATTCCATAAGTTTGAAATTATATTTTTTATTGATATTTTCCAAAATTTGTTTTCCTTCATCGGATGTTCCTACTCCTCCTACAAATAATTGATTGTCTCTTAGTCGCCCCAGCATATCAATATTTATCATTTCAACTATATTTTGTTTAGGGATTACTGGGTGGTTGACAAAGTATTGAGAACCTAAGAGTCCCATTTCTTCTGCACCAAACCAAATAAACATTATGCTTCTTTTGTGTTTAGTGTTTTTTAGTACACGGGCTATTTCCATTACCGAAACAGTTCCTGAGCCATTATCATCTGCCCCATTGTGTATTGCAATTGTATCTGGCATACGTGAGCCAGAGCCTTCTCCCCCGTATCCAAGATGATCATAATGTGCACCTATTACTACCCACTCATTTTTAAGTTTTTCATCATTTCCGGGTAATACGGCAATAATGTTCCAAGTTTTGTCTTTTTTTTGTAATACTGCTATATTGGCACTTAGTTTTTTGTTAATAATAATTGGTTCGTGAGTGCTCCATTTGTGAAGGTTGTATGCTTTTTCTAATTCTTCTATTTTTACACCTTTTGAGCTTAGTATTTTATTTGCTAATTTACGTGTAATATTTATCACACCTATTCCTGCGGTAGAACTTGATTTGTCATAGAACAATGGAATCAATTCGTCTTTATCATCAGATAATTTACCTTGTACAAAAATGACTCCTATGGCGCCTTTATCTTTGGCTGTAACTACTTTGGAACGTAAAGAAGAATATTCTGCATAAATGTTTTTTTCGTTGTCGTTAAGTTTAGGGTAGTCTGTTAGCATCATTACCCATTTACCTTTTACATCAGTGTTGTCATAGTCATTTACCTTTTTACCGTCTTTTTCAAACTCAAAGCCATAATTTACAAAAACGACATCTCCTTCAAAACTTCCATTTTCTGTAAAAGAAATTGGAGTATAACATTTCTTTACAGGAATATTTTTATTTCCATCGAAATTTAACCAATTTGATTTGCCTAATACAATTTTACTTACTACTTCAAATGGTTGCAAGTATGTTTTGCCAAATGGCTTAATATTATTCTTTTTCAGAAAATTTACTATGTAATTTTTTGCTTTTTCTGCTCCTGGTGTGCCAGGTTTTCTTCCTTCCAGACTATCATTTGCCAATACTGATAAATATTCTTTCAAGAATTTTTTGTCTTGTGTGAACCCCTGTGTTATAATGAGGTTTATAAGAGCGAATGCTAAAAATATTTTTTTCATAATTTTTTATTTTTAATTTTGACCTGTTTCATTAGTAAAAATTGTTTTTGATATACTTTGTCCGTTTTTGAAATAATAAACACCTCCCCAATCATGAATAACTTTACGATATTCGGTGGCTATTCCGTTTTTGTTTATTATTATACGAACTATTTTTTGATTTTTCAAATCATAATTTTCGACTGTTTTACCCTCGGGATATTTTCTTGCAAGTTCGGATAAATATTTTTTTGTAGCTTCTTTATCGTTAAAGTTTACCGAATTGAGTTTTTTTAGAACTTCCTCATCTTTATTTTTTGCAGGAGCCGGATTGGTTTGTGCTAATAGCCCATTTATTTTTGAGATTTGTTGTTTTGGATAAGATTCGTTAGGTTTTATGTCTTTTGCCCGTTTGTATGCGGTTAGAGCATTTTTATAATCTTTTTGTGTGAAGTATTTGTCTCCTTCTGCAATAGCTTTTTTGTAAGCTTCTTCACGTTTCTTTGCCCGTTCTTTAGCTTTGGCTTGTTCTGCTAAGTAGTCTTCTATCTCATTTATACGATTTTTGACATATTGGGATGTAGGTTTAAATTCAAGTGCAGATTTATATTTTGCCAAGGCTTCTTCAAACTGTTTGTTATTATATAGTCTGTCTGCTTCAGCTTTTAATTTTTTATAATTTGCGATTGCAGCTTGCTGTGCAAGGATTTTATCAATTTCAGCAATTTTGTCTTTGGGGTATTTTTCGTCAGGTTTCAATTTGGAAGCGTCAGAATATTTGCTTTTAGCGTTGTTGTAGTCTTTTGTATTAAATGCTTT
>CAYQWX010000101.1:0-5012 GCA_964421355.1 uncultured Bacteroidales bacterium
CGGAGATAAAAATGGCAAAGGTGGTATTTTCAACTTTGTAACAAAACGCGGACTATGTGAAGGAGAAAATTCAAAACTTACATGGGCACAAGTAGAAACAGGTTCGGCTATTACTTGGAAATATCCAAGTACCATACTCAAAGGAGATAATAGTATAAGTGAATTTTACTCAGTGGCTGTAACAAATAATTATCAACAAGCGGATACGGGAACCAAAATGATACACATAGGCAAAAATACACGTAGCCGCATAATCTCAAAAGGAATAAGCGCAGGATATAGTGAAAATAGTTATCGCGGACTTGTAAAAATAATGAAAAGTGCTGAAAATGCCCGCAATTACACACAATGCGACTCCCTGCTTATGGGAGATAAATGTGGAGCCCATACCTTCCCTTATATGGAAATAGAAAACAAAACAGCTACTGTAGAACACGAAGCAACTACATCAAAAGTAAGCGAAGACCAAATATTTTATTGCAACCAAAGAGGAATCCCGACAGAAGATGCTGTGGGACTGATAGTAAACGGATATGTAAAAGAAGTAATTCAAAAATTACCAATGGAGTTTGCAGTAGAAGCTCAAAAATTATTACAAATAACCCTTGAAGGAAGTGTAGGATAAAAAAGAAAAAATTATGGAAAAGAAAAAAATGTTAGAAATAATAGATTTACATGCTGAAATAAATGGCAAAGAAATATTAAAAGGACTTGATTTAACTATAAACGAAGGTGAAGTACATGCCATAATGGGACCTAACGGATCAGGTAAAAGCACACTTGCTGCCGTTATTACAGGAAAACCCGGATACGAAGTAACAAAAGGTAAAATATTATTTTACGGAAAAAACTTATTAGATTATCCACCCGAAGAGAGAGCAGCAATGGGAATATTTTTAAGCTTTCAATACCCAGTAGAAATTCCCGGAGTATCTATGATGAACTTCTTAAAAGCTGCAGTAAATTCCAAAAGAAAATATGAAAATAAAGAAGAAATGTCTGCTGCAGAATTTTTGCGTTTTATACGCGAAAAACAAAAATTATTGGAGTTAGACACACAATTAACTAACCGTGCAGTAAACGAAGGATTCTCCGGAGGAGAAAAAAAGAAAAATGAAATTTTTCAAATGTCTGTGTTAGAACCCAAGTTGGCAATATTGGACGAAACGGATTCAGGTTTGGATATAGACGCTTTACGCATAGTAGCCAATGGTGTAAATAAACTTCGTTCTTCCGAAAGATCTTTTATTGTCATCACTCACTACCAAAGATTATTGGATTATATTGTTCCCGACATTGTTCATATTCTTTACAAAGGGAAAATAATAAAAACAGCAGGAAAAGAACTGGCATTAGAACTTGAAGAAAAAGGTTATGGCTGGATAAAAGAACAAGCATAACATAGGAGGACCGGCTATATGAAAAAGAAAGTTGAAAACCTGTTCAAAAATTTTCTCTCTTTCTACGAAGAAATAAAAGAAGAAAAAAATAAAGCGACAGGTAATATATATAAACAATATTCCGAAAATGCAAAAGATTTGTTTGCATCAGGGAAACTTGCAATACCAAACAAAAAAGTAGAAGAATACCGCTATTATAATTTTCAAAAAATATTCAAAAACAATTTTGTTTATTATTTACAAAAAGACGAATCTAAAGTCCATTCCAACGATTTGTTTGAATGCGACATTCCTAATATGGATGCTCACAAAGCTACACTGGTAAACGGCTGGTATTCTACAGATAAAGAAACAAATAAACTAACAACCACAAAAGAAGGAGTAGTATATGGAAGTTTATTGTATGCTTACCAAAACGGATACAAAGAAATAATAAATACACATTTAAATAAAGACATAAACACCAAAGACCCTTTGGTAGCATTAAACAACCTATTTTCTCAAGATGGATTTTTTGTATATATTCCCGATAATATAGTGGTAGAAAAGCCTTTACAATTAATAAATCTGGTATCTGCACTGGAAGAGGTGTTTTTATCTCCACATAGTCTCATTGTGGCAGGCAAAAATTCTCAAATCAAAATCCTTCTTTGTGAACATAGCATTTTTCCAAAATATTTTCTCAACAATTCTATTATGCAAATAATTGCAAATAAAAATGCTCATGTAGAATATATAAGACTACAAAACACACACAACGAATCTTATCAACTTACAAACACCTACATACACCAATCGCCCAATAGCAATGTGAAGACTCTTACCGTAACTCTGCACGGAGGAGTAGTAAGAAATAATATTGTTGCAAACCTACTCAAAGGAAGTTACCATGAAATGTATGGACTTTACCTTGTAGATAAAGGACAATATGTTGATAATTGGACATTAATAAATCATAAAGAAGAAGAAACCACAAGCAGAGAATTATTCAAAGGTATAATAGATGACTATGCCACAGGAGCATTTGAAGGGAAAATACTTGTCCGTCAAGATTCACAAAAAGTAGATGCACAACAAAACAACAAAAACATACTGCTCACAAGCGACGCACATGTATATTCTCAACCACAGCTTGAAATATACGCAGACGATGTAATATGTAGTCACGGTTCTGCCACAGGACAAGTAGATGAAGAACAACTGTTTTATTTAAGAGCAAGAGGCATACCACACAAAGATGCCAGACTAATGCTACTTAACGCATTTGCTTATGATGTAATAAAAGATATACCAATTGTTCCATTAAAAGAGGAGATTGTAAATTTGGTAGAAAAACGTTTAAATGGAGACTTATCTCGTTGTAATAAATGTGAAATAAAATGCTAAATCCAAAGTGTTACAAAAAATAAAAAAAATAGATGGCAAATTATACATATATGATATCACAAGAAGAAAATATGTAGCACTTACTCCCGAAGAAAAAGTAAGACAACAAATAATTTATTTACTAATAAAAAAAGGGTATCCTGTAAATCTTATAAAAACCGAACAACCTATAAAAGTATATGGTAAACCAAAAAGAATGGATATAGTAGTCTATAATAAAAAAGGCTTACCATTTATGATTGCAGAATGCAAAGCTCCTTCCATAAAACTAACAAACAAAGTATTGGAACAAATAGCTAAATACAATTTACCACAACAAGCAAAATATCTACTGATTACCAACGGTAAAGAGCTATATATTATGCAAAGAAATGAAACAGGCAACTACATACCGCACCCCCAAATACCTAATTACGGAGAATAAATATCACCTAATTACATTCCCACAATCTTAAATTCGGTTCTCCTATTCAGAGCCCTACCTTCAGGAGTATCATTAGTAGCTATTGGTTTGTCAAAAGCATATCCTTTGTAAGTAAGTCTGTTTTTATCTACTCCATGCTGCACAAGATAATCATATACTGCTTTTGCTCTATTTAATGATAACTTTAGATTATGTTCCCGTGAGCCCCGATTATCCGTATGCCCACTTATTTCTATTTTTACAGTAGGATTTTGCTTAAGAAAAGTAATAAGTTTATTTAGTTCAGCTTTAGACTCCGGCTTTAGTACATAAGAATCCGTTTCAAAAAATATATTTTTAAGAATAGATTTGTTTCCTATTTCAATAGGCTGTAGTTTCACATTCAAATTGTACGGTTTATCAGGATTTTTGAGATTTTTTAATGAAAAGTTTTCAGAATACATCATATAATCTTTTTTCATTATACTCATAGCATAATCTCTCTCTGTGGGCAACGGCACTAAATATGAACCGTCTGCAGGATTTGACGAAGTTTTGGCAATAAGGGAATCTTTATCTATGTCAATAAGTTCTATGTCAGCAGCAATTGGGTCTCCTGTTTTAGCATCTATTATCTTCCCTTCTACATAAGTTACCGAACCTTTGGGTTTAATTTTGTTGTATAATGGAAATTGATAAATGTCCTTACCGTATTCTGTGCTACGGGAAGAAGAGAACATAGCATAATCACCGCGTCCGTCCACAATAAGACCTATCTCGTCACCATTGGTATTGATAGGATAACCTAAATTAATTGGAGTAGTCCAAGTAGTATCATTTATGCGGTAAGATACAAACAAATCAAAACCACTCATGCCTGGCCACCCTTCCGATGAAAAATATAATGTTCTTCCATCAGGATGAATAAACGGTGACATTTCATTAAGTTTAGTATTTATGCTGTCTCCAAGATTTATCGGTTTACTCCAGCTACCATTAGGCAACTTATGGGACAACCACAAATCTATTTTTCCCTTACCTCCCGGACGACCACTTGCAAAATACAATGTTCTACCATCTGGTGTTATAGATGGTTGGCTTTCCCAATATTTAGTATTTATAGGAGGTCCTATATTTACAGGCTTGGTCCAGTGTTCCCCCACTCGTCTGGAAAAATAAATATCACACTTACCATATCCGTTTCTTCTGTTACATGCCGTATAATAATACGATTGACCATCAGCAGATACTGTGGGTGCTCCTTCATTCAAAGAAGTATTTATAGGAGGTCCTAACGGTTTGGCTTTTGTCCATTTGCCATTCACTTTATGACTCACAAAAAAATCTTCTTGTGAATTAAGTTGGCTTATCGGAAGATTTGGATTTTTGGGAATAAGTCGCGTAATAAATAATGTTTTTCCATCAATAGTAAGTGATGGCCAATACTCGTCATAAACAGTATTTATATTTGGTCCTAAGTTTTCGGGCTTAAAAGGGACAGGGTGTTTTACTGCATAAACTGCAAATTTTGCTTTTTTTAGCACATCACTTGCATACTCTTTTATTTTATCACTTACATTAGGAAATCCAAATACCCATCTAAGATGTTCCACAGCATCATCATAATGAGCCATTCTGTATTCAGTTTCACCTAAGAAAAAATATACTTTTGGAGAATAAGAAGGATTTATATCCACTACTCTTTTATATTCCTCTATTTCTTTCTCAAAAGCAGAAGTTTCTTCATAAATATTGGCAGCAAGTAAATATGCATCTATAAATTTTTTGTCTGCTCTTTTGGCTTTGTCGAGATACATTATTGC
>CAYQWX010000102.1:0-4934 GCA_964421355.1 uncultured Bacteroidales bacterium
AAGGAGTTTTTATTATACCAGATTTTGTTGCAAAAATTTGCACATGCTTTACTTCCGGTATATTTTTTATAAGTGGTAAAAAAGTTTGGTTTTTATTTACAGGAGCAGTTTCAAAAGAGTTGTTTAAAGTATAATTTGTTATTTCTATATGAGCAGCAAATCCCGAAACTTTTTCTTTTATCACATCTTTAAACCCTGATACTACTGCTATAGAAACAATCATTGCAGCCAAACTTATTACAATACCTATTAAGGCGATATTTATAATTGGTCTAGATACTTTAGACTTATCTTTGAATACAATACTCTTGGCTACAAAAAATTCCCAACTCATAAACAGTTATACTTGTTTTTTCAATTCATTATACAACATTATTAGTCCTTGCATCGCACTATTACGGATATTACGCAAGCGGTCATATCCAAAAACATATTTTTTACTTATAATACCTGTTGGAGAAGCTACTGCAATCCATACTGTACCCACAGGTTTATCAGATGTACCACCAGAAGGACCTGCTATTCCCGATACTGCTATTGAATAATCCGTTTTTAATTTCGTTTTTACTCCTTTTGCCATTTGCTCTACTACAGGTTGGCTAACTGCACCATATTTTCCCAACACATCTCTACTCACTCCCAATTCATTCATTTTTACCTCATTTGCGTAACTAACTACACTACCTATAAAATAATCAGAAGAGCCTGGTATTGATGTTATCAAATGTGCGACATATCCTCCAGTACAGCTTTCTGCCGTAGAAACGGTTTTCTCTGTTTTCCTCAACAAATCCCCCACCATTTTTTCAAGTGGAGCTTCTTCTATTCCTACAAAATTATTTTTTACTATTTTCTGTAATTTGTTTATTTGTAGATTTAATTCTTTTTCTATTTCTGTTTTATTTTCACCTTGCATTGACAATCTTAACCTTACTATTCCTGCTTGAGGTAAATATGCTAATTTAATACTTGATGGTAAGTTATTTTCCCATTTTTCTAATTGTATTGCCAATTCACTTTCTGGTATTCCTTCTATAATTGCAGTTTTGTGCACAAATACAGGTGATTGGAATTTTTCTTTCAAAAATGGCAGAACTGCTTTTTCAAACATCGGTTTCATTTCAAAAGGGACCCCTGGAAGAGAAACTATATAGTGTGTATTACCGTAATCTTTATGTGTATAATCAAAAATCATTCCCCAAGCAGTACCGTTATAATTTTCTACAAGTTTTATCCCTTGTGGGAGCATTGCTTGCTGTTTGTTTAATTCATTCATAGAAGCATGGCGTTTTTCTAACACCTTTTCTATCAAACTATATGCTTCTTCACTGAAAACTAATGGTTTATCGAAATATTGAGAAAGAACTTTTTTTGTAATATCATCATTTGTTGGTCCTAAGCCTCCCGTTATTATAGTAACTGGATAAATATTTGCAAATTCATTTAATGCCTTAATTATTTCATCTTTGTTATCTTGTATTGTTATAGCTTTTGCCACTTCAAAACCATTGTTAAACAATTGTTGCCCAAGCCAAGTAGCATTGGTGTTTATTACTTGTCCCAATAATAATTCGTCCCCTATGGTTATTATCCCTGTCTTAATCATTTTACATTATAATTTATTATTTACTGCAAATGTAGAAAATATGTGAGATATTTGTAGTGTAATATAATTAAAGTTTTGTAATACTAAATAGTTCTGTAGCTAATAATATAAAATCTCTTGGAGATAGCTGTTCGGGGCGTTTATTTAAATAGGCACTAATGTTTTGGGATATTTTTTCACCTTTGAGAAAAGGAGAAAGAGTGTTTCGTAACATTTTTCTTCTTTGGGAAAAAGCGGATTTCACCACTTGTTTGAAAAATGTATCCGGAACACCTATATTTTTCACATTGTTTCTATTCATACTTATTACTGACGACACTACTTTGGGAGGAGGATTAAATGCTCCGGGTTTTACATCAAACAATAGTTTTATATCATAATAGACACCTAATAATACTGATAAAATTCCGTATTCTTTATTATTACCCGATGACACTAAACGTTGAGCAACTTCTTTTTGTACCATAAAAACAGAATGCTTTATTATATCCTTATTATCAAGTATTTTGAAAAATATTTGTGAAGATATATTGTATGGTAAGTTTCCAATAAGAGCTATATTTTTACCGTACTCTTGTAAAGGAAGTTGTAAAAAATCTGCCAGTTTAAATTTATGTTTATACTGTGGATATTTTTTAGTCATAAATGCAAAAGATTCCTTATCAACATCTAAAAATAAGGCATCTTTATCTAAAATATATTGGGTAAGCACACCAGTACCAAATCCTATTTCTATAATAAAATCTTCCTGAACAGGAGCAAATGCTTCTATAATTCTTTGAGCAATATGTACATCTTTTAGGAAATGTTGCCCAAGTCTTTTTTTAGGTTTTACCACTTTATCATTTTTGGACAAGAGACATTATTGCTACTGCACAGCCGGCTTTGCCATTTCTGAATGTAATAATCAACTCGTAAGTTGTTGTTTTGGAACAAAGAAAATCAAACATCTTGAAATCTTTATCTTTTGAAGCTAAATAAGATGTTCCTAACAATCTTTTCCCTTCATATAATTGTATAACGGGTGCTCCTGCAAATTCTTTTGCTTTTGCCACATTAAATCTGTAATGCGTACCAGCATTTAACATTATTTTGAATCGTGCAATAGGTTTTGGTTTTCCTGGTTGAGAAGCTGGTAGTTTCACCCTAAAATCTTTCATATATGTAGCACCCCTATTTTGTCCTACTGCTATATCTACTAACTTTGCATTACATTGGGCAAAAGAATCCGTATTAACAAAAAAGGATAATATGAATAATATAAAAACAGCGTTTAATGATTTCATTTCCACTTTGTTTTAAAATCTATTGTTTAAGAATATCAAATCTTATTTCTTCTATAACTTTAGATATATTTTTATAATCTTGTTCTGTTGCCGTAATTACAGGCTTTTCATTTTGAACAACAACAAGCATGCCATCTTTTTCCACCATTTCAGGTTCTCCCAGTTCATAAGTAATTTCTATAGGCTCGTATGCTTCTTTTAATTTTTCAAGATTTTTTACTAATTTAGTAAAGTTATCATCTCCTTTATACTGTTTTAGTATTAAAACTAAATTAGATAATACATTTTTTTGTTCTGCTATTCTATCTGCTATTTTTTTATTTTGCACTTCTTCATTTATTTTGCAGGCAAAATACATACCTTCTATCCACACACCGGTAATAATCAATACACTTATATTTGAGCGGTTATGTTCTCGCAAATACTTATCTATTTTGTTAAAACTGGATACTGATAAATACATTAGAGAGTCCACATTTTCTCCAGATGTTGCCAATTCTTTAAGTGCGTTAAAGTCAAAAAATTGATCTACTTTTATTCCTTCTGCCAGTGTTTTTATTGCAGTAAGGTAATCTACAATAAATCTGGTTTGGTTATATAAATTAAGATAGCCAATATCTGTACCAAATATACCAAGAGCTAATGAGCGTTCCACACTTGTAGCATATTTATCTACATTTTGAGTAGGAGCAAGCAATTCTGGCATAAATTTTACTCCTGTTGATTTTATAAGAGAAGACATTTCAATAGGTGAAGATATGTTTTGCACCAAATCTTCTATAGATTTTTCCGATACTTTTGGAACTGAATCTTCCTTTAATAAAGAATCCGGTATTTCCATATCATTTTCGTTGTTTCCCGATTCATTATTACTACTACAAGAAGCTAAATACATTACAGAAAAAGCAATTACCAATACCGTTAAAATTTTTTTTATCATAATTTAAATATTTTTTTCAATAATCTTGCCGACATAATTTTTTTCCAAAAATCAAAATACAAAGTTATAAATAAAATTATTGTCATTAACCAAATTACTATTACATTGAAATAAAATGTATTAAAAAATTTCCCCGCAAAATGTTTTACGGGAGCATAAAAATGTGCTCTATAGTCAAAGAATCCTTCTACCACAGGTTCTTCATATATTGGATCTACTTGCTGCACAAGTCTGTCTTTATATTGTATAATTTTATTTTTTTCAAATACTTTTTTTACTATGTCGGCTACACTCTCGTTGTAATAATTATCTTTTAGTTTATAAAATAATTTTTTATTCTTTTTAAGTAAATATTGTATTACTCGTTCTTTCTTTTGATTTGCCACTAAGAACCTATCAGAATAATATTTATCCAATTTGTTCAAATAGTCGTAAGTTTCGTTGATTAAATCATAATTGATATTTTTTGCATCATTCCATTTCGTAGCACAATCACATTTTGGCTTAGTATATTTATCTTTTTGCAAATATGCTAATTCATGCTTAAACAATGCTTTAATTTCATTTACCATTCTTACTGTATCCCCGTGAGTATTGTTTATATTTTTTGATAAAAATTCTAATTTTTCACGAAGAGTAGGCACATAATATACTTGTTTGAAATTATAAATACTTTCTTCTTTTTCAAGAGGATATAATTTTTTTTCAAATTTATTTTCTTTAAACTGAGTTACCATTAGTCCTTCATAAGCCCAGCGTGTTGCCATAAGGTCTGCAATAATAGGTACTTTGTCGGGACGGGTAAATAATTTATTTAATTTATCAAAACTAAACATTGCTCCACCTAATATCATCTGAGGTATCATAACCAGAGGAATAAGTATATAAATAGTAACAACAGAATTGAAAGAAGAAGAAATATTTAGTCCCAACATATTGGAAAAGGCACTAATAGAAAACAACATAAGCCAATATTCCCAATTTAACCCTTTAATACCTAATACATAATTTCCAATAATCACAAATGAGAATGTTTGAATAGCAGACAATATAAATAATACTGTGGTTTTAGATATCAAATAACTCAAACGGCTCAAATTCA
>CAYQWX010000103.1:0-4800 GCA_964421355.1 uncultured Bacteroidales bacterium
TCTTGAGTGGCTTGAAGTTCTTCCATATTTTGTCTCATTTCTTCTTCTTGGGCTGATAATTCCTCTGCTTGTTGTTGAGAACTTTCAAGTAGTTCTTTTGTTTTTATATTTATTTTGAGGTTGTTTATAATAGATGCTATACTTTCGCTTACTTTTTCTATAAATTCTATTTTATAATCTTCAAATGGTTGTAAAGATGCCAGTTCTATCACTCCATATACCTTGTCTTCTATTTTTAACGGCATTAGTAATAAATATTTGGGAGGAGTCTCGCCTAAGCCTGAAGTAATAGATATATAATCTTCGGGAATATTTTTTAGATAGATTTTTTCTTTTTCAATAGCACATGTTCCCACCAATCCTTCTCCAAATTTCACCGTTTTTTGTAAATATTTTTTTCTGTTATATGCATAAGCAGATAGTAAATGTAGTTCTTCTTCTTTGTCTTCATATAAGAATATACCTCCTTGTACAGCACCTACATAATGCACCAATTCACTAATTATTTCATCTCCAAGTTCTTCCAAGTCATCGTTATTTTTTCTTAATATATCTGAGAATTTAGCTAATCCGTTTGCTATCCAATTTCTTTGCTCATCTTCCTTTTTTCTTTTCCTCTCTTCTTCTTGTACTTTCTTTAGATTATCCCTCATTTGGATTAAAGATTTTCCAAGCATATCTTTTTCACTTAAAGGAGTAAATTCGTGGTCAAGATTACCTTTTCCTATTTGTGTTGTAAATTCTACAACTTTGTGTAGAGACTTAATTAATTTATCATAAGATTTAAATAATATCCCTATTTCATCATCTTTTTTGTCTTTATCATCAATTCTTATATCAAAATCACCTTCATTCATCTTGACTATAATCCCCTTGAGTTTTTTTAGTGGCTTAAATACCGTATAAATCAGCAATAATATTATTAAAGAAAATAATATGAAAAATCCAGGAACTTCTACATAAATTTGCTTATAAATACTTGCTTTTTGTTCTTTTTCGTATTCTTTTAATAATTTTTTGATTTGAGCATCATCTTTGATTATACCAATGATAAGTTTTGGAGAATTCAAATAAATAGCAAAAGTTAAATAACCAACACTGTCAATTTTATAAATTTTTGAATATTTACCTTTTATTCTTGCAAAAGATGATATTTCCTGAATATTATTTTTTATTGGAAAAACTTTTAATGCAAAATCATTATCTTTTTTTAGGGCATTGTTGTTTGTGAATAAAATATTGTTTTCATCGTCCATTACAAAAATTGTTGCAATAGTGGCAGGGTATGAATTTATGTATCCAAATGACTTTTGAATTTTTTCTTTTTGAGTATAAAGAGTATCATTTAGAGAGTTGTAAAAATTATAACCACCTTTTGTTATTATGTCTCCAATATTTTTCAGTTGGGTTTGCTCAATATTTACAAAATCATTATAGCGATTAGTAAGGTCCTTGCTCAAATCAACAAAGTTCATATAAACAAAAAACAACGTTCCTGCTATAATGGTAAAGACATATACTGCGATAAACTTTAAAAGAATACCCCTTTTATTATTCATAATAATCTATTTTTTTACAAAAGTAATGAAAATATGTTAATTAAATGGTTTATTTTCATTTATAAAAATGCATTTCTTCCAAATATTCCCATACTTTGGGATGTAAAAAATATCGCATGTCTTTTCCGGCTTTTATGGCTTTGCGTATAAATGAAGCGGATATTTCCATAAGCGGTGCATTTACAATTTTTACTTGTGGATACGGATTCGTAATTAAATCATAATTAGGACGGGGATAAACAAGTATTTCATAATTATTTAAAATATATTCAGAATTCTTCCATTTGTGAAAGTTTTTTAGATTATCTGCTCCCATTATCAAAGAAAAAGTTTTTTCAGGATATTTTTCTTTGAGATATGTTAAGGTGTTTATTGTATAAGATGGTTGTGGCAAATGAAACTCTATATTTGAAGCATAAAATCTGGCATCATCTTCTATTGCTAAATTTACCATATAATAACGATGATAATCTGCCAGTAAACTTGCTTTATTTTTATGTGGATTATGAGGAGAAATTACAAACCAAACCTTGTCTAAATTGCTGTATTCAACAATGTAGTTAGCTATTGCCAAATGCCCTATATGTATTGGATTAAAAGACCCGAAGAATAACCCTATATTTTTCATAATTAAACTCTTTTTCCAAAATATTTTACTATTACAAATAATACTGCTGTACCTACAATATACATAATCCAAAAAGGTATGTTAAAAGATGTAGGAATTATACCTATCACAAGTGCTACCACTGCTACTGTTATCGCATAAGGCATCTGCGTTCTCACATGGTCTATATGCCTGCAGCTACTTGCCATAGAGCTTAAAATGGTGGTGTCGGAAATTGGCGAACAATGATCTCCAAACACCGAGCCTGTTATTACTGCAGCTACCACACCATAAAATATATGAAAAGAATAAGCGTAATTAAGTCCACCATGTGTTGATATTTGCCAACTTACAGGCAACATTATCGGATAAAGTATTGCCATGGTTCCCCATGATGACCCTGTAGAAAAAGATATAAGAGCAGCAATAATAAAAGTAATTGCAGGTAATAAAACGGGTGATGTATCAAAAAATAAAAAGATTTCCGTAAAAAAATCTGCGGTGTGCAATTGCATAGTAACACTTGCCAATGACCAAGCAAGAATAAGTATAACAATGGCTTGAAGCATTGATTTAAAACCATTTAATGTATGCTCCATTGCTTTTTGTAAAGAAAATATTTTATTCCATAAGCTTAAAGCTATCGCTACAATTAACGATAACAAAGACGCCCATGTAAGTGCTTTGAAAGAGTCTGATTTGCCCAATGTTTCCGATATCTTTAACAAAAAAGATTGATTACTATTCCATATAGCATTATCATACCCCGTATAGAACAAACCACACAAAGTGCCAAATATAATTATAAGTATTGGAATGATTGCCAGACTAATAGGAGTATTTTGTGTTATTGTAGTATTAGAAGTTTTTTGTATAATGGTATTTGCAGCCTTTTTTTCGGCAGCTAACATTGGACCAAAATCACGCCGCATTATGATTATGAAAAACATAAATACCAAGGTAAAAACAGGATAAAAGGAATATTTTAAAGAATGTAAAAAAACCAGATACGGAGATTCGTTAAGATTCACTACATCTAATCCTGATTTTATGTAAGAAAGTTCTGCACCTATCCATGTAGTAATAAATGCCATTGCTACTACAGGAGCCGCTGTGGAATCTACAATATAGCTTAATTTTTCTCTGGATATTTTTAGTTTATCAGTAATAGGTCTCATGGTGTTTCCCACTACAAGAGTATTTGCATAATCATCAAAAAATATTATTATTCCCATTATCATACTTATCAATTGCCCCGATTTTCTATCTGTAGCATGTCGGGATAAGCGAGCAATAATACTTTTCATGCTACCGTTTTGTGAGATTATATTTACTGTTCCTCCTATAAGAATTGAAAATATAATAATGGATGCATGTCCAGAATCGGATAAAGCATTTACAAGATAGTCGTATAAAGATAAAAAGCCATATAACAATCCGGATAAAATACTTGAATGGATATAAGTGGCAATAATTGCACTACCCGAATATAAACCTAAAAATATGGATGAAAAAACTTCTTTGAAAACAAAGGCTAAAATAATTGCTAACAATGGTGGCAATATAGACATCCAAAGAGGAATAGGTTTTATTTTTTTTGAAAAAATAACTTTTCCTTGATAATCTTTTATAGCAATTGATGTGCAGGTATTTTTTACAAAAAAATCAATTTTTTTACTTTGTCTTTTTTCTATTATCCCCATTTCATATAAGGAATCATTTATGTAAATAGGTTGGTTATAAGCAATTTGTCCATTATTTGTTAATGTAATTTCTATGAATGTATTGCCCACAATTATCTCTGGAATAGAAACTTCCAATTTTGCATAAGTAGTGTTATCTGCAAAAATATTTTTGAAAGGAAATATAATTAAGATTAAAAAAAATAAGATATATAAAAACTTATAGATTTTTAGCATAATTACATTTGATAATTTGCAAAGTTAATAAATAAACTGTTTTTAATGGCTAAAAACATACTCCAAAAGGTTTGCCCCCATCCTAAGGGCTGCTAACCTTTTTTCAGGAGGATCGTGATGTACTTCAGGGTCTTCCCACCCATCTCCCAAATCACACTGATAATCATAGAATACCACTAATCTCCCTTTATAAAAAATCCCAAATCCTTGTGCAGGCAAGCCATCATGTTTATGTATTTTAGGTAATCCATGGGGAAAATCATATTTTTGGTGATATATTGGGTGTGAGTTAGGTAATTCAACAAAATCTGCATCGGGAAATACTTTTTTCATTTCACGCCTAATATATTTATTCAATCCATAGTTGTCGGATATGTGTAAAAAACCACCGGAAATGAGATATTTTCTCAAATTAGAAGCTTCTTGAGGAGTAAAATAAATATTTCCGTGTCCTGTTATGTGAACAAATGGATAATTATAAATCTCCATGCTTCCGGGTTCCACTACGGCATAATCAGGGTCTATATTAGTGTGCAAATGTTCATTTGCAAATTTGGCTAAATTGGGTAAAGATGTTGGGTTGGCATACCAGTCTCCCCCACCGTTATATTTCATAAGTGCAATCTTAAACGAGTATTTGTTTTTTATAGATTGCTGCGGATATCCTATCATAGGAAAAATGAGTATAAAGAAAAATAATCTTATCATTATAGTT
>CAYQWX010000104.1:0-4702 GCA_964421355.1 uncultured Bacteroidales bacterium
AAAGGATAAAAGGTAAAAAGTCCAGTTCCTAACAAGTTACAAAAAATATTATATATCTTTAAACAAAAGATATTTAGAACATCATTGATTAAAAATATAAAATAAAAAAAGGGGAAGCCACTCTAAGCTCCCCCTTCTATTATATCTTTTGATAAAATAAAAAATTTATTTTCCTTCTTCTTTTTCTGCTGCTGCAGCTGCCGCTATACTTGCTCTTGTTGCCTTAACTGCTGCAACAACAGTATTTGGAGCATTAAGTATTGTGTATCCTTCAGGAGACAAATTAGAAACCTTTATTGTTTGTCCTATAAACAATTTTTCCACATTTACTTGTACTGTATTTGGCAAATCTTTTAACATTCCTTTTATTTTCAAATATCTTGTAGGATTCATCAACTTACCTCCCATTTTCACACCTTCTGCAACTCCTACTAATTCTACAGGAACATTAATTTTTACAGGTTTTTCTTCATTTACAAATAAAAAGTCACAATGAAGCGGTCTGTCGGTTACAGGATGAAAATTTACATCTTGCAAAATTGCTTCATATTTTTTACCATCAATATCAAGCTCTACAATATAAGCCCTGTGAGTGTGAGTAATTTTCTTTAAATCCACTTCTTTTACCTTAAAGTGAATATTACCGTCAAGTGCAGTTCCATACAATTCACAAGGAACCATCATTTCTTTTCTAATTTTAGAACTTTCTTTTCTTCCTGGTGTTCTTAATTGTCCTTTTAATTCTATTCTATCCATAATTTTTTATTTTTTGGATGCTACTCTTTAAGGAAAATCTTCCTTTTATCCATCACATCCGATTTGGCGTGCAAAATTAAAACTTTTTTCTTTATTAAAATATATTTATCTAAATAAAAAAGAGCTTGTCATACAAATAACAAGCTCTTTTTATAAATAATATGTTTTATTTAATTACTTTACCACTTCAAAAGATTTACTTGAAACAACTCTTCCTTTTTCTTCTAACACTAAATAATATATTCCTGCTTTCAAACCTCTTACATCTATTCTGTTTTTTTCTCCATTTAAATTAACTGTTTTTATTTTTTGCCCTTTTTGAGTGATAATTGTAGCGTTAACATTTTCTAAGTCTGATTTTACAACTATATAGTTTGTAGCAGGATTTGGATAAATAGAAACATTATGTAAGATATTTTCAATTCTAACTGCTGATGGTGATGGTGTATCTTTATTTATAAAGGCAGCATAAATATTCAAATCTCCATTATTTTCCCTATTATCTGTCCATACAGGAATAATATAATGATTTGTAGCCAACACTTGTGTATATTCCCCTATTCCAAATCCTTGATTATTATCACCTATATGTGCAAAATCTGTAGATTGGGAAGTAACTTTCACATTACTAAAAGTTTGACCGTCATCACTACTTATCCCATAATAATATTCTGCGGGATAAGGTGCCGATGTAGGAATTGTATCTTCTCTTCTATCATACCAGCTTATAACTATGTCTCCATTATTGTTTGTACATATTGAGGAATAATAATTTTGAGCGGTTGGCAAGTTATCATTATTTACTTTTATAGGAGATGACCATGTTCCATTATTATATTTTGAAAAATAAATATCCGATAAAGTATTACCATGAGTATTTACCCCAAAAGCTGTCCATGTCATATATACTTCCCCATTAGTTGGATGAGCTGCCATATAAGGAGATGGATACAACCTTTTATTACTTATACCTGGTATAGTATCAGGACCTAAACTATCAGGGGTAAACAATGGTAAATTAAATGTTACATAACTAATTCTATCCGGAGCAGAAAAAGTTTGACCACCATCTGTAGATACTGATTGCCAAACTGCCATATTCGAATCATTTTTTGCATACCCATAAAAAGACACATGTACATTTCCATCAGCATCTACTGTAATACTGGAAAATTGAGTAAATAAGAATTGTGTAGAGTCTGCCACTAATGCTTCCGTAGTAAACATATCTTGATCAGCAGGTTTTGTTTTACACTTTATTTGATAATGAGAATATCCATTAGTATCTTGGCTTAATGTAACATAAGAAACATAAACATTATTCTTATATGGTGAGTTTTCATTCACATCACAAGCCATCCATTGCTTATCGGAAATAGGAGATGATATTCCATCTACTTGTCCACCTGCAGCAAAATGAAGTTGTCCGAGCAAAATAGTATCATTAGCAGGAGTATTCCACGTTACACCACCATCATCTGAATATGCCCAGAATATTCCCATATTTGCATCACCTCCTCCTAAGAATGTTAAAACACTTGCATAAAGATCTATCCACGAAAAATATATCCTACCATTTGCATCTACTGTAAAAACAGGGTCACCGCCGCCGCCAGACATTGTACCGTCTTCATGTGGCATATTTACAAAAGAACTTGTTTGCCATGTTTGTCCAAAATCTTTTGTATAATATACGGGACAAGAAATGCCACTATTTGACATTTTTATAGGACTTACCACAATGTTTTGTGTATCTGTAGGATTTATTACGGCATGAACTTCACTCTCCACATCCGAACCTCCTGATACTACTACCTCGTTACCATCTTTTAGTGCTTTATTAATAGCCGGATTAGATTTGTACTCGGGGTGTTTTTCAATAATCCGTTTTAACAATTCTCCTTTAATTTTTACCGTTTCATTTAATGTCCATCTCATAGCAGCATTAGGGTCAACAATTGCCTTTTGAGCCAAACTAGTTAAGCTCAAAAACAAGGCTACTGAAAACAAAATAAAATACTTTCTCATTGTTTCTTTTTTTTTACCACTGCAAAGAAAATATTTTTTTCCAATAAATGTAAGGCTAAAAAAAACTTATTTAAAAATTTTAACCAAACGCTTGTTTAATATAAAAATTATTATCTTTGTGCCACCAATTTTTTGGCGAGGTAGCTCAGCTGGTTAGAGCGCATGATTCATAATCATGAGGTCGACGGTTCAAGCCCGTCCCTCGCTACTTTTTCATTTTCACTCCTTCTATTATATAAAAAATTTTGTTATTAAATTAAAAATGCTTTTCTTTGTAAAAACTTTACATGTTTTATTATTATGACAACCCCTAATAAACCACCTAATAAAGTAAGTAATTCAAGGAAATACGGTTCTAGACAAAAAATGTCAGAAGAAAAGAAACGTTATATTCAAGAAAAAATAAAAAAGCAAAAGGAAGCAGAAATCAAAGCTGCTATCATTTTAACAATAATGTCATTATTTATTCAAGTAGCAACTATAATTTTTTATTTTAATAAAACACTATATCCATATACATTATTACCTGCTATTTTAGGATTGCTATTATCAGGCATGGCTTTGGGATTAATACATACTGATAAAGTAAAAAAGTTCTTTGTAACTCTTATTTTCATAATCAATTTATCCATTACAGTTTTTGTAGCATATGTATTTTTTATGCAAGAAAAGGAAGAACAAGAAGAAGAAATAAAAAAATCTCAAATGTCAGACACGTTAGTAAGTAAAAATAATGATAACACAAAAACTATAAAATTTGAAAAATATGGATGAAAACAAAAATTTAGAAAACGGTAATAGTAATAATGAAACAAATAATACCGAAAACACACACAAACAAAATGAAACTAATAATCCGCCTAATAATGGAAATAACAACACTGTTAATAATAATAGTAACGCCCATCAAACATTAGGTATATTAGGACTAGTTTTCGGCATAATTGCTTTGGTAATATCTTTTATCCCATGTCTTGGTATATATGCATTATTTCCCGGCATAATAGCGGTAATATTAAGCATAATAGGATTAGTATTGGCAAATAAAAATGGAATAACTAAAAAAGGATTGATAATTGCCGCATTGGTTATTTCTGTGCTAGCAACATTAATTGCGGGATATCAATTTTATGTTATCACTTATTATGCAAAATCTTTTCATGAAGCATCAAGTTATATAGAAGAAATGGATAAAGCAATGAACGATACAGATAATGACGAATACTCAGATGAGGAAGAATATAATGATAATGAAACTTCTAATGATTCTGAAGAATATAACGAAGAAGAAAATACAGATACCAACAATTATAATGATGATGAAAAAACAACAAATTGGGAAAAAGAATTTAATGAAATAATAGCAGAAAAAGATTATGACAAAATACTGGATTATTATGAAGAAGCAATAAATGAATATGTAAAACTTGCCAAAGAAGCAAAAGCAGGAAACTACGATGCCGCTATGAAAACTCTACCGGAACTAACAAAAATAGGCATTATCGGATCAAAAGTTATAGTAATTGCACCATATTTTAACGATGAACAAAAAAAACGTTTTGAAGCAATCAATAAAAAAGCTAACGAAATAGAAAAAACAAAAAAGTAGAATAAATTTAATTTTCAAGACAAAAAGTCGTATTGATTATCAATAATTTAATTTTCATTTCCACTTTTGATATGCATCAAAAGTGGAAAAATTTCAAGACCTCAAATTAATCCTTATTGTGATATATTACTCTATACACAAGAAAAAACTCACCTCTTAGCAAAGGATCCAGCAGACTTTTATTCTTATAGTTTCTTCAATATAAAAACTTACGGAATTTATCTGAGGTCAAAAATGCTATTCGGATAAATTGTAAAACATATATGTTATTTTGCAAAAAATACTTGTAACACTATCTAGATTATTATA
>CAYQWX010000105.1:0-4697 GCA_964421355.1 uncultured Bacteroidales bacterium
TCTATTTTTGACTTATTGGGCTGTTTTATTTGAGTTACAACTTCGGGTGCTTGCATTTCCTCTTTTTTACAACTACTCACAAAGATAGCCATAATGGCAATACCCATAAAAATAATTCGTTTCATTTTTTCAATTTTTTAATGTTAAACAATAAATTACTATTTGATTTTTTACACGACTTACTTTTGCCGGCAGAGTAAGTCGCAAACAACAGCGACGCTGTATATTGTAAAAAGGTTTTGAGCGAAAATGAATAAGCAGAAAAATGAAGAGTACTAATTAATAAAAAGAAATCAAACGGAAAGGGTAAAATACGCACAATATCAACAACTACCGAATGGGGAGGAGGGGGGGGGTAATTAATTGATTATCAACAATATGTGTGTTTTTGATAAGCATTTTTGGTTTCCTTTTGCATTTGCAAAGAAAAATCATTTTTCTGAAGTAGAAAAAATTTGCTTTTTCACTTTTGCTTGCCATTGAAGGAGCAAAACATCAAAAAAATATTATTAGAGCAAAATATAAAACATCTATATTTGTTTAATACATTTAAATCTCTACAGGTGTTATTTTAATTATTTAAATACTTGAATTTTGTTTTACCCGCAAATAACTTCCAAGTTTGATAATAAGATTTGTCCAAAGTATTTTTTTATTGGCATTACGCTTTATACTCCTATAAGCATAATTAAGCGTGGAATATATAGTTTCTATATTTCCATTGTGCACAAAAACAGAAAAATTTTTCACAAAATCCTTCTCTTCGTCAGTAAGGGAAGATAATTCTAACATCTTAATATTATATAAATACGATTCTCTAAACATTCTTACCATATATTCCAGAAACTCTTTTTGCTGTTCGGTAGAAAGGTCTTCAATATTTTGTAATAAAGTATTTATTTCCAAAAAATTTAATTTGTAAGCACTACGCATTAACTGCTTAAACAGTTCTAATAATTCAAACTTTTCATCATTAAGAAACATTTCAACAAGTTGTCTTGCCCTTATGATATTTCCCTCAGCAAGCTTTGATATACTTATTATCTGTGTCTCTTTAAGTTCCGGATAATTTTTCGTAAGCCAATGTAATATATCTTGTGTATTTACCTTTGGGAATTTAAGCATTTGTGTTCGCGACAAGATAGTAGGCAATAACAAATCAGATGTATCAGTAGTGAGTATAAAATAGGTGTTTGGCTGTGGTTCTTCCAATATTTTAAGAATTTTATTTGCCGCTACTGCATTCATCTTTTCTGCATGCCATATTATTATTACACGGTTTTGAGCTTCAAAAGACTTTACAGACAACCTACGAATTATTGTTTCACTATCATCTTTAAATATTGAAGCTTGCTTATTACCTTGTCCTCCTGATATTTTTTTTATCCATTCATTTAGACTTATATATGGAGAACTTATTAGTGCTTCTTGCCAATGTTCTATAAAGTTTATACTATAATTTACCTTATATTTAGAAGAACTTATGGTAGGATATACAAAAATAATATCCGGATGTGTATATCTTGCCATTTTTTTACAACTGCGGCATACTCCACAAGGTTCATTTCCAACAGGATTCTCACAATTTATGTATTGGGCAAAAGCAATAGCCATTGGTAATTTGCCACTACCTTCCGGACCGACAAACAATTGTGCATGACTAACTTTACCACTTTTAGCTATAGAAAGCAAATGGTCTTTTATATTTTGTTGTCCTACAATATCTTTGAAAAACATTTTTTTATTTAAGCATATTTCTCAAATTATCAAGAGTATTATAAGGCGTATCTACCAAAAACATATTTACAACCCATGACGGCAAGCTACCGGCAGGATCGGAAAAGAATTGATAAACAACTTTTGTTCGTCCTTTATCAGGCTTTATTAACCAAAAGCCATAGGCTTTTTTTATTCTGATAAAATCTTCTTGTTCAGGATATTGATTATATGCCGAAGTTATTTCTACCTTATAGCCTCCGTTTTTCAACTTCTTTATCACATTTTTCAGTACCAAATCTCTATCGGTTACTCCAATAGGCATTTTCACTTGCATATAAGCCAAAAATACGGTAGGAGATTTTGTTAAAAGTTTGGAATACTCTATTTTGTCTATCCATTTAGTATATTTATTTACATTTGCTATTATTTGCAATACTTCTTCCGGTTTTTTGTTAACATGCATTACTCCTTGAGATTCTTTCACTTCTTCACCTTTCACTTCTCTTGTATATACGGATATGCCATTTTTGTTTTTTGCCAATTCCCATTTACTTTGACCAAAAGAAAACAATACTGCAAAAAGCATAAAGCCCGAAAAAAATATATTTTTCATAATTTCTTATTTTTTATTTATTTAACGTTCAATTACTACACTTACTCTATCAATTTTGCCACCCAATGGAGGATTTATTTTAGATAACTTTAATTTTATATTTTTTATTTTATCCCCAAGTTCCACATACAAGGCATCTATTATCCTCTTAGCAATGTTTTCTATCAAATTGGACTTTATAGACATTTGTCGCTTTATTATTTTATAAACCTTTTGATAATCGAGAGCATCATCTAAGTTATCAGTTTTGCCTGGAGTATAAACATCTGTTTCTATAGTTATTGTAACTAAAAATTTATTCCCTACCACTTGCTCTTCCTTGAAATGCCCGTGATAGGCATAAAATTCCATATTTTCTATTTCAATAAATCCCATTTACCATTTAATTCTTTTGCTTATACTCAATAGCTTTCTTTATTCTATTTATTACTTCACCTCTTCCTATTATCTCTATTATATCAAACAAAGACGGTCCCTTTGATGTTCCCGTAATAGCCAACCGAAGTGCACTTAAAACTTTCCCAAATCCATAACCATTATCAGTAATATATTCCTTTACTTTTTCTTCAATGGTTTTCACATCAGTATTTTCTTCAAATATAGATAAAATATTTTTCAAATGTTGTAAACCTTCCTCCGACCAAAACTTTCTCATTCCTTTTTCTTCATAAGATTGTGGAGATTGGAAGAAATAATATGCATGATCCCAGAATTCCGTAATAAACTGGGCTCTTTCCTTTACCATACCACATATGCAGGCAAGTTTATCCATATCATAACCACTAATGCCATGCTTTTCTAATTCAGGCTTAAACATCTCGGCAAGTTCTTTGTTATCCTTACGCATAAGATATTGATGATTAAACCATTTTGCTTTATTGACATCAAATTTTGCTCCTGCCTTTCCAACCCTTTCAAGAGAAAAAGCTTGTATCAATTCGCCCATAGAAAAGAATTCTTGATCTGTACCTGGATTCCAGCCTAAAAAAGCAAGAATATTTATAAACGCTTCTGGAAAATATCCTGACTCCCTGTATCCTTTGTAAATCTCTCCTGTAGCTGGGTCTTTCCATTCCAAAGGATATACAGGAAAACCTAATAAATCTCCATCACGCTTACTAAGCTTACCATTACCATTAGGTCGCAAAATAAGTGGTAAATGTGCAAACTCCGGCATTTCATTTTCCCAACCAAGATATTTATACAACAATACATGTAATGGTGTGGAAGGCAACCACTCTTCTCCACGAATAACATGGGTGATTTTCATCAAATGGTCATCTACTACATTAGCCAAATGATATGTAGGCATTCCATCTGCTTTCAAAAGTATTTTATCGTCTATTTTAGAAGAGTTTACTACTACCCATTTACGAATAATATCATAAATTTTTATTTCTTCGTTACGAGGCACTTTAAGTCTTATAACATAAGGTTCTCCACTGCTCAACCGTTTTTCCACTTCTTCTTTAGGAAGAGTAAGAGAGTTTTTCATATATGTTCGTGTAATGGCATTGTATTGAGGTGCAGCCACACCACTTTTTTTTAACCGTTCACGCATTTCTTCCAACTCCTCTGGAGTATCAAAAGCATAATAAGCATATCCGCTATCTACCAATTGCTGAGCATATTGCCTGTACATATCTTTTCTCTCAGATTGACGATACGGACCATAAGGGCCACCTACGGTAAATCCTTCATCAATATTTATTCCAGCCCATTTTAGAGAATCTACAATATATTCCTCTGCGCCTGGAACATAGCGAGTTTGGTCGGTATCTTCTATACGAAGGATAAATGTTCCATTATTTTTTTTCGCAAACAAATAATTAAATAATGCTGTACGTACTCCACCTATATGTAATGGACCAGTAGGGCTTGGAGCAAATCTTGTTCTTACTTCTTTGTTATTTCCCATTTCTCAAAAAATTTATAACGGTTGTATAGATAATGAATATTCTTCTATTACCGGATTTATTAAAATTTCTTTTGCAATATCATTTGCAAGAGAAGTTGCTTTTTCTTCCGAGTCTGCTTCTATTTCAAAAGTAATGTGCTTTCCTATTCTCACATTATCCACAGAATTGTATCCTTGATTGTGAATAATTTTTTGAACAGCTTTACCTTGTGGGTCTAACAATGTTTTGTGCGGCATTACATTAACATTTACTCTAAATTTCATAATTAGGATTATTTTTATTTTTGTGAGCCAAAGTTATAGTAAAATTTTATAAAAATCAGTAGAAGTGTAATGGGAGTTAGAATTTTCTCTTTTGATATTTTATTTTTTTTTTATTTTTATTAAAACAAATTTTAAATCAAATAAAAATGAAAAAATTACTATTACTTATTTTTGTTATATTTA
>CAYQWX010000106.1:0-3477 GCA_964421355.1 uncultured Bacteroidales bacterium
CTGTAAATTTAGATAGAGGTGTTTATTTTGTAATAGTAAAAGGCACGCATCAAACACTAAAATTTGTAGTAAAATAAAATATAATAATACAAGAAAGAGGGCGTCCAATAAGAGATGTCCTCTTTTTTATAAATCTGGTTCAGAAGCTGTGTTCAAAATTCAAAAATCAACGATTTTATTAACAGGGCATCATTTGAGGGGAAACATCAAAATATTTCCTCTCTATTTTGGCAAAAAAAGCGTATTTTTTAGTTAGGGATGCCACTAATTTTCTCAGATTATGCGCAATAGCCATTAATACGGCTTCTATGTTTACTTTATCCACTCCTTTTAAAGTAAAACGGGTAAAGTGAGAATAGAACTTCAACTGTCCGAATACGGCTTCTACTTCCACTAATCTTTTTTTCTGTGATATAGTCCAAGTTCGCTGCATAGGAAATTACGGGCTTTGTTTTTATAGGCGTTCTGTCTGTGGTTGACCTCAATAATACGATTGAGACCTTTGCAAAGAAAAGACACACACAATTATCTGATTTTTAGCTCAATAAAAGTGTCTGTTTGAGTTTTTTTGTATTTTTGTGGCATGAATAAAACGATAAAAAACCTGAGTTCAATATAATTTTTTACATCAAAATAAATTTTTCGGTTTTTTCATCATCCAATTTTAATGTAGGTTCTTTTAGGAAAAAAGAATGGGCGATAAGTCCGGTCATCCAGTCAGATAAAAAATAGTTAATATTTTGGTTTTTAACATGTTTTGACTTTTCACGACAGAATACAAGAGATAGCTACAGTAATTTTTTTGAAAATTTCTTCGAAAGTTCTTTTCCAGTTACAAAAAGTTTCCGAACTTTGCATTAAAAATTGAGATTTATGGTCAAGAAGCATCAAGAAGCATCAAGAAGCATCAAGAAGCATCAAGCATCAAGCATCAAGTAGTAGTTCTTATAGTTTTATTTTTGGCATTTTTTCCTAATCGTCTTTTTGCACAATCTCCCGTAGGAACCAGTTCCACCATGTATGACGGATGGTTATATCATTTTAAACCGCTATCGTTAGGTATAGGCGCCAATACCGGCTATCATGGCAGTATGTTGAACCTTATCACGAAAGATAGTAATAATGTTTATTTGCAATTTCAACATATTCTGAACACCGGCACACACTATTCCGACGGTGTAAAAATAGGCTTGGACGAACAAACGGGTATCGGTTTTGTAATAAATCAACAAGAAAACAGTTACATAAAATTTCTAACGGACAACACGGAAAGGATGATAATTTCATCTTCGGGAAATATTGGTATAGGCATAATGTCTCCTTCCGCCAAACTACATCTAAACGGCAATTTTATGCTTCAAGACGGTACGCAAGGACAAGACAAAGTTTTGTTGTCCGATAATAATGGTTTAGCATCATGGCAAACACTTCAATTATCATTAAGTAACAACATATTATCAATTACAGGAGGTAGCAATGTGGATTTATCACAATATCTTGACAATACAGACAACCAAACATTAAGTGTTGCAAATGGTCACGAGCTTACCATATCGAACGGCAACACGGTTACCATAGATATAAATGATGCGGACAGTGACCCTACAAACGAATTACAAACTTTGTCGGTAAACAATGGAAATTTGCAATTATCCGGAAATAATTCGGCTGTACCCCTAGACAATATTAATTATTGGAGACAAAACGGAAACAAAATTTATTACAATTCCGGTTTTGTAGGTATCGGTACGCATTCTCCATCGGTAAATTTACAAATTTACGACGACAATTATTATGATAATACGCTAAGTGATAATGGCAACAACTTGTTTTCTCATACTCCAACAACCATAGGTATAGGGATACAAACACAGTATGCTTATGCTTCTTTACAATTAACCAACAAGCGAAGCGGTAGCGGATCAACTGACGGGGTAAAACTGGAGCTGAAAGACTACAATACGACTTTGAGACTGCTGGAACATGGTAATATCAATTTTACTATCCGGGACAAAACACCGCTTATGATAACTTCAAACGGAGAAATACGCGGCAGTCGAACATCGGTCTTCTTAGCCGACAAAAACGGAGCAAATTCATACTCTTACGCCTTCCTGACCCGAACTACCAATCCTAATGTTAAGGCTTTTGCGGTAAAGAACGGTAGTGGCGACAAGTTTGTAGTTTACGGCGACGGAAGAGTGGGAATAGGTACTCAGCCGCATTGGGGATATATGTTGAGCGTAAAGGGAAAAATTATAGCAGAAGAAGTAAAAGTCAAGTTAAATTCGGAGTGGCCTGATTATGTTTTTTCAGAAAAATATCATCTGCTAAGCATAAATGACTTGAAAAATTATATCAAAGCAAATAAACATTTACCAGGCTTACCTAGTGAAGCAGAAGTTAAAAATAAAGATATTGATCTATTGGATATAAATATAAGACTACTAAAAAAAGTAGAAGAATTAACTTTATACATTATTTATTTGGAAGAAAAAATCAATAGGAAAGATGAAAATTAAAATATTCATAGCCACATTGTTATTGTCTTTTGTTGTTAAATCGCAGGATAAAAGTGAACCTAAAATCAGGTATTCCGTTTTTACTAATTATTCTTCTTTGTTTTTAGAGCCTCAAATTATGTTTTTGGATGAAACTGCCGGAGGGTTCGGCTTTTATCTGGAAAGAAAAAAAGGCAGTATAGCTACCATTTTCGGGATAAATGTTGTTGAAGATTTCAAAAAAGAAAATTCGACAAACGGTTTTAGAATAAGCGGTGAAGTAAAAAAATTCATAAGAAAAAAACTTTATGCGTCCATATCTTCCTATTTTTTAACAACTAATATTACTAACTACAAATCTTCAATAAGCGGAAATAATATTATTCCAATGTTGAACAGAATAATCATAGGATTCTCGCCCAAAATCGGTTATGAAATTAAAATCAAAAACTTTTTTATCGATTTATCAGGCGGTTACGGGTTTAGAATTGAGAAAACAAAAAGCATAGAAAACAACTGGACATATAACGAGTATAGGACTTTTTACTGGATACGGGAAACTACGGCTTTATATGGAGCAAATCCGTTTGCAAATGCTTGCTATTTTAGTTTTGATGGAATTATACTTATAGGAATTTTAATATAAATAAAGATGAAAAAATTTTTTATTTTTCTCAGTATTTTAACATTAACAGGCAATTATATCTATCCGGCATTTATATTACAGGATAAAAAAGTGAGTTACATAAAAAGAATTAGAGGAAACTGTAACGGTGGAAATATATCCTATGTGCTTGTCTATTGGAAAATTAGAGAAATGAATGTTGACCATTATGAGATAAGGAGAGCTCCTGTAAATACTAATAATTGGACAACTATTGCTTCTATTAATGCTGCTGGTTGGGCCATGAGTCAAGAATATTCATATACAGATAATTCGATTCAATTAGGACAAACATATAAGTACAGATTAGCT
>CAYQWX010000106.1:3577-4640 GCA_964421355.1 uncultured Bacteroidales bacterium
TTCATATACAGATAATTCGATTCAATTAGGACAAACATATAAGTACAGATTAGCTATTTATGGAAGTTGGGGACATGTTGATTTGAGAGATATAGGAGAAGTTTACACCCCTCCTTATAATGCTGACGATTGGAAGTTTCAAGCACCATCATTTGTTGTCGAAACAAACACACCAGCAAATGAATAAAGAATTAAAATTTACAAAACAAATCATTAAATTATAAAGTACTATGAAAACAAAAATTTTTAAGATGCTTTTTATTGTAATCTATTTGACAGGAATAAATTCCCTTAAAGCACAAGATGTTTTTATTGGCGGTGAAATATCATTGTTGTTTTCTAAATTTTATTTTGCAAAACCCCATGAAAAATTGTCGGATTCGTATGAATACGGTTTCGGAATGGGAGGTGGTACAAATGTAGCTATTTCTTACAAAAAAATAAAACATTCGTTAAATATTGTTTACAATTCATTCTCAATTGATAATCCATTTATAACAATTGACAAAATTGAACATTGGAAGATAAAAATAAATACCATATCTTTTCGATATGATTTATATTACAAAATAATGGATAACGCAAAATTTGATTTTTATTTTGGTTTGGGATACGGCTTAAATTTTGTAAACAAACAATTTTACTTATTGGAAGACAGCATAATAAATACTTACTTTCTTCCGATGCCTTATAGTACAATACTTATTCATCCTATGGCAAGCATAAATATTTCCGAAAATATTTCATTATATATGGAACCTTTTGTTCTATATCAAATTCAGCAAAAAATTCCCGAATATACAAACCTCTTTACAATACGGCTTGTTTCTAACGGAATACATATCGGAATAGAATATAAAATAAAATAAAAAGGTGCTAATCACTGTTGTCCGATAAAACTTTTTACAAAAGTGGGATTTCCGGAAGAAGGATTTCCCGCTTTTTGTATAGAGACCTTTGCAAAAACAGTTTTTTTCGCTTAGAGTGAATTTTTTCTATTTTTTCATTAAAAAAGCAGGTTTTACTTCCGAATTTTAAGGTATAATTTTAATGTAATTGGTGT
>CAYQWX010000107.1:0-4626 GCA_964421355.1 uncultured Bacteroidales bacterium
CCTGTTAATAAAGTTAAAGTGTTTTTTATGAAATTGTGTTTATTTATTTTATCTTTTATGCTTTTTATCATCAGGAGTTTAATTGTCAGGGCAAAGGTATAAAATATTGCACCTTCTATATATATGATGATAAAATAATTACCTTTGTGTATGTTTTTTATTGTATAGTATTAGCCATATTGATTGTATGAAAAGAGTAATATTCCACTTGCCCGTTCCTTTGGTAGATAATCCAAGTAGTGGAAGCCAGATGAGACCTTTAATGATAATAAATGCTTTTAGAAATCTGGGATATAAAGTGGATATTGTAAGTGGTTATGCTAACGAAAGAAAAAATAAAATAAAAAAAATAAAAGATAATATTAAAGCAGGTGTTCGCTATGATTTTTTGTATTCGGAATCATCTACTATGCCTACTCTTTTAACAGAGCAACATCACCTTCCTCTATCTCCTTTTTTAGATTTCAACTTTTTTAGATTCTGTAAACAGAATAATATAAAAATAGGACTTTTTTACAGGGATATTTACTGGGTTTTTCCTGAATATTATAAAGTATCGGCATGGAAAAAGGTCTTTTCTTTATATTTTTATAAATATGATTTAAGAAAATACAAGGATTTATTAGATGTTTTATTTTTACCATCTTTGCAAATGTATGAATATTTGCCTGTTAAAATGGGGGAAAATACAAAAGTAAAAGCTTTGTATCCGGGAATGAAAGAAAATGATGTTGAAGAAGTAAAACAAAAAGATAATGATGATGTAAATATTTTATATGTGGGGGGAATAGGAAATCTGTATGATATGCGAGAGATGTTTAGAAGTATAAAAAACTTGAAGGGTATTAGCCTTACAGTATGCGTGAGAAAGGAGGAATGGGAGCGTGAAAAGCATAATTATGAAGGTATTATGTCTAATAATATTACCGTGATACATAAAAATGGAAAAGAGTTAATACCGTATTATAATAAAGCGGAAATAGCAAGTATTTTTTTGAAGCCGGTTGAATATAGAAAGTTTGCTATGCCTATAAAGCTGTTTGAGTACTTAGGTTTTCACAAGCCTGTATTAGCTGTAAAAGGAACTGCTGTTGGCAATTTTGTAGAACAAAATGATGTGGGTTGGGTTATAGATTATAACAAAACAGATTTATCATCTCTGTTATTATCTATAAAAGAAAATAGGAATAGTATTGAGACAAAAAGAATAAATATAAAAAAGATTATTCCTTTTAATACATGGGAAGCAAGGGCAAAACAAATAATAAATGATATAAATGGGTAAAATATTGATATTATCTGATATAAATTCCATTCATACCATTAGATGGGTAAAGTCGTTGAGTAATAGAGGTATGGATGTGAGTGTGTTCAGCTTTACCAAATTGAAAAATGAAAAAACGCTTAATGAATTAAACGGTATAAAAATTTATACGGCAAATCATGATAAAAGTATTTTAATTAAAAAAGATGTTAAAAAATGGTTTGGTTATACCAGGTTTTTAGGAATGTTGAAGCGAGTAATCAAAGAATATCAGCCGGATATATTACATGCACATTATGTTAGTAGTTATGGATTATTAGGGGCATTATCTAATTTTTCTCCTTTTGCTTTGTCTATTTGGGGTTCCGATGTTTTTATTTTTCCTAAAAGAAGTATTATACACAGAATGGTGTTTAAATATATTTTGAATAGGGCTAATGCCGTTTTTTCAACAAGCAAGGTAATGGCTAAAGAAGCTAATAAATATATAAAAAAGCAAATAGAAGTTATACCTTTTGGAATAGATTTGAATAAATTCCGTAAAATGCAGGTTGATAGTGTTTTTGGTAAAGATGCACTTGTTGTGGGGACAGTTAAACATTTGGAAAAGGTATATGGTATAGATAAACTTATAAGAAGTTTTTATTTGGTGAAAAAAAGAAATCCGGATTTACCATTAAAATTGTTGATTGTCGGAGGCGGGAGCCTGGAACAAGAAATGAAAAGTTTAGTAAAAGAGTTGGATATAGATAGAGATACTGTTTTTACAGGAGCAGTGCCTTTTGATGAAATTCCTAAATATTTGAATATGCTTGATGTGTATGTGGCACTGTCTAATGTTGAGAGTTTTGGAGTGGCTGTTTTGGAGGCTTCAGCATGTGAGCTCCCTGTCGTTGTATCAGATGTGGGAGGATTGCCCGAAGTTGTAATAAATAATGAAACAGGATTTATTGTGCCTAATGGAAATATAGATAAGGCTGCTGAGAGTATAGAGTTTTTAATAAAAAATAGTGATAAAGCCGAAAAAATGGGACGGAATGGTAGGGAGTTTGTTAAAGAGAAATATCAATGGGAAAATAATGTTGAAACTCTGGTGCTTAAATACAATGAATTATTATCAAAACCTAATAACAAATAATTAATATGAAAATAGTAACTGTAATAGGAGCTCGTCCTCAATTCATAAAAGCGGCAGCAGTAAGCCGTGTTTTTAGAAAAAAATCAGGAATAGAAGAAATTATTGTGCATACCGGACAACATTTTGACGCAAATATGTCAGATGTTTTTTTTAAGGAAATGGACATTCCTTATCCAAAGCATCATTTGGGAATAAATAGTTTGTCTCACGGAGCTATGACCGGGCAAATGTTAGAGAAAATAGAACAAGTTTTATTAGAAGAAAAACCGGATTGGGTCTTGATATACGGAGATACAAATTCTACCATAGCTGGGGCTTTAGCGGCAAAAAAACTCCATATAAGTGTAGCTCATGTTGAAGCGGGATTGCGTTCGTTTAATATGGCTATGCCTGAAGAAATAAATAGGATATTAACGGATAGAATATCTGATATTTTATTTTGTCCTACAGATGCAGCAGTGAATAATTTGAAAAATGAAGGTTTTGAAAATTTTTCTGTAAAAATTATAAAAAACGGAGATGTAATGCAGGATGCTGCAATGTTTTATTCTCAAAAAAAGAAAAAACCTACATTTGATGTTCCTGAACATTTTTCTTTAGCGACAATTCATAGGGCAGAAAATACTGATGACAAAGAGCGATTAGTTTCTATTTTTGAGGCGTTGGACACAATATCTGCTAATGTCCCTGTCGTGTTACCACTACATCCACGAACAAAAAAATTCTTAGATAAATATAATATAAAAACAGAAAATATAATATATGTAAATCCAGTGGGTTATTTGGAAATGGTTTATTTATTAGACAGGTGTAAAATGGTATTTACTGATAGTGGAGGGTTGCAAAAAGAAGCGTTTTTCTTCAAAAAGCCATGTGTAACATTAAGGGACGAAACTGAGTGGATAGAACTTGTAGAAAATAATTTTAATATAGTTGTGGGAGCAGACAAAGATAGAATTATTGGTGTATGGAAAAATCATAAATTCAATACTGATTATGAGATAAATCTTTATGGAAATGGTAAGGCTTCCGAAGTCATAATAGAGGCTTTAACAAAAAAATAGAGTATGAATATTTTGCTTATAAATCATTATGCAGGTTCTCCCAAATTGGGCATGGAATTTCGTCCATATTATTTAGCAAAAAATTGGATAGAAGCAGGGCATGATGTTACGATTATTGCTGCTAATTATTCTCATATAAGAAGAGTGAATCCCACTTTGTCTGCTGATATACAGGAAGAAATTATAGATAATATCCGTTACTTGTGGGTAGATACTCCCCAATATGAAGGTAATGGTATAGGTAGAATTAATAATATGATTACCTTTATTAGAAAATTGATGTTTAAAGCTTCGTATATTGCTAATAAATACAAACCTGATATTGTAATTGCTTCTTCCACATATCCAAGTGATAATTATGTAGCTAAAAAAATATCTAAACTTTCCAAAGCAAAATATATCTATGAAGTTCATGATTTATGGCCTCTTTCTCCTATGGAGTTAGGAGGAATGAGTAAATACCATCCTTTTATTGTTGCTATGCAACATGCCGAAAATTTTGCTTATCGTAAAGCAGATGCGGTAGTGTCAATGTTGCCAAAGACAAAAGAGTATATGATGGGGAGAGGGTTGTCGCCTGATAAATGGTTCTATATACCAAACGGATTTGTAAAAGAAGAATGGGAGCAGCCGGTAGATTTAAATGGTGAGACAAGAAAGCAAGTACAAAAAATAAAAGAAAAATTTAATGTTTTGGTTGGCTATGTGGGTACATTAGGTTTGGCTAATGCTTTGTCGTCTTTTGTGGATGCTGCTGCATTAAAACCTGATGTGGGATTTGTAATGGTTGGAAAAGGTCCTGAAAAGGAACGACTAAAAAAGACAGTAGTACAACAAAATTTGTCAAATGTATTTATACTTGAAGCAGTGTCTAAGCAAGAAATTCCTGCTTTGTTGTCATTATTTGATTTTTTATACATTGGGTTACAATCTCAGCCACTATTCCGTTTTGGTATAAGCCCAAATAAAATGATTGATTATATGATGGCGGCGAAACCTATAATACAAGCAATAGATGCTGGGAATAATATGGTAGAGGAAGCTGGTTGTGGTGTTGCTATAGAGCCTGAAAATCCAAAAGCAATTGTGTCAGCATTAATACAATTGATGTCAATGTCTAAAGAAAAACTTAATGCTATGGGAAAACGAGGAAGAGATTA
>CAYQWX010000108.1:0-4513 GCA_964421355.1 uncultured Bacteroidales bacterium
TCCAAATGCCTTTTAAATTATTTTATAAATTTGTAAATGGAAATGTTGTATTTGATAGTTTAATCTACCTTTATTTAAGATTTTTTTGTCAGGTATGTTTTTTTTCTTATTTTCGCATATTAAAAATATTTTTTCATGAAGAAAAGCATTTTATTTATAATAATATTAACAATTACAATTCCTTTTTTGAAAGCTCAATCAAAAAAGAAAAACAAAGATATATATAGTGATGCCGAAATCTCTATGGATGAAGGAAATTGGGCAGAAGCTAGTAAATTGTTTGAAAAACTATTAGAGACAAATAAGAAAAATGCAAATTACAACTTCAAAGAAGGATACTGTCTATTATCCGCAGGAAAGACAAAAGAAGCAATACCATATTTAGAAAAAGCTATATCGCATATAGATACAACAGATAATTACAAAGATGATTTTGAACAAACACAAGCACCTATTGAAACATATTTTTATCTTGGAAAAGCCTATCATGAACAATATAGATTTGAAGAATCATTATTTATATTAAACAAATTATTGCATCATATAAATCCTAAAGAAGATAAAGAATTTTTTGATAAAATAAAGTTAGTAATGAGATATGACACCAACGCAATAGAATTGGTGAAACACCCCGTAGAAATGAGTGTGGAAAATCTTGGAGACAGCATAAACTCACCTTATAGCGATCATAGTCCGGTATTTACTGCAGATGAAAGCATGTTATTTTTTACTTCCCGAAGAAATAATGGACACGAAATACTACCCGATGGTGAATATGACGAAGATATTTATTATTCCATAGCTGACGATGACGGAAACTGGAGTGCCGCTAAAAACATTGGTCCTATAATAAACACAACCGAACATGATGCAACTGTAAGTATTTCAATAGATGGAAGTGAATTATATATATACAGGGACGATGATAACGGAAGCATATATGTCTCCAAATTAGATGATAAAAACAATTGGACTAAACCGGTAAAATTACCTGCACCAATAAATAGCAAATACAGAGAAACACATGCATCATTAGGGGCTGATAATATGACACTTTATTTTACCAGTGATAGACCCGGTGGATATGGCGGACGGGATATTTATGTTGTAAGAAAGTTACCTAATGGTAAATGGGGAATTCCTCAAAATTTGGGACCACAAATAAATACCCCGTTCAACGAAGAAGGACCATTTATCCACCCTGACGGAAAAACATTATTTTTCAGCTCACAAGGACATAATTCTATGGGAGGATACGATATTTTCTATTCCTCTTATAATAAGGAAACTAAAACATGGTCAAAACCTGTAAATATAGGCTACCCGATAAATACTACCATGGATGATGTGTTTTATGTACCAACTCCCGATGGCAAAAGAGCTTATTATGCCTCTAAACAGTTTAACTCAATAGGAGGAACTGATATATTCTTAATTACTTTACCTGGACTTAAAGAAAAAGGGTTAACAGTAATGAGCGGTTATATACTTACCGCACAAGGAGAAGTTCCACAAAATACTAATATTACTGTGTCGGATATTAAAAACGGAAATGTAGTTGGCATATATACACCGAACCCAGTTACAGGTAAATATTTATTTATACTTAGACCTGGAAAAAATTATAATGTTTCCGTAGAAGCAGATGGATTTTCTTATTTCTCCGAAAATATTTCTGTTCCCAAAGGCTCTGCATATAGAAAAGTAAAAAAAGTAATAAAACTTAATCCTATAATATTAGGAAACATAAATGCCGATTATTTTGTAAAATTTAATCCTGATGACACCACTCTTATTGCAGGAATAAAAAGAGAGTTGGACAATATGGCAAAATTCATGAAAGTAAATGACACCCTACAATTAAATATTCTACTACGTAACACCGATGGAAATCAACTCTTAAATAATAAGAGAAAGGAAGCAATAAAAAGATATTTGATAAACAAAGGTGTTAGTGCAAAAAGAATACACACAAATAAACAAGTATCAAATGGCATAAATCTCACTATTCTAAATAATAATGACACATCTGCAAAATCATCAATCACCACAAACAAATACGGTCTTTACATTATAGGTCCTCTATCAAATTCCAATAGTTTGACGGAAAAACAAAAAAAATTATTAACACAAGCCGTTTTGGATAATGGTAAAAACATTAAATACAATGTAATAGCAAAATCCGAATCGGAAGCAAAATCAATAAAAAATTATTTAATAACACAAGGAATATCAGCATCAAATATTACAACAAGTTCTGATATAGATAGTAATTCAATAAATCTTTTGTCTGATGGTTTTATTGTAGCAAATTTACAACATACTGCAGGAAGCAGTTTTTTATCTGATGAAGAGCGAAACACTCTAGATACTTTTGTGTCCCAATATGGCACCAATGCTATTTATAATATTATTTCTCCAAATAATAAGGGTGCGGAACAAGCAGTTGTAAATTATTTACTAAAAAAAGGAATAAACATAAAAAAAATATTCTCAGGCAAAGACAATATGCCTACCGCAGTAAATATAAAGATTAACATTAACATGCCTGGACTTTATACTGAAAAATTGGAAATTACACCGGGACAAAAATCTCTTACGGAAAAACAAAAAAGCATTATAGATAAGGCTATCGCTTCACATGGTAAAAACATCCCATATTATATAAAAATAAATGATAATAACACATACAACAATGTAAAAAAATATCTTCAAGCACAAGGAATTACAGTAGTCAAAACTATACCCAATAATGGTGTAATAATAGAAGGAGAACAAACAAAACAATGGACAGAAAAACCTCTAAAAAATTATACTAAAAATCAAAAAGAGGTAAGAGTAAATGCAATATTATTTGATTTTGACAAATGGCAAACTTCTAAATTTGACGATGTAATGTATAATCTATATAACTATATGAAAAATAATCCTGAAGCAGAAATAATGCTTCATGGACACACAGATGTACAGGGAAGTGAAGAATATAATATGATTTTATCAAAAAGAAGAGCAATGTTTGTTAAAAATTATCTAGTATCCCATGGCATAAAATCAGATAGAATAAAAATAAAAGCTCACGGAGAAAGTAATCCAATTGCTATAAATATTAGTCCAAAATCAAGAAGATATAATAGAAGAGTAGAATGTGAAGTGTTGAAACAAGGAAAAAAACAAAAATTAATTTGTATTCCTGTACAAGTCCCTAATCAATATAAAATAAAATCCAAATTATGATTGATTATGATATAAATAAAATAAAACATGTTTTTATAATATTTGCAATAATTTTTATACCGTTACATTCTTTTGCTCAAAAAAAGAATAAAACTTTCAAGGAAAAATTTTTGGATGCTGAATATTATTTTATGTATGAAGATTATTTTCATGCTTTACCTTTGTACTTGGAATTATACAAAAAAGATTCTACAAATGCAAATGTAGCATACCGTATAGGATTGTGTTATTTTAATCTTCCCGACCCCAAAGGGAAAAAAGAAGCATTCCCTTATTTCCTTAAAGCTACACAAAAAATGACCGATGATTATAATGAAGGATCTTACGAAGAAAATAAAGCTCCTTATGATGCATTATTTTATCTTGCTATTACTTATAGATTTTTAGGCAAATACGACAAAGCAATACAGACCTTTGAGAAATTCAAAAAAACTATTCCAATTAAAAAAACTTTTTACATTGAATATGTAAACAGAGAAATCCAATCAACAAGAAATGCAAAGGAATTAATGAAATATAAAGTTCAAGTAGAAGTAATTCCATTAGATAGTATATTGGAAAAAGGCGAAACCGCAGCTAATAAAAAAGATTTAAACAATCCCCTCGCTTTCGGAAAAATGAACGACTCTATCATAAGAAATTGTCCGGTAGTATCCGATGACGAAAACACAGTAGTCTTTACCCAAGGTTCAAAAAACAAATTCAATCTCACATTAGAAGAAGATGTTGATTACCAAATGGATAGCATTTATTTCTCAAAAAAAATAAATGGCAAATGGACGGTCCCACAAAATATAACTACAGAACTATCATCTCATTATGACAAAATGGTCCCCACTTCATTAAATGCCGATGGAACAGAACTATATCTGGTAATAGATAAAAATGATAATGGAGATGTATATGTGAGTAAATATTATGACGGCAAATGGCACAAAGCTGAAAAATTAAATAAACACATAAACACAAGCTATTGGGAATCACATGCATCAATAAGTGCCGACGGAAAAGCATTATATTTTACAAGTGACAGACCTGGAGGATATGGAGGACTGGATATTTATGTTTCATACAAAGAAGATGATAGCGGAGATTGGGGACCTGCAATCAACCTTGGTCCAACAATAAATACAAAATATGATGAAGAAACACCTTTTATATTAAATGATGGAAAAACATTATATTTTAGTTCACAAGGACATTACAATATGGGAGGGTTCGATGTATTCCATTCAAGAAAAATGCCTAATGGGAAATGGAGTACTCCATTAAATTTGGG
>CAYQWX010000109.1:0-4513 GCA_964421355.1 uncultured Bacteroidales bacterium
ACCCTTATCCCAGTCTTTTTGATCAAGGGATAATAGATAAACTCGCTCGTAAAGCATTAAAATTTGAATACAAACATCTTAAGGTCTATTTAGACGAGACAAAAGAAACCAGAAAAAAAGGAGGCAAAAGCTGTACTTATATTATCGAATTTGCTACATAAGACCTAATTGAAGTTTAGCTTCTTCAGTCATCATGTTTTGATCCCAAGGAGGATCAAAAGTAAGATTTACATCTACCGACTCCACACATGGCAAAGCACTTACATTATAATACACATCCCGTATTATATCTCCTGCTACAGGACAACCAGGTGCCGTTAGTGTCATTTCTATTTCCACATTGTAATTTTTATCTATGTCAAGTTTATATACAAGTCCTAGATTCCAAATATCTACAGGTATTTCGGGATCATATACATTTTGCAATACTTTTATTATTTGTTCTTTTACTTTTTCATAAGAGCAATTTTTTTTATCCTTTTTTTCTTCTTTATGATTACTCTCTTCTATATTTTTATCTTTTTCTTCCATAATTCAAATTATTTTTCCGAATACATTCGGGCATATTCTTTTATTTTATCTATCATACCACTTAATCCGTTTGCTCTATTCATTGACAAATGTTGCTCTAGTCCAAGTTCTTTTATGAAAAATAAGTCAGCATTCAGTATATCTTCTGGTGTTTGTCCTGTAAATACTCTCAAAAGCAAAGCTATTATTCCTTTAGTAATGAAGGCATCACTATCAGCTCTAAAGTATAATTTACCATCTTTGTATTCTGCCACAACCCACACATTTGATTGACATCCTTTTACAAGATATTCATCTTTTTTGTATTCAGAATCAAGAGTTTGTAATTCTTTGCCTAAATCAATAATATATTGATATTTATCCATCCAGTCATCAAATACACTAAACTCTTCTATTATTTCATTTTGTATTGTATTTATATCCATTTTAATATTTTTTTACAAAGGTAAAGTTTTACAAATTTATTTCTAATCCCAAAAAGTAGTTATTTTTATTTATTTAATAATCTTTCCAGATGTTCTTTTTCATGTTCATATCCGGGTTTATTAAGTAATGCAAACATATTTCGTTTATATTGTTCCACTCCAGGTTGATTAAATGGATTTACCCCAAGCATGTAACCACTTATGGCACAAGAAAACTCAAAAAAGAAAATTAACTCACCGAGAAAATATTCATCTATTCTATCTATCTCTATAACAATATTTGGCACACTACTGGATGTGTGTGCTATTAGTGTCCCAAGAAAAGCTTTTTCATTAACTTCGCTTATTCTTTTTCCTGCCAAATAATCCAATCCGTCATTATTATCCTCTATATGAGGTATGGTAAGTTTATTTATTGTTTTTTTTACATTTATTATAGTTTCAAATAAGCGTGGTGTGCCGTCTTGAATAAATTGTCCAAGAGAATGAAGATCTGTAGTAAAATTGGCAGATGCAGGAAATATACCCTTTTTATTTTTACCTTCACTTTCTCCAAAAAGTTGCTTCCACCATTCGGCAAAAACTGTTAAACTTGTATTATAATTCACTAAAATCTCCGTAATGTAATGCTGATTTTGATACAAATAATTACGAGTTGCAGCATATTGCATTGCAGGATTGGTTTCAAAGTTAGGAAGCAATAATCTTTCTTTCATATCTTTTGCCCCCGACAGTAATGTAACAATATTTAGATTAGCAAGAGCAATCGGCACAATACCAACGGGCGACAAGACAGAAAAACGTCCTCCCACATTATCAGGTATTACAAAGGAAAGGTATTTATTTTCATCGGCAAGCTTCCTTAAAGCACCCTTTGTTTGGTCTGTAATTACTATTATTCGTTCTTTAGTATTATTTTTCCCTATTTTGTTTTCCAAATCTTGCTTAAATATACGAAATGCTATTGCAGGTTCTGTTGTTGTTCCCGATTTGGATATAACTACTATACCGTAATTTTTATCTTGCAAATAATTTAATAATTGATGATGATAATCTTCATCCAAATTATTACCGGCAAAAAGCATTTCAGGTTTATTTTTAGCAAAACGGTTTGACAAGGCTTCTATAATTGCTTTTGCTCCCAAATTTGACCCTCCTATTCCTATTATTAAAATTGTATCCAGGTTTTTATCTCTAAAAGGTTTCAAAGCTTCAATTGTTTCATCTGCCTGTTCCAATGATTTCTCTGGAAGGTCAAGCCAACCAAGAAAATCATTACCTTCTCCTGTTCTATTTATTAAAGTATGGAAAGCATCTAAAGTTTTTTCTTTATATCCAAGTAACGCTTTTTCTTCTATTGCTTTTGACACATCTATTTTCATAATTATACGGTTTTTTATGCAAAGTTAAACAAATAAGGAAAGAAATCAATCCTATTTTTAACAATTTTAAATATAAAAATATCACATTTATAATCAGTGATTTAATCTTTACTTATATTTTTCTCATAACCTCAAAATAGCAAAAAGTCAAAAATACTATTAAATAAGTTATAAAACATTATATGTTGTTTAACAAAAAACGTAGCAACCTAAAAGATTGCTACGCAATATTTACAATTAAACTTTTTGCTTAACTATCCAATTTACAAGCCCTTTGCTTTCTATTATTTCCAAAAGTTTTTCAGGTAAGGGTTCAAAATGGTATGTTTTACCATTCATTATTATTTCTCCTTTGGAGAAATTAATATCTATGCTATATCCAGGTTGATAATCTTCCACTATTTGCGGATGTACAATTAATAATAATCCTTGATTTATGGAAGAACGGTAAAATATACGATTTACAGATTTTACTATTACTGCCTTTATGCCTATGTGTGCAAGTCCTACGGCAGGATGTTCACGAGAACTACCACAACCGAAATTTTCTCCTGCTACTATTACATCACCTCTTTGTGCATTTTTTGAAAAGCTGGTGTCAAAACCCGCAAATAAATGAGGAATTATGGCTTCGGGGTCGGAACTTAACACTTTGTATGTTAAATTACCTGCAAACATTTGGTCAGTATTGAGGTCATTAACATCTTTATAATTCCAAACACCATTTATTCTTCTGTTTTCCCCTTCTGGAATTACTATGGTGTTACTTTGTTCTATCTTATAGGGGAATTTTTCTTTTTTGGTAGGTATATTACCAAACATTTCCCTTGGGTCTGCTATATAACCTTTTATTGCCGAATATGCAGCTACAGCAGGAGATGCCAAATAAATATTAGCATTTTTATTACCCATTCTTCCCAAAAAGTTTCTATTAGCAGTAGAAACAACATTAAATCCATCTGCAGGAATACCTTGTCCTGTACCTAAACATGGACCACATGAGGCTGTAAGTACATTGCCTCCTGCTTTAATAAATGTTTCCACTATTCCTTCTTTTATTGCTTGTAGATATATTTCTTGGGAAGCAGGAGTTACTATCAATTGAATGCCTTCTTTTACTTTTTGTCCTTTGAGTATGTTTGCCGCTTCACGCAAATCTTCTATTCTACCATTGGTACAAGTACCTATAAAAACTTCATTGATAGGTGTATTTACCACATCTCTTAATGCTTTTACATTATCTACATGGTGTGGAACTGCTACAACAGGAAACAAATCATCCAAATTAAGTTCTATTTCCTTTGCATATTTAGCATCTGGATCTGCCCATACTCCATTTAATTCGTCTATAGATACTCCATAAAATTTTGCTAATACTTCATCAGGAGGAAATACGGCATTTTTTGCTCCCATTTCAGAAGCAAGATTGGCAATAGTCATTCGTTCTGATATTCCGAGTGTCTTTACGCCTTCTCCATGGTATTCTATTGACATATAGTTGGCTCCTGCTGAACCTATCATTCCTATTATCCACAGGGATATATCTTTGGCATATACTCCTTTTGGCAATTTACCTTTTAATGTAACTTTCAATGTTTCAGGCACTCTAAACCAAGTTTCACCTCTTCTCCATATACCTGCTGCTTCTGTGCGATCTATTCCTGCTGCCATGGCATTAAAAGCTCCTGCTGTACATGTATGGCTATCACTACCAACGATAATCATTCCAGGCTTGGCATGATAAGACATTATTTGGTGACAAATACCACGTCCAGCATCGTAAAAGTTCTTTATTCCTTGTTCCTTTACAAAATTTCTTACATGCTGGTAATCGGTTGCTACTTTTGAATTGGTAGGTGGTGCATTATGATCCAAAACTATTAACAATTGGTTGGGGTCAAAAACTTTTTCACCTCCCATTTTTTCAAAAGTCTTGCGAATACTTGCCGAGTTATCATGTGACAATACTATATTAGGTCTTTTGAACACTATGCTTCCTGCTGGTGCTCCAAATATTTTTTCAACAAATGTTTTTCCCATAATTTTTTGTATTTTATTTTCAAGGCATAAAAATACATTTTTCTATCATTTATAAAACAAAAAACTGTTTGTTTTTCTCCTAAAAATAAAAAAGGCTGCTCTACAGAACAGCCTTTTTTTATAAAGTCCAAAAAA
>CAYQWX010000110.1:0-4430 GCA_964421355.1 uncultured Bacteroidales bacterium
GATTTTTTTGACCAATTTTTTGGTATGCAAATGAAAAATTATTTTACCTTTGCAATACTAATTTAATAATTTTTACGACTATGGAAACAAAAAACATTCCGAAAAGAGTCAATTTTTTTGACTGGTATGAAGATCTTCCTGTGCGAAAAAGGGATAAAGTGCGAAAACTTATTATCAAAGAGACCGACATTCCTGTTTCTACATGGTACACTTGGTTGGAACGCAGAAGGCTATCGAGGCCTGCAAAAGTGATTATTAAGAAATTGTTTCCGGAATACGACTTCACTTTCGAAGATAAAAAAAACAGTCAAGTATGAAAAAAGAAGAAATACTTGGGGTGCTGCGTCAGTCCTATTTGGCGTGTAAGGAGTATAGAGGCTTTGTAAAAAACGGTATGGTGGAAAACGCTCTATTCAATAAAGAAGACTGCTACGACAGAGAGTTTGCCGGAACGGAAATCCGTATCGGCAACGGGCTGGTTCAACTGGTGTCCGAATGTAGCATAATAGACCTGTACGAACCGTCCGTGTGTACTTTCAATTTTCCTTATATAGAATTTTCCGGCAACGGTATGACCGTAAAACTGCATACACTAACCGGCAATGTATATGTGAACAATCAAAAAAAGGACCGTCAGGTATAAATTGTTTGACATTGGAGTTCTGACAACATAAATATTGTAAATATGCTTTGAGGTGTGGATTGGAAACCTTCACCCGAAGCATCGGAGGAGGTGTGAGACGGTAGCATAAGGCTGCCGTCCCCTCTTTTTTTTAACTAAAAAAAAAACATTAGCATTATGAGTAAGCGAATACTAATAGAAATAGACCTTGACCATTTTAAAGAAATAATTCGTGATGCTGTTCGTGAAGAACTTGGTACCATTAGACGCAACCAAAACTATCAAACACTTACTAAAAAAGAAGCATGTCAACGGCTTGGCATTGGGTATAAAAAACTATTATCACTTACTATGCATGGAGACATAGCCATAACTCCCGATGGACGTATACCTGCAAGAAGCATAGAAGAATATTTATCTGCATCTCAAAAAGAAATATAAATAAAAAAAATACAAACTATGGAAGATATTATAATAATAACACCTGAAGTATTAAGCAAAAAAGAACCGCAATTGAAAATAATAGGAAGAGGTATATATTTTAACAAAGCCGCGGTTCAATTACTAAAGATAGATAAAGACTTTCGTTATTCACTGGTCATAAAAGAGTATGAACTATTTCTAAAAATAGAAATAAACAAAGGGTTTCATGTTATTATGCAAAGTGGAAGTGAAATAGGAACCCGGACTAGTAAAATATTAAGATACCTGTCTGCTTATAAGATAGGAGATGGAAAAAACATTTTACGCTATTCCATCGGCATAATCAAAGATGGGCTATATCCACTTACACCTATTACTGACAAAGAAAAATAACAATTCTATGGAAGACAGCATATACATAAAACCATTGCGGCACATGTGGGATGTAAACACATATTCACATCCTTATTTAGAAAACCGCTGGATAACGGAAGCCACTCGTAAAGATGCTCATGGCTACACCGTAAAAGTAGAACGCACTTACGACCACGCACCCACTATGCACGACATACTGGACTTTTATTTACACCTTGCAAGTTTAACCAAAAAAAACGGAAAGTTATGATAATCAAAGATTTATTTGGAGGATATATATTATCTTTTTACAATGCCGATAGTAATACAAAAGATACCGTTCATATTAACAATTTAGACATACTACCTTCATTCATCAGAACATATTTTAGCATTTTATCCCGGAACATAGATTATATGATTATGCAATACATAAAAGCATTACAAAAAAAATATGTTCCCAATCAAGAAAAAATAGACACTTGGCAAGAACACCTAAAGAAAGCCAAAAAACTACATTCTAAAACTATAAAAACTTTAGACATAATTGCATACAGAAACGAAATAAGTATAATTCTGAATGAATTGCCAAAGTCAAAAAAAAGCAAAATTGACTTGTATATGTTTGCCCTATACGATATAGAAGAAACAAAAAAAATGGTGAAAATTCTAAAAAATGCAACTACGTGAAAATCAGCAGTAAAAGCCCTTCCTTGTTAATATAGGAATATCTGTGCAACAAAAAACCACTAAAAACGAAAAAGCAATGGTAAAAAAAGGAAAAAAAAGTAATACCATAAGTTACCTTCGCAGAAAAAACTTAAAATTTAAGGAGGCACTTGAGCCATATCTCAACGAAGTAAACGATGAACGCAAATATCATATAGAACGTCTCATGCGTAATCTTTCTACATGTAGTGCTATAAGTGTATATTCAGAAAAATCTGGAGAAGTAGATTACCATGGCAGTCATACCTGTGATAATAAAAACTGTAATATCTGCAATTATAATAGACAAAAAGCACTACGAAAAAAATATATAGACTGGTTTGCAAGCAATCCATATTTTTTGCTGGGGAGTGATGGTAAGGCATATAGCAAGCGAAAATATGAAAAGAAATTTGGGAATAATATTCCTATCAATATTACACAATTACCATATGATGTAATGCATCTTACCCTTACAGTGCCTCATTACAAAGATGTAGGTTTTAATGATGAGAGATATTATTTTAAACACATCATTCATTTATTTCACGAGTTACGTAGAGGTAAAGAATGGAAACGGTGGGTATATGGCGGAGAGTATGGAGTAGAAACCACTGTAACCGATAATGGGTTGAACATACACATACATAGCTTGCTATTTGTTCGCAAGAGTGAACAGAACCGTAACCGGTTACACCGGGAGGTTTTATTATCATGGAACAGGCTCACAGTTAACAGGCATAGCAATAGAACAAAGATAAGTGATATTGCTTTGTCAAAAATACAAAAGAGTAACAGGTTACTTACAATTGATGATATAAAAAAACTGAATCCCCAAGGAGCCACTATGGTAGGACTTGAGACCATATATAGCCTTGACCGTAAACGTTCCAAAACCCGTGATATGAAGTCAGGACAATTTATCAAAGCAGTATTGGAAGCCATTAGTTATCACTTTGAACCACATGCTTTTGACAAAGAAAATGGTGAAGTCAATATAGACTTATTGATAGACATATTGCCACATGTATATAATATGCGACTATATGGCAAATTTGGAGTTCTTCACGGTGATGACAGTCTCAACATTCGGAGTCAGGATAATTTTCCTGATTTAGACATACCTGATGTAGATATTGATACGGAAACCGGAGAAGTTATAGAAAGGCGATATTTTGTATTAGACCCCAAATATGCTTATCATTTTGAAACACCTGACGGTATAAAAGTAGTAATACCTCGTAGGGTATGGGCTTTTGTCCGGTGGCTACGGGCTATGACTATTCAAGAGGCAATAAATGAAAGTATAGGGTATGTAAATATGCAAAAAACAATTAAGATAAATATATATGATTATTATTAACCTTAAAAACCAAAAGTTATGATTAAAATGGAAATGATTGGCAACATTGGACAAAATGCCAAGCAACAAGAAATTAACGGACGTTATGTAACCAACTTTAGCGTAGCACACAATCAAAAAACCAAAGATGCCGAAGGCAACGAAGTAGAACGCACCGTTTGGGTAAGTTGCAGTGTGTTTAGGGACAAAAGCACTGACTTATACAAGTATTTAACAAAAGGCACAAAAGTTTTTATATCTGGCGTTCCCAATGTTCGCACCTATAGCGACAGTAACGGACAGATACAAGCAGGTATCAATTTGTTGGTAAAACAATTAGAATTTGTAGGATGTGGCAAATCCGGGGACAACGAAGCATCTGCAGATTCACAGGAACAAAAACAACCATCAGCAACAGAAAGCAAAACGGACTCCAACGATTTACCGTTTTAGTTTTTCAAAATAGTAAGTTGTTTTTACATATCCGGAGGGTTGGAGTCTCCGGATATTTTGATTAAGAATTTATTGGTTACTCTGATAAAATGATTATTTTTGTTTTATAAAAAAAATAACTTTGTTATATATGCGTCCCATGAGTAAAAAACAATTAGCAGCCTCCTATGGAGTGAGTGTTAAAACATTAAATAGTTGGTTGCGTCCTCATCTTCAGACATTGGGTATTAATTCCGATAAATTTCGTCGCATGCGTGTATTTACTCCGAAGCAATTGCAAAAAATATTTGACATTATAGGGAGGCCATAATTCATATATACTATAATACTTTTATTATTGATTTCCGGAACTTTCCGCCAAGTTTTCACGATGTTTTAATATTTGTATTAAAATGTAAAGATATTGATTTTCAATACTTTATTGTTTGACAAAATGGCAAAGTATTGTATTTCAGCGGTTTAATCTTTTCACGATGTTTTAGGTATCTTTTCACCATGTTTAAATATCTTTTCACGAAGTTTTTTTAT
>CAYQWX010000111.1:0-4307 GCA_964421355.1 uncultured Bacteroidales bacterium
TTTTCACCACAAAAATCTTTCACTTTATACAGCGTCGCTGTTGTTTGCGACTTACTATGCCGGCAACAGTAAGTCGTGCCCAAAATCAAACAGGAATTTATTGTTAAACCTTAAAAAAGAAAAAACGCTATGAAACACAAAAAATTTATCGGAATTGCATTATTTTTGTTAGCAAGTATTGCTGTAATGGTAAGCAGTTGTAAGAAAGAATTTCAAAGATATAATAAAGCATCTGGACTTTTAATAACTGATTCTGACATAGTAAAACTTGCACAAAAGCATAATAATTATTTAACTGAAATTATTAAAAATTATAATTATGACAGTGTGCCTGATTATATTGAAAATTTTGAAAAAAATTTTATTAATACAGCATTAGACGGATTAAGTCAAACTGAAAGAATTCAGATTATTGAAAATATGAAAAAAAGGCACAATCAAAAAAATAATATGATACCGATTACTAGTAATGATTTGATTTTAGCGATAGATTCATGTAGTAAATTTGAAAATAAAGACAAAATGATTGAACTTGTTAATACAGCTACTTCAATAATTATAAAAGATACATCTACTTGTGCTGAAATAAATTCATTTTTGGACAGTTTATTTTTAGAGAAATCAAATAATTTTACTAAACTGGAACTTATCGTATTGAAGTCATATTTCGAAACATTAAAAGCATCAGCAAATTTTTGGTATCCCATTGAAAGAGGAGGGACCGGTATAGGTTATGCTTACATACAAAAATTACATGGAGATAAAAAGGCAAATATAGGACCTTTGGGATCAGCACTAATCTCGGATGCATCAAGTTTAGGTTTTGGAATGATTGGGGTCGCAATAGCTGGTGCCGTTTCTGGACCAATCGGATGGAGTGCATTAGCTATTGTTGCTGGTGAATCGGCAGCAAATTCCGGATTGGCAGCAGTAGTAGCATCAATGTAAAAATAATAATAGATATGAAAAATAATTTGAAAGCATTTGCATATCTAGGTATATTTGTTTTTTTAACATGTTTTTATGGTTATATGTGGGTTTTAATAAAAATTTATTTTTATAAAATTGATTACACAATTAATTTGTTAAACAAAGACTTTCTTTTGTCAATCTTAATGTCTGTGATTTCCACAATTGGCTTTTATCTAAAAATTAGAATATCAAGAAAAAGAGCTCATAACAAAGACTTTTAATGTATCATACAAAGAGGGCGTCCAACAAGTGGCGTCCTTTTTGTATTATAGATACGAGCCGAATATTTGTACAAAGTTCAACCGTCCTATTTTGGTTTAAGGCAATAAAATCAACGAGAAAATGAAACGAATTATTTTTATGTCCATTACAATTATGGCTATCTTTGTAAGTGGTTGTAAAAAAGAGGCATTAGAACCGAGTAACACGAATTATGTTTTGTCTGGTACAGTAGCATTGGCCGATTGGGGATATGATAACACCACCGTGGATGGTGTGTTGGCTGCTGCGGATTATAAAATAGATCCGAATATAAAAACATGTGATGATTGTGTAGAAACATGGGATGGTTATGCTGATTTAGATTATTATGATGAAACCGGTGAAATAGTATGTGATCCGGCAGAAGCTATCTGTGCAATAATAATAAGAGCAAGAAAAGATAATGAGGATAATCATGTAATAATTGCTGCAACTCCCAATTCGCCGGAAGTTATATCTAATGTGCAAGAATATAAAATTTTACAAAGTGGAGATGGTAAAACTAAAATAGTATTTAAGAAATAACTTATTTTCGGGGCATTGTGCCCCGATTTTATAATTTTGTTATAATGAAAGGTGTTATTTCCATTCTCATAGTTGTTTTGTTTTATTCGTGTTCAGGAACGAAAGATAATAAATTTACGACAAAAATTCCTATTGAAGAAAAAGATGTGGTATTGCAATTAAATAACAGACCTTACAGGTACACATTAATAGGATATTCTTTATTGCTTATAAACTATGGGATTGAGGTAGTTAAAATAAATATTCATACTGGCAATGCCAGTGTTTTTTTTCGTCCCGATAGCAGTTTGCTAAAAAAAACATTCAATGAGATTAAAAAAAATAATTCCAAATTTAATTTTTATCCGCTTTCCAATGTTGTTCGTAAATATAAAAAGCTTTACAGGATAGTTGGGATAACTAAATATAAGAATGAACTTTATCTGTTAGGATTGTTTAAGACAATGAGAAAGAGCAGTAAAGGTGATAGATTTAGAGAAATGTATTTTATGTGGGTTGTTGGGCCTGATAAAAAAATAGAAAACATTATAACCGGGTTTGAAACCTGCTCGGATCCATATCATACATTTATTTTTAACAAAAGAAATTTTTGCATAGAAAAAAATAAAATTTATATTCCCGCTTTTTCTTTGAACGGAACTAAGGTCAATTATTTAACCTACAGGTTTAACAATCATGGGGAAGTTGAAGACTGTATCCCGGAAATAGAAGGCATAAAAAGAGAAAAAGTTGCTTTTTATAAGAATAGGAAAGTGATTTTTTCAGACAAGTGCAAACGGGGTTGTTTTTATTATGATGGTAAAAATATTAAAGATATTAATGGGGATGTTAAAACTCAAATAAAAACAAATACCAATGAACTTATAGTAAATTTTTGCCAATTGAATAATCCTACGGAATACATTTACTTAAAGGTAAAAACGGCTAATTCTCATAGTAAGAAAAAATTTATTTATTCCATATTAAAAAGTCAAAATAATTTTATAAAAGACAGTATTTTTCTGGGGAGCAGTGATTCTATAAAAAACATAGGAATCTGTTACCCTTATCTGCTTTATTTTATTGTGGACGAGAAGGATAACGTTTTTATGTACTATCAATCCTTGCAAAATATATGAAAACATTTATTTATTTTATATTACTCCTTGTTTTCATTTTGTCTTGTAACTCGGAAACCGAAAGAAAAGCGGATAATATAACTTACCATTTCGATTACTTTACAAACGATATTTTGTATCAAAATAAAATACATCCTGATACTAATTACAATTTTGTTTTGGTATTTTTACCTTCTGTATTTTGCGAACCTTGTAAAACAGATATTACAGAGTTTTTAAATGAATTGTTTATGAGGATAAAAGGAGTTCCTAAAGAAAATATATGTGTAGTAACAGACAAAATGAGAAAACAGGAACTTAAATATTTTTTTTCGTACAACTATCCAATAAAAAATCGAGATAGTATAAACATTTGTATGTCAGATACTTTCTACATGTTTGCTTCCGATAAAATAGGACTAACAGGGGCTTTCGTCATAGTTTACGCTCCACAAGGTAAAATTATTTACAAAAAACAGTTTAAACAAACAGTTTCTTATTATAATGATATTGACAGTATTGTTCATATTATTCTAGAAAGGCCAGAAAAAGGTAAGGATAAATAAGTCTAATCCGTTTTGTTACTCCTTTCCAATAAGAAATAAAAAATGAAACGAATTAAGATTTTTACAAGGCAACTCTTTATTTAATTGTTTGGTTACTAGTTTAATAAATTTTTTCGTTTGAGGTTTTTTTGTGTTTTTGTGGTATAAATAAAAAGACTTGACAAATGTGTTTTAGTACTTTATTTTGTTGCCAAGAAAGCTACAAGGAAGACTACTTTTTTAAGTCAAATAAATATGATAATCGATCGGTTACCGATAGACCAAGAAATAAAAAATGTACAAGAAAGGTCGTTTAGCAGCCAGTCGTTCTCCTTGTTTCAGCCTTTTTGTTCATCTGTAGCAGACTTTGTGTAATATGAGTGATGTTGAAAAGGAGTATTGTGTAAACAAAAACATAAGGTATATAATTTTTTTCAAAACAGTATTCTTTGTTTCAACAAATAATCATACCTTTGAACAAGGAAAAACAAAACGAAAAAAGTATAGAATTATGGCAAATGTATTAGAAGGTTTCGGAATCAAAGAAACATTGGAAAGGTTAGGGATAAAAGATGTGAATCCCGGTGTAACCACAGGTACACAATGGTTTGACACCAATGGGCCTGTTACGGAATCCGTTACACCTATAGACGGTAGCGTAATTGCAAAAGTAAAAAACGCTACGCTGGATGATTATGAAATGGTAATAAACAAAGCGCAAGAAGCTTTTAAGGAATGGAGAATGATCCCCGCTCCCAAAAGAGGAGAAATTGTGCGTCAAATAGGATTGGCGCTTCGCGAATATAAAGATGATTTAGGGAAGCTCGTTACCCTGGAAATGGGTAAAATTTATCAAGAAGGTTTGGGCGAAGTGCAAGAAATGATTGATATCTGTGATTATGCTGTT
>CAYQWX010000112.1:0-4133 GCA_964421355.1 uncultured Bacteroidales bacterium
TATTTACAAAATATTTGCCAATTGTTCTTTTATTTGTTCCAGAGCATCTTTTTGTTGCACTACTGCTTTTTGTATTTTCTCATGTGCCGATTTTACACCAAGGGTATTTATTTCTCTACCTATTTCTTGTGCTATAAATGTTAATTTTTTCCCTTTTGCAATCTTTGTATTATCTGCTGCTACTTCTTTGAAATAATTTATATGGCTTTTGAGTCGTGTTTTTTCTTCTGCAATGTCTATTTTATCAAGATAGTAAATGAGTTCTTGTTCAAAGCGTTCTTTATCATAATTTAGATTTTCTTTTTCCAGAGATGTTTTTAGTTTTTCGCGAATATTTACCATACGTTCTTTTTCATACGCCTCTATCTCAGACAGAAGTGACTCTATCTTATTCAGAGCAGTAAATATTTGATTATTAAGATTTTCGCCTTCTTGTTCTCTAAATTCCATCAGTTTGATACAAGTTTCTTCTATCGCATTGCTTATGCTGTGCCATTCTTCTTCTTCCAATTCCTGTTTTTTTATTTTATATACATTAGGAAGTGATAGTACCGATCTGAAAATTTCTTCATTAAAATTCAATCCTTTGTTTTTAAGTATCGGAGAAAGTTGGGAAATATAATTTTCTATTACTCCATTATTGAATTCTACATTCGTTTGGTCTTCCGTCCAATCTACAGATATATATAAGTCTATTTTTCCACGGATAAGTTTTTCCGCTATTTTTTTTCTTATTTCTATTTCTTTTTCCCGATAAAAAGAAGGTATTCTTATGTTTATATCGGTTGTTTTGCTATTAAGTGACCTTATTTCAATTGTTATTTGTTTTTCGGGTAGGTCTATTGCTGTGCGAGCATACCCTGTCATTGAATAAATCATACGGCATAATTTTTTACAAAGATAATATTTCTTTATTGGCGTTTTCCTTGGTAAGATTTATTTATACCAATAAGGTGAATTATCTTTTGGATATTTTCTTTAGTTTTTAGAGATTTTAACGATTTATATAAAATTTGTTTTTCCAATTTGCTTAAATGCCAGCTTAAAGCTACTTTATGAGTACTATCACTAAATTGTAATGGAACAGTAATAAATTTGTCTTTTAAGAGTAAATGAAGGGTATTAAGTTGGGTTTGTTGGGTAATTTTTTGAAGATTTTCCCAATCTCCGAAAAAGGCACCTACCGGTCTCAAAATATTTTGAATAGGGTTATTCATATTTTTGTATTTAATTTTTTGTTCTTCACTCATAGTTAGCAATATTACACCCGAAGTATTTTTTAATATCCAATCCTTAAATTCAATAATGAAATCATAAGCAGAATATATACCAAAGTTATCATTAAGTCCTGCATCTATCAGATAAAGCCTTGGAGTTCCGGGAAGAGCAACATCAGGACTAACATAAGGGAAAGTAGCATTCATTCGCAATGCAGTAGAAAATCTTAAATCGTCTGCATCAAAACTTCGGTAAGTGTATCTAAATTCAATATTTTTTATTTTAGAGTTTATCGTTGATTTTAGCATATAAGACACAGGTGTTGCCGATATTATCATTCTTGCACCGTTGTTTTCAATAGTAGGAGTAATAAACATGAGAGGTATTTTTGCTTCAGCTTCTGGCTCTTTATAAACTTTTATAGGTTTGTCAAAAATTGGTCCAATATTGTTCATAAGTGTTTGTTCCAGCTCGTATGCCCTATCTACAAAATAGTAGTGATGATTATATTTGAAACGTTGTAGTCTAAAAAACCAATCGCTCATAGAGAAAGAATAAAATATCGGATTTAATATATCTTGTGCCAAAAGTTGTGTTTTTTGACGAGTCCAATAATTTTCTCCATGCTGTAAATATCTAAGGTAGTTTTCTCTAAAATAAGCTGCCCCAATCATTCCACCCGATGCTCCTGTGATAAGTGTTACATGATTAAAAAATTCCCCTTGTGTAATACTGTCAAGATAGGACAATACAAGATTAGTCCATACTGCCATTTTTAATCCTCCCCCACTGGTAGAAATAATAATCATTTTGGGATTAGAATTTTTATTTTTATTTTTCCAATTATTCAAAATATGAATAGTGTTTAAAGAGTCTTTGTGAAAATCTCCGTGTTTTGTGAAATCTAATGATATCTTTTTTGTATAGTCCATACCATACGCACTATTATTATAATTCAATACATTTTTAAACGGAAGTGTATAAGCATATATAGTGATGAGTGTGATAACTATGAGTACTGTCCATGTCCTAAAAAGTAAATAAAACATGCTTATTATAAGTAGTATAACTGTGAACAACACAAAGAAACTTGCTCCTGCTGGAAGTATATAAGCAGGTGAATTTTTTATCAGTCCTCTAATTATAATTAATCCTAAAATGAAAAGAACGTACAATAATGCATTTAAGTGTTGATATTGAAAAACTTTAGCAAATAGTTCTTTGTTATAGTGTGTAAAGTATCCTGTTCGCTTAATTTTTGTAAATTTTGCTAAATAAAATTTTACTTTTGTTGGATCTTGGTCATCTATTGGAGATTCTAAAATCTTTTTTTGTGCATCACGATAAGTAAATTGTTTAAATAGTTGTATTTTCCTAAGAAATTTTATTTTCTGACTCCACTTGGGAACAATTCTATTCATAAAATAGAAAAAAGCAAAGGAGAAATAAACAAATAAAATAATACCTAATAGAAAAAATAAAAGATTTATTACAATATCTTTAAACGGAATCATTTCATATCTTTTCTGCAACAAACTGCTGCTATAAAAATATGTTATAATAAAGATAAAAGGAATACCTGAATTGTTTAATGAATAAGTCAAAAAAGGTTTTGAAAATCTGATAATAAATGGATATTTATGAGCCATCACTACATACGAAGATATATGGAATGCCATAATAAAAGAACCTGCTGCCAATCCGACAAACAAAAATGAAAAGACATCAACTTTGCCCATATATTCAGGAACAGTGAATAATGCAGGTATCCCAAATTTTTGCCCTAACAAATTGGTAACAAATAGAAAAGGAAGCAACCATACACTCAATAGTAACCTATTATATTGTAAATAATCAATCAATAGACGTATTGGGAAAAACGAATATAACTTATAAAAAAAATTTTGCGTATTATTCCAATATGTTTTTTGCATATTCATTTTGTTCCAAAACAAGCTTTAATTATACAACTTTTTGTTAAACAAAAATATAAAAATAAAACTATAGAGGTAATTAAATAGTCTAAAGAGTTTTTCTATCTGATTAGGAAGGTTATTGAGAAGAATTTGGTAGCATTGTAATATTTAATACTTCTTCTCTCCGTGGTCGAACTTGTACTATGGAAATTCGTTCGTAAGGTTGTCCATTTATTGTAGTAGATGCCCACACATAATAATTGCCGTAATTGATATAACCAAAATAAGCAACATTGTTGTCGGTGGCAGTAACCAAACGATATATAGCCAAATCGTTAGTGGCATTATTTTTATCTGTAATTATATCATTATAATTGGCATATAGAAAAACGTTAGTATTGTATGCTGCTATTTGATGTCCTTGATTATCCAAATAATATGTTTTTACGGTTAATTGTCCTGTAATAGAGGAAGAATCATAAGTTACTATTTCTTGAGACGGTAACGGTTTGTCTTCATCATTATCTTTTTTACAAGAAGAAAATAAAGATAAAATAACTACGGGAACTATGTAAAGTATATATTTCATTTATTACTAAAATTTTAGTCTTGCACCAATCAAAATTAAAGAATTGTTTTCTTCTTTCTTATAAAAACCTAATAATACTTGTTCCTTTTCTCCGTTTTTTAATTTAATAATAGTTTTTTCACGGTAAGTTTTATGAATAAATGCTTCTTTAACTGTGGCACTAAATGATTGATTTTCATCATCTAATATTGTAATACTTTTTTCTGATAGTTCGTTGAATGAATATCCCAATATCGATGAAAAATAGGAGTTCACAAAAGCGAATTTATAATCTGACGAAATGATGGCTCTTAAAACTAAAGAATCTACTGCGTCTGCCAATTGTTTTAGTTCTCGTTCTCTTCTCAGTGCTTCTTCTTGAGTGGCTTGAAGTTCTTCCATATTTTGTCTCATTTCTTCTTCTTGGGCTG
>CAYQWX010000113.1:0-3982 GCA_964421355.1 uncultured Bacteroidales bacterium
CGGTTTGACTACCCCAGTTGTCACCGCCACTGCTTAACGGGATGGTTACGGTATTGCCGTTGGATATGGTTAATTCGCCTGTACTGTTATTAAAATTCAATGTTTGCTTGTCGCCCAATTCCACCCACTGGCTACCGTCCCAATACCAAAAAGTGCCGGTGTCGGTGTCATACACTACCAGTCCGTTGTCTGCTCCGGTGGTGGCAATAGCTGTTCGCTGTGCCGTGGTAAGACGCGGTATCAAAACACCTTTGTTACCATTAGCGGAATGTACTTCGAATAAGGCATTGTTGCTTGTAGATACATAAGTGCTGTCTTCGCTTATGACTACTTGTGCATTGCTTAAAAATGCATTTGCAAATAACAATAGTGTCAGAATACTGATATAATACCTTTTCATAAGCTTATTTTTTTGACAAAAATAAACAAAGATTATTATTTAGAAAATTTTTTTACAAAGAAGAACTATTTAGTAAAAAATTATTTGTTTTTTTCGAATAATTTCACTTTTTCTAATGAATACGAAGGAATAGTAAGCTTATGGTATAAATATATAATGGTTTGGATAGGGTGATAAAGTATCATACGAGGTCCGGAATATCTCATTATTTTTTTTATATCCTCACGTTGTTTTTTTGCATAACAATGGACGGTACATTTTGAACATACGGGTTTTTGAGTCCCAAAGGGACAATTTGTATATTTTTTTACTGCATATTTATACAAACTACTACAAGATGGGCATAATCCTTTTTTTTGATTATGATGGCGGTGGCAATATAGCTCAATCATAGAATATACTGTTTTTATTTCTATATTTTTTCTAAAATTCCCCATCTTTAATTTTTTTACAAAAGTAGCATAAAGGATAAAATAGAGTTATCACTAATAATAAGTAAAAAAGCCTTATCGAAATTACTCGATAAGGCTAATATTTATAAGGGCTTTATGTTATTTGTTTTTTTGTTGTTGTTGAGGTTGTGGCTGTTGTGCAGGTGCAGTTGTTGGGAATTGTGGAGTTTGATTACCATCAGGTAAGTCCTGTATTTGTTCTTCAATCATAGATTTGTTTGTGTTTCCCGTTTTACGTGGTATAGTAAGACTTGCCAATATGGAAAATACTATCAAAAGTACTGCAAGTGTCCAAGTTGCTTTTTCCAAAAAATCTGTTGTTCGTCTTACTCCCATAAATTGGTTAGATGATGCAAAATTAGATGCCAATCCTCCTCCTTTGGGATTTTGAACTAAAACGATAAGCATTAACAATATGCTTACTATTAAAATTAATACAATTAAAATCGTGTACATTGCTTTTATTTTTTTGTTTTTAACTCTTCAATTCGGGCTGCAAAGTAACTACTTTTTTTTGGAAAATCCAATATTAATTTTTCATAAACTTTTATTGCTTTATCATAATGTCCTTGTGATTCATATATTTTTGCGAGTGTTTCGGTAAATAAATTTTCCGTTTCTTTGAAGTCTTCCTTATCTTTCAGGTTGTCTAATTGTGTTGTTTTTATATTTTGAGGATGCCGTGTATCTTTTGTCTTTTCCAAAAACTTTGTTATTACATCTTTTCCCTTATTTGAGTTTGGTTTTATTTTGTCTTTATTTTCCTGTTGTATTTGTTCAATCCATTCTTCTATTGGTTTAGGTTCTTCTTCATCTTGGTATGACAGTAGTTTTTGCAGTATGTTATTGATTTCAAATGTAGATTTTTTAATTTTATTTTCCTTTTGAATATCAATTGGAATTCCTGATATATAAGCAAATAAAATTTTTCTATTTGGAATTGAGGGTATAATTTTTTTTAATAATGTATCGTATTCTACATTGTTGTTATCATACATTGCTTTTGTAAATAGCATAGAAGCAGCATGAAAGTAAGGATATGTATTGTAAATTTCTTTTAACTCTTCCAAAGTTTTTACATCTAACTTTGTTTGTGCTTCAAATAATGTGTATAGTTGTTGTTTATTCATTTTTTTACCAACTGGCAATAGAATTGTTATAAATGTCTTGTATTATTTTGTCTAGAACTTCATTTATTAATTCTTCTTCTACTTGAGATATATCTTGATTTGCATTATAGTCGGCATAATTTGAAAATGACTTTTCCCAATCCTGTTTGTGATCTTTATTGTTTGTGTATTTTACATTTATTGTTATTGTTAGTCTGTTGGTTGCGGCTGTTTCGTTACCTGATACTGCATTTGGCCTTATGGTATAGTCTGTTATTGCTCCACTAAAATTAATGTCACCTTGTTTATTAGTTACTTGTATAAGATTAGTTTGAGAAAGTATTTTTTCTTTTAACTTATCCACAAATGTTTCAGATAAGTTTGGAATATACAGTTGTGCTCTGTTAGGAAAATCCTCTACCGAAAATGTTTTTACTTCAGGAGATATGTTTGTACCACTAAAACTGTAACTTATCTTACAAGAATTTACACCTATACTCAATATAAACAATGACAATATAGCAGGGACTAAACTTCTCATTACAAATCTATTTGGTACTCTTTTATTTTTCTGTAGAGTGTGCGTTCAGATATTCCAAGTTCTTTGGCTGCAGCTCTTCTTTTTCCGTCATATTTTTTTAGTGCTTTTATTATCATCTTTTTCTCAACTTCTGCCAGTGATAAGTTTTCGTCTTCTGCCTCTTTTGCTTCTTCTGCTATTTCATCCAGGTTATTTTTATCTTCTACATTTATAGATGTTTTAGTTGTTTCTGTTTCATTGCCACTGGAAAAAAAGTTTTGATAATGTTCAGGAGGCAGAGTTGGAGTGGCTATAAGTTCTTCCATTGTTTCTTGTTGTTCTTTTGTTTGAGCAGAAGAGGAAGATTCCGACTTATATTTATCCAAAGCTTTTTCTATAATTTTATATTCATTAGCATCAAGTATTTTTTCCATTTCTTCATGCGTATATGAGTCATTTTTTATGGTATAAATTACCTTTTTAAGTTCGTCAATGTCTCTTTTCATATCAAAAAGGAGCTTATAAAGTATTTCCCGTTCGTTTAAGAAGGTTTTTTCATCTAAACTGTTTTTACTTTTATATAACATAGGAAGCTTGGGCTTATTGTAATCAGGAAGGTATTTTAGTAGTGTGTTTTTATCTATAGTTCGTTTTTTTTCTATAATGGATATTTGTTCGGTTATGTTTTTTAATTGTCTTATGTTTCCAGGCCAATGATATGATTCCAATACTATTTTTGCTTCTTCTGTCAGGTCAATGGGTGGCATACTATATTTTTCAGCAAAGTCTATTGCAAATTTTGTAAAAAGCAAATAAATATCTTCTTTTCGTTCTCGTAATGGAGGAAGAATTATAGGTACGGTATTCAACCTGTAATAAAGGTCTTCTCTAAATTGTCCCTTAGCAATGGCTTCTTCCAAATCAACATTTGTTGCGGCAATTACTCGTACATCGGTTTTTTGTACTTTGGATGAGCCGACTTTCATAAATTCTCCCGTTTCCAGTACTCGCAATAATCTCACCTGTGTTTCGAGAGGTAATTCTGCCACTTCGTCAAGGAAAATGGTTCCTTTATCTGCTACTTCAAAATATCCTTTACGTTTTTCGTAAGCTCCCGTAAAAGCTCCTTTTTCGTGTCCAAATAATTCCGAATCTATGGTGCCTTCGGGTATTGCCCCACAGTTTACAGCTATATACGGATTGTGTTTTCTTGCACTATTGTGATGTATTACTTTAGGAATTATTTCTTTTCCTGTTCCGCTTTCTCCCGTTACCAAAACAGATAAATCAGTAGGTGCTACTTGCAATGCTATTTCTATTGCCCTGTCTAACTTATGTGAATTTCCTATTATCCCAAATCGTTGTTTAACTTGCTGAATATCCATTTGTTAGTATTGTTAAAATTAAATAAAAAGATTTATGCAAAGATAGTGTGAAAATTTGTCATACATATTTATTGTGCATATTTATTTTATTGCAATAGTGCCTAAATATTTTTATT
>CAYQWX010000114.1:0-3479 GCA_964421355.1 uncultured Bacteroidales bacterium
CTTAATAAATTTATACAATGGGAAATAAAAGAAGCTCCTACCTTCCTTTATTTCCCATAAAACATATCTCTTAAATTTTATCAAGCAGATGTACTGCCAAGCCACTTCGTAGCTTTGGTTCAAACCAAGTTGTTTTTGGTGGCATTATCATATCAGCATCGGCAATATCCATAAGTTGTTTCATTGTTACAGGATACAAAGCAAATGCAACTTTCATCTCTCCACTATCTACTCTTCTTTTTAGTTCACCAAGACCTCTTATTCCTCCCACAAAATCTATTCTTTTATCTGTTCTCAAATCTTTTATTCCTAATATTTCATCTAATACATAAGTGGACAGCACTGTAACATCAAGTCCGTTTATAGGATGATTGTCATTATAAGTATGCGGTTTTGCTACCATTTTATACCACTTGCCGTCAAGATACATTGAAAAAGTATGCAAGGTATCGGGTTTATATTCATTTTCTCCCATCTCCACAACATCAAAGTGCTGTTTCAATTTGTTCAAAAATGTTTCCTTGTCCAGCCCTTTCAAATCTTTAACTACACGGTTATAATCTATTATGGTAAGTTGGTCATCAGGAAAGTGAACCGCCATAAAATAATTGTATTCTTCATTACCTTTATGGTTAGGATTATTTTTTCTTTTTTCGGCTCCAACAAGTGCTGCAGCAGCTGTTCTGTGATGCCCATCAGCCACATAAGTATTGGGTATTTGCTCAAATAACTCTACAAGCCTTTTTACTTTTTCGTTATCTTTGATTACCCAAAAATGGTGTCCTACTCCGTCTTCTGCTACAAAGTCGTATTCAGGATTATTATTTTTTACTACATCATCTATTATTTGGTCAATTTCATCAACTTTTCTATAAGTAAAAAATACAGGTTCCATATTTGCATTTGTTACCCTCACATGTTTCATTCTGTCTTCTTCTTTATCTTTGCGGGTAAGTTCATGCTTTTTTATCACACCATTTAAATAGTCATCCACAGAAGCACAAGCCACTAACCCGTATTGAGTTTTACCGTTCATTGTTTGTGCATACACATATAGATATTCGTTATTATCAGGCACAAGATATCCTTCCTTTCTAAACTTCTCAAAATTTTCTTTTGCTTTTTCATATACTTCAGGAGCATGTTCGTCTGTCCCTTCGGGAAGGTCTATTTCAGGTTTGGTAATATGTAATAAAGAATATGGATTTCCGTCTGCTTCTTTTCTTGCTTCTTCACTATTCAACACATCATAAGGACGTGCCGCCACTTTGTCTGCAATATCTTTTGGTGGTCGTAATGCTTTAAATGCTTTTATTCTTACCATATTGTTCCTATTTTTTTATTTATTTACTTGAAATTTTGCTTTACCTGTTTTAAAAAAATCTATTATTTGATTTGCAGCAGCAATACCTGCATTTATGTTTGCTTCTGCTGTTTGTGCTCCCATTTTCTTAGGAGTAAAGAAATAACGTCCTTCATATTTTTGTGCTATTTCGTCTTTGTTATCGGGAGCAATATCACTTAAATATGCAAAATCAGGTCGTTCTTCATACATTTTGATTATGCCTTCTTCATCTATTACTTCTTTTCTTGCGGCATTTATCAGAGTTGCACCTTCCGGCATAAGTTTTAACAAGTCATAATTAATACTTTTTATTGTTTCGGGAATGGCGGGAATATGCAAAGAGACAAATTGAGACTTGGAATATAATTCTTCTACCGAATGAACAGGTTCCGCACCACCTTCTCTTATTTGTTCATCTGTGAGAAACGGGTCATAAGCATACATTTTCATTCCTATACCTTGTGCAATTCTGGCAACATTTCTGGCTACATTACCAAAAGCATGTAGTCCCAGAGTTTTACCTTTCAATTCTGTACCGGGTTTGCCATTAAAAAAGTTTCTAACATAATAAATCATCATACCGATTACGAGTTCTGCCACAGCATTTGCATTTTGCCCGGGAGTATTCATTACTACAATATTATGCTTTGTTGCTGCATTCAAATCTATATTGTCATATCCCGCACCTGCTCTCACTATCACTTCAAGGTTTGGTGCCGCTTCTATTATTCCTGCATGAATTTTGTCACTTCTTACTATTATAGCATTTGCCTCTTTAACGGCATCTTTTAATTCATCTTCGGATTCGTATTTTTCCAAAAGGTTAAAATTGTAGCCTGCTTCTGTTACTAACTTTTTTATTTGTTCTATAGCAGCAGGAGCAAAAGGTTTTTTTGTTGCAACTAATATAGTTTTCATAATCTTTCTACTTTTTAATATTGTTTTTCAAATTCTTTCATAACATTTACCAAATGTTTTACACTTCCCAATGGTAAAGCATTGTATATAGAAGCTCTAAATCCTCCTACGGAACGGTGTCCTTTTATTCCAACAATATCATTTTTAGCAGCAAAATCTAAAAATGCTTTGTCAAGATCTTTGTATTCTTCATTCATTACAAAACAAACATTCATTCTTGATCTGTCGTTGGGATTGGTTACAGTAGGTTTAAATAATTTGTTTCTGTCAATTTCGTCATATAAAAGATTTGCTTTTTCTATATTTACTTTTTCTATGGCTTCTACTCCTCCATTTTCTTTTAACCATTTTAAAGTCTGTAATGTAGCATATACTGCAAATACTGGCGGCGTATTAAACATAGAACCTTTACCTATATGTGTTTGGTAATTTACCATAGTAGGAATAGCTCTGGACACTTTCCCTAATGCATCTTTTTTAACTATTACAACAGTTACTCCGGCAGGACCAACATTTTTTTGTGCTCCTGCATAAATCAATGTATATTTTGATACATCAACAGGACGACTCATAAAATCAGATGACATATCAGCAACAAGCGGAACATTCACATCAAAGTCTTCTCTTATTTCGGTTCCATAGATAGTATTGTTAGTTGTAATATGAAAATAATCAGCATCTTCGGGCACTTTATAATCTTTGGGGATATAAGAATAATTTTTATCTTTTGAAGATGCTACAACTTCTACTTCGCCAAAAAGTTTTGCTTCTTTTATTGCTTTGCTTGACCAAGCACCTGTGTCAAGATAAGCTGCTTTTTTTTCTAGAAAATTAAATGGTACAGTATAAAATTGTGTACTGGCACCTCCTTGTAAAAACAACACTTCATAATCATCGTTAATGTTTAATAAATCTTTTACCGTTTGTCTCGCCTCATCCATTACAGCTTCAAATTCTTTACTTCTATGGGATATTTCTATTAAAGATAATCCCGTGCCGGCAAAGTCTTTAAGTGCTTCAATACTATTGTTTATAGCTTCTTTAGGTAAAATAGCAGGACCTGCATAAAAATTATGTTTCATGATTTTCTATTTTTTATTTATTATCATTTGCAAATATAATTTGATTATGCAAATAATAAAGGATTTTTAGTCATAAAAAATATTTTATCCTAAATAAATAAAAAATTAAGGGAAAATATGGTTTTTTAGAATAT
>CAYQWX010000115.1:0-2066 GCA_964421355.1 uncultured Bacteroidales bacterium
ATAATAATAATTATACTATGATGATATGGTTTGATTTTAATGATGATAATACAGGGAAAGCATATCTTAAATTAAAAAACAATTCTACTGGCAATTTGGATCTGGATACCAGTTATTCTTATAGGTGGGATTTTAATGACGATAAAACTAAATTGGTTTTCACATATGAAACGGGAGACAAAGATGAAGATGAAATATTAAAGTTGTATGAAAAAGAGATGTGGCTAAAAGAAAAAGAGGATAATGGAGATGAAGTTGAATATCATTTAGAACCAAGATAAAGTTTCATAGCAATGCTATTTTTTACTTTTTTAGTGAAAAAGACTGTTCAATAAATTTTTGGACAGTCTTTTTTTATAGGTGTTTTTCTGTTAATAGATATAGATTGTTATAGGAATATTTTATTCAATATCTTCTCTCCTGACGGTCTTCATACCATCTATTTTTTTAAGTTCTGCAATTATTTCGTCCAAATGTGTTTTGTGAGATACATACAAGTCCAAATAACCGTCAAAAAAGCCTCCTGTAGTATCTATTTTTACTGTACGCATATTTATTTTACGTTTGTTTGAAATAATGGAAGTAATGTCTTGAAGTATTCCTATTCTATCTAATCCCTTTATCCTTATTCTTGCCAGAAATGCTAATTTCCTATAAGAACTCCATTGTATTTCTACAAGGTTTTCTCCTTCCGAAGCACCTTTGTTTACTATATTTGGACAATCCGTTTTATGTATTTCTATTATACCGTCGTCTCTTTTGTAGCCTATTATTTTATCACCTGGAATAGGACTACAACATTTTGCTATTTCAAAGCTATCCAAATCGGCTTCTGATACAATATATTTCTTTTTATCAGTAGTCTTTGATGACGCAGGTAATACTTTTCGCAATTTAAATCCCCAAAATCTAATATATTTTGACTTCCTTTTTGACTCTATTATCTTCTTTATATCTTCTTCTATTTTTATTTCTTTGCTTCCTATTTTACAAAATAGTTCTTCTTTATTTTTTAGATTATAAAATTCCAATACTTTATTTGTAGATAATGTTCTGTATTTTTCTTTTATTTTATGAAAAATACTCCTTCCTTTTTCTATATTTTCTTTTCTTTCTTTTTTGAACGCCTCTTTTATTTTTGTTTTAGCTCGCAAGGTTACTACAAAATCAAGCCATTCACGTTGAGGCTTTTGCTGTTCTGATGTAATTATTTCTACTTGGTCACCACTTTGAAGTTTATAACTTAATGGGACTAACTTGTAGTTTACCTTTGCACCTATAGAATGGTCTCCTATCTCAGAGTGTATTTCATAAGCAAAATCCAATGTAGTGGAACCGTATGGCAATATTTTAATTTCCCCCTTGGGAGTAAATACATATACTTCTAGATTGAATATATCTACTTCAAAAGTAGATAAAAAGTCTTCATTTGATTTAAGTTGTAACTCCAAAGTTTCCCTTATACGAGCTATCCACTTGTCTATTTCTCCCTCCTCTCCTTGTTTGTTTTCTTTGTATTTCCAGTGAGCAGCATAGCCTTTTTCTGCAATTTCATCCATTCTTTTTGAACGGATTTGCACCTCAAGCCATTTTCCCCCAGGTCCCATTACCGTAGTATGAAGGGCTTCATATCCGTTAGGCTTGGGATTACTTATCCAATCACGTAATCTTCCAGGATGTGGTCTATATAAATCGGTAATAATTGAATATATGGTAAAAGCAAGTGATTTTTCTCGCTTATAATCTTTGGGATCATAAATTATACGAATAGCAAATACATCATATATCTCGTCAAAACTAACACCTTTGGTTTTCATTTTACGGTAGATGGAAGCTACCGATTTTAAGCGATATTTTATCTCATATTCTATATCTAATTCTTGTAAAAAGGATTCTATATGCTTTATAAATTCCTTGAACAGAGCATCAACAGTACTCTTTTTAAGTTCTATTTTATTTTGTATTTTTTTATATATTTCGGGATTTCTAAACTTAAAACAAATATCTTCCAACTCTGTTTTTATGGGATATAGACCTAATCTATGAGCAATAGGTACATAAATAGC
>CAYQWX010000115.1:2166-3408 GCA_964421355.1 uncultured Bacteroidales bacterium
TCTTCTACTACATCATGAAGCAATGCGGCAATAAAAGAAGTTGTTCCCAATCCTATTTGAGATACAACTATTTCTGCTACTGCCAATGGATGAGTTATATATGGTTCTCCTGATTTTCTTCTTACATCTTTATGTGCTTCATAAGCAAAGTCAAAAGCTTTTTTTATTTTTTGTATATTTTCATATTTTTGGCAAGATTTACATTTTTCAAGTATTGATTCAAAATTCTTTTGTATTTGCTGTTTCTCTTCTGCTGTTATCTCTTTCATAACAAGCTCTCTATTATAGAATTAAAAATATAGCGTCCATCTGTGTTTCTATATTCTAAATCACTTGCTCTTTCTGGATGTGGCATCATTCCAAATACATTAAATCCCTCATTACATATTCCTGCAATATTTTCTTCCGAGCCATTAGGATTAGCTTTCATTACGGGTTCTCCTTCTTTATTGGAATATTTGAAAATTATCTGATTATTTAAATTTAGTTCCCGCAATGTTTCTTCATTTGCATAATACCTGCCTTCTGCATGAGCAATGGGAATCTTCAAAACTTTCCCTCTGGGAATATGGGATGTAAGTAATGTATTATAATTAGTTGGAGTTATATAAATATTTTCACATATAAATTTTTGATTTGTATTAGGTAACAATGCTCCGGGAAGTAATCCTGCTTCACACAAAATTTGAAAACCGTTACAAATACCTAAAACAAAATTGCCGGCTTCTGCAAATTTTTTTATTTCTTGCATTATTGGAGAAAATTTTGCCAAGGCTCCTGAACGCAAGTAATCTCCGTAAGAAAATCCTCCAGGTAAAATTACACCGTCAACTTTTTGTAAAGAAGAATCTTTATGCCACAAAAATACAACATCTTGATTATAAATATTTTTTAGCACATAATACATGTCTCTATCACAATTGGAACCAGGAAATACAACTATACCAAATTTCATAAATAAGTACTTTTATTTTACTTTTTACAAAGGTAGTTATTTTTGTTATTCACCACCCTAAACATTGGGATTTACAGTTTTTTACTTTTTGCCGTTTTTCTAACTAAAAAAGGAGCTTTTTCCAAATTATCGGTCTTTTGAAAATTATTTAAGACAGAAAAATTTAAATTCCACTTCTGTAAATATCAAATATCTTTGCGTAGAATATAACAAAAATAAATTATGAATTTACAGTATTTATTAAAAATAAACCCCGTTCTTTTAGCTTTTTATGCAGCTCTTTTTAC
>CAYQWX010000116.1:0-861 GCA_964421355.1 uncultured Bacteroidales bacterium
AAACTACAAACAAAAAGCAAAACTCAACTCAATACTACAAGAACAAAAAGAAGAACTCATTGCCTTAAATGAAAACCTAAATCAACAAAACGAAGAAATAAGAATACAAAGAGACCAAATAGAAAATCAAAAAGAATTACTGGAAACACTTTATAATGAACTGTCACAAAGCATAAATTATGCCCAAAACTTACAAACAAGCATATTTCCAAACATTAAAACTTTAACAAACACTTTTCCCAACTCATTTATTATTTTCAAACCTAAAGACAAAGTAAGCGGCGACTTTTACTGGTGGACAAAAATAAAAGACACTTTTATAATTACCGTAGCCGATTGCACAGGACACGGTGTTCCGGGAGCACTATTAAGCATGCTTGGTATATCAATGTTAAGAGAAGCCATAATACACTTGAAAATTACTGAACCTGACAAAATACTTCGCCTGTTAAAAACGGAAATAATAAGAACATTAAAGCAAAAAGGACAATTCCAAGAGCATAAAGACGGTATAGATATGGCAATCATATCCGTAGATATCGCCACACAAACTGCAAGTTACGCAGGAGCCAACAACAGAGCTTATTATATAACTCAACACAATATAGAAGAAAACAAAAAAATAAAACCGATAAAAACAAACGAAAAAATAAACTTATACGCCTTAATACCTGATAAAATGCCCGTAGGAATACACCCTAAAAACCAACCCTTTACATCTGTTTCATTCCCCATACACAACGGCGACACTTTCTATTTATTCTCAGATGGCATTATTGACCAATTCGGTGGTCCAAATGGAAAAAAATTCAAACACACACAACTTGCAAAATTGCTATTAGACAACTACCACAACCCTAT
>CAYQWX010000116.1:871-3384 GCA_964421355.1 uncultured Bacteroidales bacterium
TGAACGAACAAAAAAGAATAATAGAACAAACAATAAAAAATTGGTCAATGGGATATGACCAAATAGACGATATAACAATACTCGGCATAAGAATATAAATATTATCTTTGTAATGTATCAAAAAAATATAAAACTATGTCATTTTTAATGGAATTTGCAATGTTTCCAACAGACAAAGGTGAAAGTGTAAGCAAAGAAGTAAGTCAAGTAATAGACACAATAAGAAAAAAAACAAACAACTATCAACTTACAGCAATGGGTACAATAGTAGAAACCCAAACAATAGAAGAAGCTCTAGACATAATAAAAGAATGCTACTACACATTAGATAAACTCGGCTCAAAACGAATATACAGCTCAATAAAATTTGATATTCGCAAAAACAAAGCAAACAGGCTAAAAACAAAAATAGAATCAATAACAAACAAAATAGGTGAAGTCAAGCATTAAATTTATAATTATTTATCTGTTATTTTCACATTATGTAGCATTTTCCCAGTGTTATAAACCAGAAACACAACCATTCAAAACAGGGGAAAAACTTAAATATACAGTTCAATACAACTTAAATTTTATTTGGTTTAATGCAGGAGAAGTAATTTTTAGAGTAGATACCATTACGAATAAAAAAGGTATAAGATTTTATCACTTTATATCCACAGGACGTTCTTTACCATCTTATGACTGGATTTTCAAAGTAAGAGACAAATACGAAGCCATCACATTTTACAGCTCTTTAAAACCCATTTTTTTTGTAAGAAACACATCAGAAGGAAGCACCAAAATAATCAATAAATATCACTTCAAATACAAACAAAAAAAAATATATGCTCAAATACACCATTTTGATTCTATACCATACAATAAGACATTAACAATAAAAAACTGCCCTTACGATGCACTCAGCTCTGCTTACCTACTGAGAAGTATAAATCTGACAAAATTTGGGAAAAACAAAAAAATTACACTAAACATGGTCATTGATGGAAAAATATTCCCCATAACAATAAAATACTTAAAAAAAGAAACTATAAAAATAAATGATACCACACTTGTAAAATCTCTGAAATTTTCTACTCCAACTATAAAAGGTAGTATTTTTAGTGGAAAAGATGATATTTATGTATGGATATCAGATGATAAAAACAAAATCCCAATAAAAATAGAAGCATCAATACTCGTAGGAAAAGTAGTAGTATTTTTAAACAAGTACCAAAATCTAAAATATAAACCCGAAGCATTCACATACAATGCTAAAAAATAATGAAATAAAACAAATAGCATATTCCATAGGTTTTTCCGCATGTGGCATTACTCCCGCTACACTCGTAGAAAAAGAAATAATAGAAAAATATAAGGAATGGCTCTCTGCAGGCAATCACGGAGAAATGAAATACCTTGCAAATAACCTAAATAAAAGACTTAACCCTCAAGAACTTGTAGAAAATGCAAAAACAATAATAGTAGTATTACTAAACTATTATCCTCCTCAAAAACAACCACAAAACATACCACAAGTAGCCAAATGTGCTTATGGTAGAGACTATCATAAAGTAGTAAAAAAGAAATTAAAACTTTTTTATCAAAAACTACAAGAAATGTATCCCTCTCTTAAAGGAAGATACTTTTGTGATTCCGCTCCCGTATTGGAACGCATTTGGGCACTCAAAAGCGGACTCGGCTGGATTGGCAAAAACAACCTTTTGATAAATAAAAAACTCGGTTCATTCTTTTTTATCGGAGAACTAATAATAAACATACCAGCAGATGAATATGACAAACCAATAAAATCCTCACATTGTGGAACATGCACAAAATGTATAGATGCTTGCCCCACAGGAGCATTATATCCTTACAAACTTAATGCAAACCTATGCATATCTTATGACACCATAGAACTAAAAGACCCTTCAAAATCTTTAATTCCTTCCACTCATAATTGGCTATTCGGCTGCGATATATGTCAAGATGTATGCCCTTGGAACCAAAAACTTATCCCCACCACCGAAGAAGACTTATTTATAAAACCTTTTTTACTACAAGCCAATAAAAATGATTGGGAAAAACTCACTGAACAAGAATATCAATCTATCTTTTACAACTCCCAACTTAAACGGGCCGGATTAACACATATAAAACAAACCTTAAAAAAACTATAAGAAAATTTATCATAACTTAAACATAAAAAAAGGGAGGCAATAACCTCCCTTTTATCTTTTTAATGCTTTAACTTATTTATTTTTTATGTTTTATTCTATTTTCTTTTGCCTTGGGATCCTTTTGGTGCATTTCAGGGTGATCTACTTTTCTTGAAACTGATTTTACAGGACCGGGACCATCCGGGAAACGAACATCGGCATTCTTGGAAATCAAATTACCGTTTTCGTCATATTCGTCAGCACGATTGGCAACCACTGTCCAACTAAAACTTACATTGGATTGACCGCCTTGCAATTCAACTACATCAAATCCGTGTTGGGTTTTGTTGGTAACATACACTCCTTTGCAATCGC
>CAYQWX010000117.1:0-3372 GCA_964421355.1 uncultured Bacteroidales bacterium
AAAAGAAAGTGGAGATAAAGCCCCGTTTTGGAGCGTTTTCTTTGGTTCGTTTCTTGGTCACCACAAAGAAATGAACAGGCACCTTACTTCTGGCTTTATCTGAAATAGGTAAATGGACATAAACTAAAACATAAAATATCAAAGTATATTATTTATTTTGTAATTTTGTATTCAATAAAAACACTATTCTAATGAAAAAAATATTTTTTATTTTAGGAGTAATCCTATTTATTTCAAGGGGTTATGGACAAAAAGTAGAAGCTGTAGCCGTAGGATTTTATAATCTTGAAAATTTATTTGACACCATAAATGACCCACATAATCCGGGAGATGATGAATTTACTCCTGAAGGACCTAAGTTATGGAATTCCAAAAGATATTGGCATAAAATACATCACATGGCTTATGCAATATCACAAATAGGTGTAGATAAAAAAATAGGATTAAAAGGAGTATCAGTATTGGGAGTTTCCGAAGTAGAAAACAGAAGCGTATTAGAAGACTTGGTAAAAGACAGTAGCTTGGCAAAACGTAACCTAAAAATAATACATTATGACTCTCCAGACCATAGAGGTATCGATGTAGCCTTGCTATACAATCCCGATATTTTCAAAGTGGAGAAATCCGAGCAAGTACCTCTAATTATAAAAGATAAGCCTGATTTTCACACCCGTAGCCAACTTGTAGTAGTAGGGAAACTTATGGGAGAAGATTTTGCTTTTATAGTAAATCACTGGCCATCAAGATATGGAGGAGAAAAACGAAGTTTACCATTTAGAATGGCTGCAGCAAAACTTGCTTACCACCTTATAGACTCATTAAAGCATGCAAATCCAAATACCAAAATAATACTTATGGGAGACCTTAATGATGACCCAATAAGCAAAAGTGTAAAAAAATATTTACACACCGAAGATAACCCCAAAAACATTAAAGATGGTGAAGTTTATAATCCTTTTGAAAAATTATTCAAAGAAGGTATAGGAACATTGGCTTATAGGGACAATTGGAACTTGTTTGACAATATGGTAATGACACCTAATCTGCTGCCAAAAGACAAAAATGATTTAGACTCGTGGAAATTTTATAAAGCTTTTGTCTTTAATAAAGAATTTTTGAAGCAAAAAGACGGAAAATTTGCAGGTTATCCGTATAGAACATTTGTTGGGAACAATTTTATGGGCGGATATAGTGACCATTTCCCTGTATATATTGTCTTAATACGAAAAATAAAACAGTAAAAAATGAAAGCAAAAGTTATCATTCAAGCAGCAATAGAATTATCTTTATTCTTTGCTATAATAATGTTTATCCTAATTTATTCAGTAAAAGGGTTTGAATATTTTGCAAAACCAAACACCATCATTTTATTTATAGGTATGATAATTGGATTTACATTATTTATATTAGCTTCTATAAGTTTTCAATATAGTAAAATAAAACAATTTCCGGAAGAAGAACTTGAATATTATAAAAATCCCCCATGGAAAAAACTTTTACTTACATCAGTATTCTGGGGAATAATTTTAACGGCTGTAATGATGTTTTCAATGAAAAATTTGGGAGTTATACATATTTTTTTACTATTTATAATATTTACCTTATTCTATTTCGTATTAAAATCATACATATTTAGGTTTTATAGATTATCAAAAAAAGCAGAAAAAAATTAAATGCGTAATTTCCTTTTTCACATAGGACAATACACCATATTTCTAAAAAAAGTTCTTTTTCACAAACCTGAAAAATGGCACATCTATTTTAGGCAATTTTTCCATGAAATGGAAAATCTTGGCATAAACTCCCTTCCAATAGTAATAATTATATCCATATTTTCGGGAGGCGTAATTGCATTACAAACAGCATATAACATAACCAATCCCCTAATCCCCATGTATATGGTAGGTCTCACTACCAGAGATAGCATAATATTAGAATTTTCCTCCACAATGTTAAGCCTAATATTAGCAGGAAAAGTGGGCTCTAATATTGCTTCCGAAATAGGAACAATGAGAGTAACTGAACAAATAGATGCTCTGGAAATAATGGGTATAAATTCCGCATCATTTTTAGTAATGCCCAAAATATCAGCCTTTGTAATAATAATGCCATTCCTTGTTGCACTAAGTATGTTTTTTGGAATAAGCGGTGGATATTATATAGCTACTACTTTTACCCATAACGTTACTTCCGATACTTTCCTTTATGGAGTACATTATGCATTTCAGCCGTTCTATGTAACATACTCTCTTATAAAATCAACAATATTTGCATTTTTAATAGCATCTATATCAGCATATTACGGATATTATACTTCAGGAGGAGCATTGGAGGTGGGACGATCAAGTACCAAAGCAGTTACCCAATCAAGCATTGCCGTATTGGTAGCTAACTTATTGGTTACACAAATATTATTATCATGATAGAAGTAATCAATTTATATAAATCTTTTGACAATAAACCAATACTAAAAGGCATAAATGCTACATTTTATACAGGTAAAATCAATCTGATAATAGGACAAAGCGGTTCTGGAAAAACGGTTTTGCTCAAATCAATGGTAGGCTTACACAAGGTTGATAAAGGAAAAATACTTATGGACAATCGCGACCTTGTAGCAATGAACAGCAAAGAATTAAAAGCTTTTAGAAAAGAACTTGGAATGGTATTTCAAGGTGGAGCACTCTTTGACTCCCATACAGTACTGGAAAATGTAATGTTCCCTTTGGAAATGTTTACAGATTTATCAGAATCGGAAAAAAAAGAACGGGCAGAATATTTCCTAAAAAGAGTAAATCTTGAAAATGTAAATGACCTCTACCCTGCCGAAATAAGCGGCGGAATGCAAAAAAGAGTAGCAATAGCCCGGGCAATAGTATTAAATCCCAAATATCTATTTTTAGACGAACCAAACTCTGGATTAGACCCTAAAACATCAAAAATAATAGACGAATTGATAGAAAGCATAACATACGAATACCAAATGACTACCGTAATAAACACACATGATTTAAGCTCTATGATAGAAATGGGAGATAATATCGTATTTATTTACAAAGGACAAAAAAAATGGCAAGGAAATAAAAATGAATTATTAAATTCCGATTGCAAGGAACTGAACGACTTTATATATGCATCCAGCGTACTAAAACATAAACCAAAGTGATAAAAAATACATAAATGACATCCGAAAAAATAATTACTGTAACCAAACCTTCGCTTCCGCCTTTGGAAGAAATGGTAACATCATTAAAGGATATTTGGGAGAACAGGTGGCTTACCAATAACGGCAAGTATCATCAGGAATTTGAACAAAGACTTGCCGAATTTTTAGGAGTACCTTATGTTTCCCTTTTTGCCAACGGAACTATT
>CAYQWX010000118.1:0-3271 GCA_964421355.1 uncultured Bacteroidales bacterium
ATTCTAACATAGAGTCATCGGGAAATATTTTATCTTTTTTTAATAAACAATATCCTACAATGATGCTTACTAATGATATTGGACAATATTTATTATTTAATTTACCTTATTCTCAGTATGTCAAATTTGATATAGATCTTCGTTATTATCATAAAATAAATTCAGGACAATCACTTGCTTACCGCTTATTTGCTGGAGCGGCATATCCCTATGGAAATATGCGTATATTACCTTTTGAAAAACGTTATTATGCAGGAGGCGCCAATGGTATAAGGGCATGGGAAATACGGACGTTGGGACCTGGGAGTTTTAGAGATACTTCTTTGTTGTATCCTAACCAATCGGCAGATATGAAATTGTTATTTTCTTGGGAATACAGGTTTCATTTGTTTTGGGTATTAAATTCTGCTTTATTTGTGGACGCTGGTAATATATGGTCTCTTTCTCCTTCTGATCCTCGAAAAAATGTTCATTTTAGATATGATAATTTTTATAAGCAAATAGCAGTTGGTAGTGGTATAGGTTTCCGTTTTGATTTTACAATATTCGTTTTTCGTTTAGATTTTGCGATGAAAATGCGTGATCCTGCTTTGCCCGAGGGAGAGAGGTGGTTGCCTGTAAAAAGAGAACCTTCATTAGCAAATTTTAATTTTAATATAGGAATAGGTTATCCGTTTTAATTTTTTGAAAATTACTTAGAAATTAAAACAATTAAGTATATATTTGTAGCAATAAAAAAATAAGACTATGAAGCATAAGTATATATTTTTATTTTTCGCCTTATTCTTATCCTTGTTTATCAATGACTTATATTCACAAAACAAAACGATAAATGAGGATTCTTTGAAACATCCATTGTGGTATCAAAGAATAGATCTTGATGATTTTAACAATAAACTTCTGGAAGAAATAATATTAGAAAAGGTAAATAAAAAAAGAGGAGAGGAAAACTACGACTTTTTTGTTGTGAATAAAATATTGCAAAATGCAGCTGAAGATCAAGCTACATACATGGCAAACAAGCAAGAAGCAACACTATACCAGTCTGGCAAAAAGAAGACTACAGGGAAGAGGATAGCTTATTATGGAGGTTCTACTTTTGGAGATGAAGTTGTAACTAAAATGAGTCCTAAAAAAGGTAAATATACATTGACATACAATACTTTGGCTGATAATATAGTCTTCAAACTCTTTAAGAGTAAAAAAAGTGCAAGAGTCCTAATGAACCCTGCCTACATGCTTACAGGTATTGCTGCGAGATTAGATGAACCTAAAAAGAAAGTTTATGTTTCTATTGTGCTTGGCAATTATGATTCTTTCAATGAAGGAGTGAGCCGCAGGGAAGAAATGGATTTGCCTTATACTACCAAGAAATACGGGCTTAAACATAGAGACAAAAAAATATGTAGGAAATTAAGAAAATATAAAAACTTATATGACTTGCAACAATCTCTTGTGGTAAAGGACCGTAAAATCTATTTGGATTATCCAAATATGAAAAAATTTAAAAAGATAATAAAAAGAGATAATAAAGATGGATTAGCAGTAGATATTGTGCAACGAAGTCAATTCGATTGCACTGGTCCCAATATAATGGATAACTCTCTTGTGAATAGGGGAATTATGCTTAAAAGAGTATGGTCAAAAAAGTTATATAAGAAAAATATGTACACAGGCAAAGCCCGTAAAAAAAGAATAAAAGTCTTGCTTGGAGAACTTCCTGAAGGGTTAGACGATGATTATGAATTAAATCTTCTTATAATAAAAAGTAAGCATGTGTGCAGAACTATACAACCTGTACCTAAGGTAGAAGGTGATGTGGAATATGATAGACAATTAGAGTGGTTGGCAGATACGGTAATGGGAGACTCTATTAAGCCATATAAAGTGGAACCAGAAACTAAAATTCTTACTTTTAAGATCCCTTTTGAAAAAGCTAAATATGAATACAAGCCTGAAGATATAGAACCTTTTATTGAAAAACTTAACGAACCTGATTTTATAATAAACAAAATTAAAATATATGCATATTCTTCAATAGAAGGAAGTGATAAAGTTAATCTTAAATTGCAAAAGAAAAGAGCAGAAAGCATTTTGGAAGCAATAAAATCTCGTCAAAAACAAAAAATACAACCGGAAATAAAAACAGCATATAACTGGGATGATTTTGTAAAAGACCTTCAAGGGACAGAATATGAATATCTAACAAAAATGGACTTAAAACAAGCCCAACAAGAAATAAGAAAAAAACATTTGGCCAAAAAACTTGAACCATGGCTTAAAAATCAGAGATATGCACTTATAGAAATGCATATTACCTATGATGTTTCTACTCCTAAAAAAGAACAAAAATATGTTCTTAGCCGTTTTAATATGGCAGTAGAAAATATGAATAAACCGAAAGCCCTTGCTATCCAGAAATTTATTTTCAAAAAAGTGGTATCAAAAGTCTATGATTCCCTTGCTGTTACTGGACAAAAAATTCCTGAAAAACCGGGATTTGCAGGCTTGCTGATGAATAAATTATGGCTATTGAGATATATAAGGGAAGATGATATTGATAAAAATTATTGTAAAAAAATAGATGCTTTGTATCATTTGGATAAACAAAATTTTTATATAAAGTATAATTATTTGTATTGCAATGTGTTAAATAAGACATTAAACAATGAAGATACAATAGATTGGATACAAACTCAAATAGATTCTTTATATGAAAAACCAATATCCAAAAAAACGGTAGATGCATTAAATCTTGAGTTTCAAATGCGTGTAGTTGAGGCGATAGATACTACCGAAAAGCCATCTAAATTATTATTGACAACATTAGATAGAATAAAAGAAATTGTAAATATAAAAGAACGAACTGACTGGCAAAATGCAATGAAACTTTCATTTCTGTTTGTGCAAGCCAAAGACTATAATTTTGCTGCAAAAATACTTGAACCATACATATATGATGATAATGTGTTTGAAGAACTTTTATACAATTATATATTGTTAAGTACATATAGTGATGCCAGAATATTTTCCAATAAACTTGTATATGCAATGAAGAAATTGCAAAAGATGGACCCTGAACGTTTTTGTAATTTGTTCGATAACAAAATATTATCGTTTCAAGTATTTAGAAACACTCAGATAAAAGATTTGTATTGTAGTAAATGTAAAAAAAATAAAAATTAATTTATAGGTAATTTTTATTGTAGGAAAAATATTAATTTTGTATAACACAAGCGGTAATAGCTCAGTTGGTAGAGCATCAGCTTCC
>CAYQWX010000119.1:0-3161 GCA_964421355.1 uncultured Bacteroidales bacterium
ATCCCAGCGAAGCCCGTGTTATGTGGTATCCTTTAAAAGAAGCTTTTCTTGCAGGTAGAGTATTAGTAGAAAATCATGATAGCGTAGGAACAAATTCATTTTCAACAGGCTTCGAGAGTAAAGCAATTGGAGATTATTCACAAGCAATGGGTTATAAAGCAAGAGCAAAAGGAAATAACTCTACCGCTATAGGTAATTTTGCAAATGCTGTTGATAGCGGTTCTTATGCAATAGGTTCGGGAGCAATAGCAAGCGGATTACGTAGTTTTGCATTAGGTTCTACAGGTGTTGATACTTTAGGCAACCCTACATCTTCTACTATTGCCAGTGGAGATTATTCATATGCAATTGGCATGAATTGTAAAGCAAGCGGAGAAGGAGCTTTTGCAATAGGAAATGGAAGTGAGGCTACAGGTAATTATAGTTTTGCATCAGGTTTGGCATCAAAAGCAAATTATAAATATGCTATTGCTATGGGTAGAGAAGCTAACGCTAATGGAGCCAGTTCTGTATCCATGGGATATAAAACCCGTTCTTTGGGAACATCATCTTTATCGACAGGAGAAGAGAGTATAGCTTATGGTAAATATTCAATAGCAATGGGATATCAAAATTATTCCGATGAAAAAGCAATATCAATAGGTTACCAAGATACGGCAATGACAGATAGATCAATAGCTATAGGTAGTAATAATACATCCAAAGGGCAAATATCAACTACAATAGGACGTAACTGTAAAGCAATAGGAGATTATTCCATGGCATTAGGATTTGGTAATAAAGCAGGAGATAATGCTAATGATTGGTATGCTTTAGCGATGGGTTATGATACTCATGCTTACGGAAAAGGTTCTACAACAATGGGTAACGGAACAGAGGCAACAGGCGAAAACGCTACAGCAACAGGGTCAGGAACTTATGCTACCGGTAAAAATTCATTTGTTGGAGGTTCTTCCACTAAGGCTTCTTCGCTTGACGAAGTTGTTTTTGGAAAAGGTAATTATGTATCAACATCTTACAGTGCAACAACTTGGGTTGATACCGATCCTTTATTTGTTGTTGGTAATGGTAGTTATTATGGAACATCAGGTCATAATGCATTAACATTATTAAAAAACAGCTATTTAGGATTAAATGTTATTAATCCAAGCGAAAATATCGAAATTACCGATAAAAAACCAATAATAAAATTAAACAATACCTCAAACTCATCTTCAGAATATGAGTCCGGTATTTGGTTTACTCCTAATTTCACATCTCAATATGCAAAGATATATTACAATAGAAATGACTATAAATTAAGATTCTATAATAAAAGCACAAGTTCTGCAATGACAATTACAAATACAAGCAATATTGGTATTGGCACAGATAATCCTACTAATTTATTAGAAGTTAATGGTGATTCTCCTAATATTGAGATATCAAACAAACAAGAAACAGAAGGTGGTGTAATTTTTTATGATGATGGTTTTGAAACAAGTCAATATGCTAAAATATTGTATAATTGTCAAAATAACAAATTAAATTTTTATAACGGAAGTACAACTCAAAAACTTATAATTAATACAACAGGTATTCAAGTAGGTAGTACAGGCTCTACTATTAAAAAAGTAGAAACAGGAACATTTACAGCCGGTTCAAACTCAAGTGGCGGAGTAAAAACTGTTACCATAACTTTCCCAACAGCATTCTCAGGCACACCAAAAGTTAATGTAACTGTAAAAGGTGAAGATTTTGATGATGTTTTTGCTATAACAACACGTAATGTAGGAACAAACTCATTCCAAGTAAATATTTATCGTGTTGACAGTTCAGGTGGAATGTGGGCACAAAATTTAAAATTAGATTGGATGGCTTGGGAATAACAATACACACAAAATAATATAAAAAAAGTCGAAGAAATTCGGCTTTTTTTATTTCTTTTTAGGATACTTTCATAAGTAAATAATCTCTTTTATATTACCTGTTTTCCACACTTTTTTTCTGTCAAAAAATTACGGTATAGATTTACACGCTTTTAAAATATCGTTTTATCACCCCGTAAGCGATAATTTTATATAGATAAAAGCACCACCTCCCAACGATATACTTTGGAACGAGATAACAAAAAATATATATTCCGATGATTTGTAAATAATATCTTCTTTTGTATGTATTTTAGATTTTTAGTAAAAAAAACAGATCTTTTGTATACTTACAGAAATCTTCCAAATTATTAATTTTTTCGCACATAAGTATATGAATAACCGCCATAACATTCGTCTTGTAAAATTAATGTATCTGTTCCAATAAAATAAAATGAATGCGAGACAACTCCTTTTTTACTAAATTTTCCCGTAGAATATGTTATAAGATATTCTTCTTCAGAAGAGTAAATACTTTTGTTTTTCTCAAATTTAAAAGTCATTTTATTAACTTTTTTATTGTTAATAAACTTTTTGTATATTCCATTTTCTTTGTATTCAACCTCAATGGTTTTATTTTCAGTTGTAGGTGTGGTTGTTTCTCCGTTAGGTCCGCCTGAAGAAGATACCAAACTCCAAGTGCCAAATAGGTTTTCTAAATTTTTGTCGGGAACAATTATATCTTTTCGGCAAGATATCAGCCCAATTAAAATAATTATTGTTATTATAATATTTTTAGATTTCATATTCTTATTTAATATACATAGAAAACGATGTAACAATAATACCGGCATCGTTTAATTTTGGATTGTCTGCCGATAGTTCAACATCGCCTACTGCAAAGTTAAAATCATCTTGTTTGCCTTGCATTTCCAAAGACACTTCTATAGGTGATTCTTTAAGTTTTGAACCTTCTTTTGCAATTACGCTTCCACCATAATCCCAACCAAAACCATAAAATTTAAAATCTGCACCGTTCCAGTCTCTTAATTCTTTTAAACTCATTCCGAGATATAAGCCATTTTGTGCTTTAATTTTTTGATTTCCGGTTAAATTATAATTTTTATCAAACAAATGATAATTTGCTTCGATCCAAGCTGTTGAATCTGAGTTGTCTTTCCAAACATATTTAATTACGTATTTATTTTCGGGGTCGGTAAGTGTTGTTGTTTTTTGTTCTACTTCTCCTTCGGCATAATATGCTATTCCGTCTTTTAAATTGTCTTTGCCAAATTGTGCAATTAAATCTTTTTT
>CAYQWX010000120.1:0-3133 GCA_964421355.1 uncultured Bacteroidales bacterium
CCCTAACAATATTACTCAAAAGTCCTTTGATAAATTTACTAATGTAGCGGGTGTCGTTTATTTGGCGTTCTATAAAACTGTCAGGAATATCTTCCGAAAGTAGATTTTTTAGTTTTGTTCTATTCCTGCTAAAATATCTTTTTACATGCTGTTCGTATTCTTCTAAGGTAAATAGTTTATGTCCATTAATACTGCTACCACCTTTTTCTTTTATATACTCATAAGCTGTTTTATTACTTTTGTCTATATTTACATCGCTTTCACAAATTACTTTATTGTTCATGGAGTTATCAAAATACCGAGACTGGGGAATGATATGTTCTATTTCGTACTCAGTAGAAAAAAGCTTACTCAAAGGAATGGATTTTCCTGTATAGGGAGAAATATACCCTTGTTCCAGCCAAAGCTTGTATTTCTGAATATCTTGACGGGTAGGGGACAACTTTTTGGTGGTAGTTGGAGATTGGTTTTTTCTTATCTTGATAATATCTTCTTTGCTTAACTTTTCAAATTTTGTATCGGGATTTTGCCAAATACCTTCTTCATATATCTTTAATATTTCTTGATGTTTGGGCGAATATGGTTTGGCTCCATACTCTACCATTTCGTTTAGTAATAGCCGAATACGCTCGTTGGTGTTTTGGTTTTCTGTTATCCGTTGAGTTATCTGTTTGCGTTTTTCGGCAGGATTTTTGAGTTCTCTTCCCAATTCCAAATGGATTTCATCAAATTTTCCATACTTTTTCCAAATGTCCCTAACTGTACGCAGCGTTTCCATTATTACTTGTTCTACAATAGGATTTCGCAGACTGTGTTGTTTAAATTTATCCAAATACTTATCAATGTCTTCCGGTGTTTTCCATTGGGTTATATCTTTGGTTTCTGAATGACGGTTGTAGATAGCATAACATGCTTGATAGGTATTTAGTCCAGACAAAGGATTTTTACTTCTAAACGGAATAAAACTTTTGATTATTTGTTTCGGTATGTCGTCGTCAGCAACTTTGTCCAGTGCTTTCTCAACTTGCTCCTTGGTTGGATTTTCGGGTAATTGCATAGCATTTACCCGTTCCATAATGCTTTCTATTCTATTTATTACTTCTTGTGAGATGGCTTGTTTATTCCAATATTTACCTCTTCGCATAAGAGGTAGGATTTTTTTCAAAGCTTTTTCAGAATAGGCACCATAATCATTTTTAAAAGACGGATATTTTTTAAAGTTTTCTACAAAAGTTTCTTCATCCAAATTATGTTTTAGTGCAAATGTTTTAAGAGCTTTCTCAAATTGTTGATTGTCTTTTATCGAATATATGATATGCCACAGGTTTTTTATAAATTCATAGTTAAAATTTTGAATGTCAAATCCTTTTACTTTTTTGAGTCTTGACAAAAAAGTAGCTCTTGTCTCGTTGGCAGGATATTTTTTGTCTTCTACATAATTCCACCTGTAATTATCTTTTTCTTTTTTATCAATAAGATTTTGTTTTACAAAGAAATCTATTATTTGTTTTTGTGTTACATCTTTTTTATCGTTTAAAAAATCAAAAAGTGCCACCCAGTCCTCTTCATTTTTTAACAATTTATCGGTAATATCATAATTTATTTTGAGCTTATCATCTATTTGAACTTCTTTTTGATATATTCTTAAATTTTTGAGAAATTGCCAAAGTCTAAATTCTTGGTACAGTGGGTGGGACTTGTGTATGACTTGTAAAGGTGTTTGTACTTTAATTCGTTTTTCTTCTCCTGTTTGTTCATCTAGAACTGTTTTGTAATAAGACCTTGTTTCATATTGGCAACCTGCAATAGTTGATTTTTTGCTTTTTAGAGGACGTTGATAAAAGATTATATCATCTATGAAAAGGTATTTAAAATCTTTTTGTTTGATATTATTCCTATGAATATCATTATGTGGATACAAATCAAATATGCATTTCTCGTACAAATCTGAGGTAAAAAGTTCCGGTTGTAGTTCTATTTGTTTGGTAAGAATTTTATTGAGTTCTTCTTTATAATATTTTCGCTCTATGGTTCTTATAAGTTTTCCTTTTATTTTTATATTCGGGTCTTGTAATAATCGGTCGTAAATATATGTGCCCACAGTGCGATTATCATCTTGTGATATGTAGTTGTCGAGGTCTTGTTCGGTTTTTTGTTTAATAGCAATCCAATCTTTTTCAGAATTAACCGATTTATAAGTTCTTTTAACTTTTCCTTCTTTTGTTGTTGATGTTGTTACTATAAACTCTTTTGTCTTACCAATCCAGTTTTCCGGTTTGGTAGTTGGCTTATCGTATTTCCAGCCATTGGTAAAATATATATCATATAAAGCTTCATTTTTTCCTTTTGTCCTTTCCTCTGTTTTTATTACTTTATCTACTGTTAAAACCTCATAAGTTTTTATTTTATCATCTTGATTATCTTCTTCTTCTCCTCTAAGTTGATAATATCCTCTTTTTTGATTAAAGTTAAGGATTATCCAAGCTAATTCTTCTTTTGATATTTTGTAGGATAGTGCTTTTTTTCGTAAGTAATACAAAGTCCAATCGTACGACACTTTTTTATTAGAAAAGTCTTTTATCATTTCATTAAAGGAATCCATAAAAATGAATTCATATTTACCAGTTTCCGTTTTAAGGTAGTTTAGCTTTACTTCTTCTTTGAATTGTCCAGGATTTTTGTCAAAATCAATTTTCTCTTTGTAATGCTCCGGTAAAAAGCCAAGTATATTTAAGACTCTATGTAATCTTTCCCGCCGTAATTTAGCCCGTTCATAAAGTCGCCTTACACTTCTGTATTTGGTTCTTTCTGCCGTTTGGGAAATAGATTGACCTTTTCCAAACTTGTCTAATTGATCTTGACTCATAGGTAATATTCGGCTACCTAAATCTAAAATTCTACCTTCTTTTTTGTCAAAATCAGTTTCTAGTACTGCCCAACCTATGCTGTTGGTGCCTAGATCAAGTCCTAATATTTTTTTCATAACAAAATATTTTTTGTAAAAATACTAAAAAATATTTTTATGTAAAAGAAAATATTTATCTTTGCCTATGCAAAAGTGTAAGCAATTCACAATAAGGATTATTCCGTTGTGAAAACATGTAAGGTGGCATCTGGTTGATGTCGCCTTTTT
>CAYQWX010000121.1:0-2917 GCA_964421355.1 uncultured Bacteroidales bacterium
AGACTGCAAAAACATTTATCGTAGACACTGTGCAAGAATAGCACTTGTGCCTCACGGTTTTCTTTGCCACTTTCTTTTCTAAAAAGAAAGTGGGGTAAAGTGGGCAGAATCATCGTTTTGGAGCGTTTTCTTTGGTTCGTTTCTTTGTCGCCACAAAGAAATGAACAGGAATAAAGAAGAAAGTTTACAGAATTATTTTGGAGGTTATTTATAGATGTTTTGCGATAATATTAAAATTATCATTTCAATTTATTAAACTCCACTGTTGCCCCTACTCTAAAAATTCTACTGGGCATAGGTACCCAATTAAAATCATAATATTTGATATTTCCTACATTCTCAACTCCTGCAAATACTGAAAATTTACCTCTTGTGTATGATAGTTTTATATTTATCAAATTTATAGAAGTAAAATTTTTGTATTCCATATTTTCATCAAAATAGCTTCCATTTCTTAATTTGGAAACCATATTTATATTAAAAAACCAAACATTGGCATAGGAAAGTGTGATGTTCGAAACAATCTTGTGTCTCAAATAGTTATCAATATATACAGAAAAATAATTAGGTTTATATCTTTTGAGTATATATTCATAAGAGATATTAAGGCTGTTAATTGCAAACTTACTATCAAAAAGCGTTTGCATATCAATGTTTACGAAAGCATTTATCCCTGAAGTATAAAAAGAAGGAGAGTTAATAAAATAAAGTGTGTCATTATTGTTATATTTAACCAAATCAATAAGATTATCCGATTTGCGATAAAAAAACGAACCTTTCACTTCCCAAATGCTACCCGTAGAGTTTATTCCTATTTCCGTAGTCATGGCTTTTTCAGGCTTTAATTCTTTGTTTCCAATGACAGTAGGCGACACATAATACAATTCTGTAAAAGACGGTACTCTAAAAGAAGTAGTATAACTAGCAAATAGTTTGACACCATTAAATATACGATAAGAAAGATTAATTTCTGGATAAAAACTTGTTCTATATTCATTGCTTGCATTTACAAAGAATCCTACATTTGCATAAAACCTATCAAAATTTAACTCTTGATTCAAAAAGAAAAAACTATTTTGGCGCGAATCAAACCTGTTTACACTATCACCTTTTATAAAATATGTTTCGTTTGACAATGGCCCAAGACGATTGCTTACTATGCTTTCTATTTTATACCCTCCGCCAAATGATGTTTTACCAATAGGAGATGTTACATAAAAAGGTAAATCCAAATCCAAAACTTGTGTCAAATGTTTATTATTATAAAAGTCGGGGTCAAAACGTTTTAGCAAAAAATAATCATAATGGTATTTATAAAAAACTGATGGAGAATATTTAATATTTGCTCCGCCAACATATTGCATACCACTTAGAAATGATTCTGTCTCTTCATACATATCCGGAAATCCGTAACCATAAAACTGATTAGCTCCAAAATTCTTCTTTTTGTATCCTGCAAGTAAATAGAGTTTATAGTTCTTACCTGTTTTAATACTTGGTTGCAACAAAGCGTTATAAATGCGGTAATCGGTATTATATCTATATCCGTCAGAACCTTCTTTGCTCACTGAAAGAGAAATTCCGCTACCATTGTTATTATATCCTGCTTTTGCACCAAGCAGATAAGAGTTATAACTACCACCTTCTGTAAAAAATTTGGAAAAAAATCCATTTATTTCTCCTCCATAGGTAATGATGTTTATAGCTCCATTAAATGAGTTTGGACCATATAGCTCAGCCCCTGGTCCATATAACATTTCTATTCTTTTTATATCATATTTTGTAATGGGCAAATCCAGATTGTGATGTCCACTTTGAGGATCATTTACAGGTAGTCCATTAAGCAGTATAAGAGTCTGTTCAAAACTACCGCCTCTTATGTTTACATCACTTTGTACATCTCCCACACCTCTATGACGTATATCTACCGTAGATAAATTTGATATTATATCTGCTACCGAATAAGATGGCAATTGCATAATATCTGTTTGCCTCAAAAGTTGCAATGTGCGTGTATTATCAGAATAATTGCGTGGAGTATGAAATTCACTAACAACAAAAGGTTTCAATTTATAAAAAAACGAAATACTATCTCGAGAGTTATCCGTTTTATTTGTATCTGTTTGTGCTTGCAAGTAGGCAGAAAACACTAAAAGATAAAAGATATATATAATAAAAAGCAAAAATTTCTTCATATACAATTTTTACTTGTAAATATAAAGGGACATTACTTATTTTTATTTTCCTCTTTATTTTTGTCAAACAAATGGAGTTGATGCCCCATTTTTAACTCTTTGGTTTCCAGATATTTTTGGTTGTATTTATTAGGTTTAATTATAATAGGTACAATTTCTACAATTTCAAGACCATAAGCTTCCAACCCTACTCTTTTTACAGGATTGTTTGTCATCAAACGGAGTTTTTTTACCCCCAAATCTCTTAATATTTGTGCTCCTATTCCATAGTCTCTTTCATCAGGATTAAATCCCAAATGAACATTTGCTTCCACAGTATCCATACCTTCTTCTTGCAACTTATAAGCATGTATCTTATTCATAAGTCCTATTCCTCTTCCTTCTTGATTCATATACACTAACACTCCTTTTCCTTCTTTTTCAATCATTTCCAAAGCTTTGTGCAATTGGTCACCACAATCGCACTTATACGAGCCAAAAATATCTCCCGTTACACATGATGAATGCACACGAACAAGTATAGGCTCATCAGGCTCCCAAGTACCTTTAATAAGAGCAACATGTTCCAAGCCGTTTGATATTTGCCTATAAGGAATAATATCAAAATTACCGTATTTGGTTGGTAAGTGTGCTTTAACACCTCTTTCTATAAGACTTTCGAACTTAAGTTTATATTCAATTAAATCTTTTATGGAAATTATTTTCAAATTAAACTTTTCTGC
>CAYQWX010000122.1:0-2909 GCA_964421355.1 uncultured Bacteroidales bacterium
CCAAAAATGAGAATTTTAATTTATTATTCAATTGATACAAACGTAAAGTATTTAAAACCATTCCTATCTGTGTCAAACGAAAAGGTCTTCCTCCTTTTGCCGGATTAATAATAAAATTATATACATCTTCTTTATTATCCCTTATAAAAGTTTGTTTTACGGGAAAGAAATAAGGATATGCCAATTTATATTCTTTATAATTTTTTTCTCTTACTGTATCATTAATTCCAAGATAAGTCTCATAATCTTTGTAAAAATTGGATTTTTCCTCAATAGTTTTTTGTTCGGTTACTTCAAAATTATAATTATCTCTCAATCCGGTTTCAAGAATTGCATCAATATTTCGTTCTTCAGTTTTAAATTCATCGGTAAAGTTTTCTTTAAATACATAAAATTTTTCGCTTATGTGTAATCGAGGGAACCTTCTTATTGTATCTATGTTATTATTGTCCTCGTCAAATAATCTCCCAACATTTAATCTATTTCCATTTTGCAATGTGCTTATAGGATAACTACCTAATGTAACTACTATTGCATTATACATATTTCGTGAATCTATTAAATATTCTTTATTATCCATATCATTTCCTGTATCAAACTCTCCTCCGGCTGATTCGACCCAAAAAGCATTACCGTTTTTTATCTCTTTTCCTGCAAAATATTTATGTATATTGTCTTGGGCAGGAATAATATTATTAACTTTAATATCTCCCCAATTTATGCGTGCTTGTGATGTAACAGAGGAATATATAGTTGGTTTGATAGTGGAACCAAATCCTTCGGCATATACTTGCAAATTACGAGTTCCGCTTACTTGTGCTTCGGTAAAACCTCCCTCTTTAAATGTTAGTTTCTCATATTTTTTTGCAATATCTTTCGGGTCGTTGGGGTCTAAACGAAATGCCATATTTGCATCGTTATAATCTACTATTGCTCTGATTCTTCCATAACCGTCTTCTATACTCACCATTGCATTATTGGTTATTGAAGTTTCTCGTAATAACCTTAATATTTCATTTTGCAAATCAATATCTATTGAAGTATAAATATCTTCTTTTTTTCCTTTGGAATCCAAAGGAACATTTACAAGATAATTATTAGCATTATATGCCCATATTAAATCCTTACCGGCAGGATAATAATATCCGTTTTTGCCATTATAATTAAATATTTTTGCCAAATAATCACCTTTATTATAATCAACCCTGATTTTAATATTTTTACTTTTCCAATCTATGATATCACCTCTGTTTAATACAAAGTCAAACACTTTGTTTTCAGGCATAGTGATAGTGGTGTCACGTTGAGATATAAGTACATTAGTATTGTTAGGGTCGGTTAAACTCGCTACCAATAAATCTTTTTTCTCTTTTATATCTTCTTGCAAAAACCAATCTCCCGGAAATTTATAGATATAAAAATTGGCATTATTTGCATCATTTTTATTATTTTTTCCTAAACTAAGTTCCTTAATAGAAACATTCGAACCTATTTCAACATCTCTCATCATAATTTTATTATTATCATTTGATATATCAACAATTTCATAATCAGGTTCAATTTTTGTTGCCAATAAGTTTCCTCGCCATTTGGGTTTATTTTTTTGTTCAAAAATAGCGGAAATAGTGTAATATCTGTTATTTACCACCAATTTATATATATATCTTCCTTTTAGAGAGGGCTTGAATTTTCTAAAAGTAAGTATATTTTCTATATCTTTTACTTTTTTTGATTCAAAAAATGCTATTAATGCGGATTTTACATAATTTGATGCAATTGTATCGCTTTTGTTTTGAATATTTGTTTCGTATTCAGTCATACTTTTTTTTAAGATTTCGCCAATATATCCATTATAATAATCCGAAATTACAGGCTTTTTGTTTTTGTCACTTTTATCATTAATTTTGACAGCCCGCATAGCATCAATTTTCTGTTTTAAATCGCTATAAGATTTTATTCTATTGCCTCTTTGTTGCCACGATGAAAAGTTTCTGTTAAATACATTGGCAAAATTATTTAATGCAACAATAGGTTGTCTTGCTTGGTAATCCAAGTTTTGTTCTTTATCAGTTTTTACCTTTTTAGCCAATTCTTTCATATCTTGTTTTGAACTAAATGCTAAATAAAATGCAAATATCAAAAACACAGCGGGAATTAAACCTGTAAAAGCAATTCTTGTACGAAGTTTCTTTTCATTAATATTTTCGGGAAACTTATTAATTGAATTTCCAAAAATCAAAATAGCAAAATAAAGTGTACTCATCAGAATAACAGATCTGCCCGAGAGTGTCATCCACAGAAAATCTTGCCCTATAAACGGAAATTTGTTGATATTAACTATATAGACTATATAATTTACAGCAATCATAAGCAATAATACAATAGGCACAGCCAGTTTACCTATAATATTGCCAGGTATCTTGTTTTTATAGTCATCGTATTGTCGAATAAAATAGTAAAGATAGAAAACATATAGAACCACCAGCAATGCCAATAATAGGATAGGTACATAAAAACCGTGTTCGTAAATAACATAGCGTAACAAAACAAGATCTCTTGCTTGGTTTACAATACTTACTCCCGCTTTGGTAGAATAATAGGTATCTATATGTGTTGTTTTGTCTACATTGTTTGTACGTTCGTATAAATAATTTGTAGTAAACCAAAAACTTGAAGCCGCCCATTCTGCCAAACGGGATTGATTTGATTGGTATTCATTGTCTATTAATAACTCGCCAATATCTTTATTTAATATATCAAAGCGATAGGCAATACGGTGGCTATCCATATTCTTAAATACATCTGATACAATCCCTCCTTTTTCTACATTTGTGTATATAAAACTAAAACTTAAAAATGCTAAAAACAGTCCTCCTATTGCAAGTTTTTTATTTTCTTTAAAAAAATGA
>CAYQWX010000123.1:0-2903 GCA_964421355.1 uncultured Bacteroidales bacterium
GTAAGAAATGTATCTCCATCAAAAAGAGACAATCTATAACCAACTCCACCTCCTATTCCTACAAAAAACACAGGTTTATATATTGCTACGGTATAAGCTTCATACAATAACCCTAATTTATTATTCGTAGTGAATGTTTTACCTTGTTGTGTATATGAAAAATCACTTACCCCAATATCCAAATGAATAGGAATACTTATTTCCAAATGCTTTTGCTTGTAATATGTATATTCAAAATAACCACCTGCAAACCAAAGTCTTAGTAGGGCTTTTTGCGGCATATCATTATTATTAACATAAACATCTTTATACACTTTAGAAGTAACTTTTCCAATAGAACCTCCAATTTTCACTCTCTTATCATAAGTTACTCCTGCTACCACAGAAGTAACCGGAGCAATCATATTACTAACAAACGAGCCACGATTATTTAATTGTGCAAAAAAAACAGGCTTGTATTCAGACATAAAATATTTTATACTATCTATTACTTGGGCATCATTAACAATTGGTAATAAAAACAAAAATACCAACAGGCTATTTTTTACTTTTTTTAAATTCCACATTTTTCTTACAATCACTAAAAAAGACAAAAGTAATTCCATTAATAGTCTTTTTTCTTTTTAGGATTTACAAAATAAATTATAAGAACTACAATCAAAATCTGAATTACATTTTCAATAATAGCTTCCAAATAGTTTCTACCCATTAATATGTCCACTACCACAAAAACTAACACCACAATAACAAGAATTAAAAATTTTTTAAAACTCATTTTTCTCTATGTTTTTCTTTAAATCTTTATGCAAGTTTAACAAAATAATTCAACGCACAATGCTTTTTTATTATAATTTTTCATTGTCAAATAATAAAAAATATATTTTTGTGAGAAACAAAAAAATTATAATTTATGAAACGACACCCCAAAGGATTGATAGCAGCCGCATTGGCAAATATGGGAGAACGGTATGGATTTTATACCATGATGGCTATACTCACCTTGTTTTTGCAAGCAAAATTCGGACTTGACGGTAAATACACAGGTGCTATCTATTCCACATTTTATGCTTTGATATATGTATCTTCTTTATTGGGCGGGTTCATTGCAGACAAAAGAGCAGATTACAAAGGAACTATTTTTATAGGACTTATTGTAATGACCGTAGGCTATGTTTTAATGGCTATTCCCACTCCTACACCTGTTCCTAATTTTTATTTGTATTTGGGTATTTCCTTGTTTGCCTTGCTTATAATATCATTGGGAAATGGTTTATTCAAAGGTAATTTACAAGCATTAGTGGGACAAATGTATGACGATTGGGACAAAGCAAATACCGATATTCCAAAACTGGAAAGAGGAAATAGAAGAGATGAAGGATACCGTATTTTTTATATGTTTATAAATGTAGGTGCTATTTTTGCTCCATTTACCGCAGTTGCCGTAAGGAATTGGTGGTTAAAGATACATAATCTCGGATATAGTGCCGAACTACCCGGATACTGTCATTCATACTTAAAAGGCAACTTATCCGCCGACGGACTACAATCAATGCAACAACTTGCATCAGAAGTTACGGGAAAAACTATTACCGACTTAGGAAGTTTTGCAAAAGAATATTTAAATGTATTTACCACAGGATTTCATTATGCCTTTGCAGTAGCTATTTTGGCAATGCTTATCTCTTTGTTTATATATGTATTTAATAAAAAATTCTTCCCTGACCCACAAATAAAGAAAAAAGATTTTTCCGAAAAGGCCAATACTTCCGATATGAGTAAAGAAGAAATTAAAATGGAAGCAGAAGAAATACGCCAACGATTAAGAGCACTTTTTGCAGTATTTGCAGTAGTTATATTCTTTTGGTTTTCCTTTCACCAAAACGGACTTACACTTACCTTCTTTGCAAGAGATTATACCTTATTGAAAATAGGAAGTTGGCACCTCTCTGCAGAAACATTCCAATCTATGAACCCGTTTTTTGTAGTATTTATCACCCTAATAATGATTTTATTTAGCAGATTGGTAGAAAAAGTAAAAGGTCCTAAACAAGGAGGAGGCATGAGCACCCCTAAAAAAATTGCAATAGGAATGTTTATTGCAGGCAGTGCTTATTTATTAATGACCATAGCCTCTATTGGCTTACCTAACTACTCTACAATCAATCCCGATCAAGGAGGAGTAGCATTGGCTGATTCCGCAAAAGTTACTCCGTGGTTATTAATATCCGTTTATTTTATACTTACCGTTGCAGAATTGTTTATTAGTCCTTTGGGATTGTCTTTTGTTTCCAAAGTGGCACCTCCTCAATACCAAGGCGTAATGCAAGGAGCTTGGCTTGGAGCAACTGCTGTAGGTAACCAACTTCTATTTATAGGTGCCATACTATATGAAACAGTGCCTTTGTGGATAACTTGGTCTGTTTTTGTAGGCGTAACTGCAATATCAGGGATAATAATGTTTTCTATGGTAAATTGGCTTGAAAGAGTAACCGGCGAAAAAGCAGAATAAATACTTATAAATTATAAGCAACACTCCCCTGCTCACATTGGAGGTAGGGGAGTATAATGTGTCCTGTCCACCATGTATGACGGATGGTTATACCACTTTAAACCACTATCGCCGGATGTAGGAGGTGGCACTGGTTATCATGGTAGCATGTTAAATCTTGTTACAAAAGACAGTAATAATAAATAAATTGGTAACTACTAAAAAATTCATCAAACAATGAGAAAAGTATTTTTAATTTTTATTTACCTTATCGGTTGGACACATACAAATGCAGAAAATCGTGATTCTACAGCAGTTCATATAGCGGATGTATATTATGAAGTGTTGGGAGCTAATCAGATATTGTCTTTCAATACGGAGTTTTTTTTCACAACAATAATAAGCAAGAATTTTT
>CAYQWX010000124.1:0-2844 GCA_964421355.1 uncultured Bacteroidales bacterium
AGAGATAAAAAACGAAATAAAAAGTAGTATAAGGAAAAAATTGAAAAAATATAATCCTGAAACTAAAAATATGCCATTCCATTATAGATTATTAGGCAAAGACCGAATGGCTCTTTTTTCTTTTATTCATTCTCTAAACACAACATTTGGGACATCAATATTTGAACCTGTTGCTAAAATCTTAGCAAAAAATAATTTTATTGAAGCAAAGACGCAATATGTAATAGGTGAAAAAATTAGTGAAAAGGCTCAAATAGAGATTCAACATATAATCAATGAACTTAGTATAGGAAAAAATGCAGATAAGTTTACAGAAATAGAAAGGATACGAAAAGTTGCAACATTAGGGAAAATGAATAAAATAAAAACCGTAAAAGTAGATTTATACTTAAAAGATACAGATAATAATATTCATCTATTCGATATAAAAACGGCAAAACCGAATATAAGTAGTTTTAAAAATTTTAAACGAATACTGTTGGAATGGATAGCAATTTATTTTACGCAATATCCTGAGGCTAATATACATTCATATATTGCAATTCCTTATAATCCATATGAACCAAAGCCATATGAAAGATGGACATTAAAAGGAATGTTAGATTTGGAAAAAGAATTAAAAGTAGCTGAAGAATTTTGGAATTTTCTTGGTGGCAATAATACATATGAGCAATTGCTTATATGCTTTGAGGAAGCAGGAGTGGAATTAAGAACGGAATTAGATAATTATTTTTCCAAATTTAGATAATTGTATCATTAAACAATATTTACTATTTCCACTAACTTTATTACTTCTTTTGCTTCTTTTACATCGTGAACACGAAGAATATTTGCTCCTTTAAGCAAGCTTATAGTGTGAAGCACCGTAGTACCGTTTAATGCTTCTGTAGGAGTTATGTTCAATGTTTTATAAATCATAGATTTACGGGAAACACCCACTAATATAGGATGATCCAAAATCTTGAAATGGTCTAAATGGCGTAGTAATGTATAATTATGTTCTATTGTTTTACCGAAACCAAAACCGGGATCAATTATTATATCATTTACACCCAACTCATATAGTTTGCTTATTTTTTCTGAAAAGAATTTTATTATATCGGAAGTAACATTATTGTATGTAGGATTTATCTGCATTGTCTTTGGAGTGCCTTGCATGTGCATTATAATATATGGTACCTGAAGTTTTTTTATTGTAGCAAACATATTATTGTCCAAATTGCCTGCAGAAATATCATTTATTATAGCAATGCCGTATTGTTCTACTGCTTTTTGGGCAATTGTGCTTCTAAAAGTATCCAATGAAAAACAAAAATTCGGAAAATCTCTTTTAATTACTTCCAGTGCAGGTAAAAGCCTGTTCCATTCTTCCTGCTCATTAGGGAAATCGGAGTTAGGACGGGTAGATACAGCACCTATATCTATTATGTCAGCACCTTCGTCTATCATTGATAGTATTCGTTTGTATATATTTTCCTTATTTGTATATACACCGCCGTCAAAAAAAGAATCAGGAGTAACATTAAGTATTCCCATTACTTTAGGGGTTGACAAATCTATAAGTCTGCCTTTACAATTTATTGTCATTAGTAAAATTTTTTGCAAATATATTCGTTTTATCTTCTGATTATAATCATAACATTTATTGAAAATAAATTTTAATATTGCAAAAAAATAAAATAACTATGGAAAAGAAAAAAGTTGTATGGAAAGTGGTAAAAGAAAGCTCAAGAATATTGGTAGGGCTTGTATTTGTTTTTAGTGGTTTTGTAAAAGCAGTAGATCCACTTGGCGGCACATACAAGTTTCAAGATTATTTTACTGCTTTTGGGTGGGATTTTTTCATTCCGTTTGCTTTGTTTTTTGCAATATTGCTATCCGGACTTGAATTTATTACAGGACTGGCATTACTTACCAAATCATATACACGTTTCTTTTCTTGGATAGCACTTGGTTTTATGGTGGTGTTTACTCCTCTTACTTTGTATATTGCACTCAACAATCCTGTAACAGACTGCGGTTGTTTTGGTGATGCAATCAAGCTTTCAAATTGGGCTACATTTTACAAAAACATTATAATATCCCTGCTGGTAATCATTACTTTTATTGCAAGAAAAGAATACACATTATGCAGTAAACAAAAATGGACAATGTCTTTGGGTATCATTTTTATAGGAGGCATTATGTGGTATGGACTGGTGCATTTGCCTATCATTGATTTTAGACCATATAAAGTAGGAAACAATATTCCCGAATTAATGAAAATACCGGAAAATGCCCCACAAGATGAATATCTATATTATTACACTATGAAAAACAGCCAAACAGGAGAAACAAAAACTATTGACAGCAAAGAATATGTGGATAGCAAAATATGGCAAGATACTACTTGGAAAATAATAAAAACATCTGATCCAGTGCTTATAAAAGAAGGGTATCATCCTCCTGTTCATGATTTTGTAATAGAAACAATAGATGGTGGTGATATTACCGATTCCGTATTAAACTCACCTGCATATTTATTACTTATTTCTTATGATGTGGATAAGTTCAACAAGAATTCAGCTCATAAAATACAAAAAATTGCAGATATTTCCCGAAAATTGCATATTCCGATATTATTCTGGACAGCATCATCTACCACCAAAACTTACGCATTGTTAAACGAACTAAAAATAAACCTTTTTCCTGTATGTTTTGGCGATGAAATAAATTTGAAAACAATTGTACGCTCCAATCCCGGACTTGTATTACTAAAAAAAGGAATAGTAGCAGAAAAATGGAGTGCTGCAGATTTACCTGATAAAGAAGAAGAAATACAAAAAGCTTTGCAAAACGGTGAAT
>CAYQWX010000125.1:0-1450 GCA_964421355.1 uncultured Bacteroidales bacterium
GCTGTAATGATGATTACAGTGCAAAAGTAATTAAATAATAACTCGGATTATAAAAATACTACATTGTATATTTCTTTTTTAAGATGATTGAATAAATTATTCCGAAAATAATCAAAATAATTACAGGTAAAGCAACATTTATTATTTGTAATAATGTGCCGTGTTGTTTAATGTATTCTTTATCCAGCAAACGTAATTCTATATTTCTGGCTCTTACACTTAACAGTCCGTCATCATCTAACAAATAATTAATCGCATTTAAGAAAAACTCTTTATTACCATAAGTCTTTTGCGTATAACGGTCATATCCCAATGGGAAAGCCTCATATTTACCTCTTATTTTTCTTACTTGATTTTTTATCATATCTCCATCCGATATTACAATCATTTTAGTAGGTACACTTTCTTCTTTGTATCCCAACTTACCACTTAAATCCTTCTTTGATTCGGGAGTTAAACGATTTTTAAAAGCGGAAACAAATTTCCCTTCAAGAAGCACACCGACAGGCAAATAAGAATATGCATATAATCTAATATCAGGCTCTTCCGTAGCTATAGCTAAACTTACTTGCACAGGTACATTTACAATACGGGTATATTTAGATGTGGTAAGCAAAATAGTTTTCTTAACATTAGCATTATGTCCCACAGTATCTATTGTACTGGTAAACTCTCCTTTTACAAGATTCAGGTTTCGTGATATAGTATTATTGGGAGAAGGTATTACCAATGGAGAATATGGCCAAGGAAACAACTGAAAATGAGGAGGTTCATTTGCTAATGCCACATTTATAGGTATCATAGAACATTGTATGTCTTGCACAAGATTAGGATTTATTCTTACTCCATATTTAAACAACATATCAAGAAGTCCTATTTTACTTATTAAATCCAAAGCATAAGTATAATTTTGGTAAGCCAAACTATCAAGTGACACGTCAGCACCATCCACTACCCATAGAGATTTACCACCGTGCATAATAAATTGGTCTATTATATATTTATCGTACTTATTAAAAACCGAATCTGGTTTAGCCACTACTATTGCATCATAACCATCCAAAGCCCTTATTTGTCCGTTTATTTTAACACGACGCACATAATAGTCTTGAGAAAGGGTTTGCAATATATCAGCTAAGTAATTAGCATCTAATTCTCCATGCCCTACTAAAAAAGCAATTTTTTTCTTTTGAGTTTGTTTTAGTTTATGTATAGCATTTATAAGTTTATATTCCACATCTTCTACTGAGTTGTTAAGATTCTCCTCAGGAGTTTTATTAAGACTCTGTTCAAGAAAATTTACAGGAAAATACTTATCTTTATAATATACCAAAGCTCCGGGAAAAAGTATTTTTTGCTTTTTTTCTCCACTTTCTTGTTCATACACATTTACAGGATTTAAGCCTTGGTCATAAAGTTGTTTTAATATTTTTCTAACTTTTTTTGGATC
>CAYQWX010000125.1:1550-2805 GCA_964421355.1 uncultured Bacteroidales bacterium
TATATTTAATAATACCAGTATTACAAATAAAAAAATAAACTCTATTATATTTTGCCGTTTTAACTTATTCTTTTTCATAACCTATTTCCATTTTCTACTTTGAATTCTTAACCTTGTTAAAAACAAAAACAATATATCTACACTCAAAAAATATAATATATCTCTACTATCTATCACTCCCCTGCTCAATGATATATAATGAGCATTTATACCTAACATACTTATAATTGCAGTAATTGGGCTTAAAAAGTTCAAATTACTTATAGCATCAAAACCTGAATAAAAGAAAAATGACAGCAAAACCGCCAATATAAAAGCAATAATCTGATTTTCAGACAAAGACGAAGCAAAAATACCAATCGCAACATAAACAGATGCCAAAAAGAATAGTCCTATAAAAGAGCCTACTATACCAGCTACATCAATGTTTCCTTGAGGCATAGCAAGTAAATATACGGTAATAAAATAAGTGATAGTTGGTAACAATGCCAAAAAGACTATAAATAATGATGATAAAAATTTAGCAAGCACAATAGAAAAATCACTTATAGGGCGAGTTACTAATAATTCTATTGTTCCTGTTCTGTTTTCTTCTGCAAACACTCTCATTGTAACAGCAGGTATTAAAAATAAAAATACCCAAGGAGCTACTATAAACAATGGGTCTATATTTGCATAACCTGTATTTAGTATATTAAAATCTCCAGGGAAAATCCATAAAATCAAGCCCATCAATATTAAGAATACAGATATAACTACATAACCTATGAGAGAGCTAAAAAAGTAATTAACTTCTTTTTTGAATAGCGTAAACATAACACTCTAAAATTTTATTGCAAAGGTAATACAAAATTACATCGTTTATCTTTATTCAATAGTTTCCAAAACGATTTTAATAACGAAAATACTACATTAAAATTATAAATAATTTATCCCTTCTCTTATTCTTTGATACAAAGGGACATCTACTTTTTTCCATCGATCCATTACTTTTGGCTTGCTCCAAAAGTAAAAAAAAAAGACCGTTGCATCAAAACCCCATAAAGACACAGAAAAAAGACTAAAAAAGTATTATAAATCACCTGATATTCAAACAATTATTAGCATATTAGCATTGTAAGTTATATGAAAATTAGTAATTATGGCTACAAAAAATATTAGCTTAACAGATTATTTGGTAGTAAATAGAAGTAAAAGATTAAAAAACACCTTTAGTTATCAAATAGATAAAATAATAGATTGGACAGAAATAGAG
>CAYQWX010000126.1:0-2716 GCA_964421355.1 uncultured Bacteroidales bacterium
ATTATCCTTTACCTCTTCACCTGCAAAAATGTTTTGACTATTTGGGATACAAAGAGGGTGATTTCCCGGAAGCCGAAAAGGCTTCAAGAGAGGTATTAAGTTTACCGATGTACCCGGAATTGAAAAGAAATGTATTGTTAGGTATAATAGCAAGGAAGATACTAAATTTTTATAATCATATTGAATTCGAAGAATGAGATTGGTTCGATGCCGTAACACATTATAATGTGTAATTGTGATATGAATACCGAAGATAAAAATATAAAATATATCAAAATACGCAAAGCAATTCTGCTAAAAAAGAGTACTGTTCTATCATTTTTGTCTTTATTTATTTACAAAATTGTTTTAGATTTTTCATATTACTTCATAATCCATCCAATTTGGAACTATATGGGATTTGTTTTAAATATAAATATTTTGAAGATAGTAGAATCATACATGATGCTTTTTATAGTTTTTATACTTATTCCAAAATCATATAACAAAATATCTAATATTGCTATTTGGTTATTATTGCTTATGTCGTATGTACCAATGCTTTCTCTATTTGGAATGGCAAATGAACCAAGGTTATATATGTATAGCGTAACATTATTTTGGATTTTAATTTTTTTATTTTATAGAACAATCTTTAAAATATCCCTGCGTTCTATAAAAAAGGCCCAGTCAATTATTATTCTTTGGGCTATATTTATTATATTTATAATTATAGATTTTGTTTTAATTTATCGATATCTTGGGTTTTCTTTACATTTCAATTTAAAGCAGGTGTATAACATTAGAGCGAAATATGTCTCTAAAAATATATCATTTTCAGATTATTTATTTAATTGGTCGGCTTATATTGTAGATCCTGTATTTTTCGCAATTTTCTGGATAAAGAGGAAATGGATTTTTGTAACATTAATTGTTGTTTTGCAACTTTTATTATTCTCAGGTACAGGAATGAAAAGTTATCTTTTTGCTATACCTTTTGTTTTACTATTAATGTGGGTAGTTAAATGTAAATACCCTTTTTCTTTAGTAAGCATAAGTTTTGCCGGCGGTGTGATATTTGGTATGTTTTCTTATCTATTGATTAATGATAGGTGGATCACTTCTTTGTTTACCAGACGCACTTTGTTTGTTCCTGCTGAACTATCGTTTTATTATTATGATTTTTTTTCGAAACATGGGTTTTTATTTCTTTCATCCCAGAGGATATTTAGAGAATTTTTTAAGTATCCATACAAACTCAGTCCTCCCCATCTCATTGCTGCTGTTTATTTTAATAATCCATTAATGAGTGCGAACAATGGTATTATATCTGATGCCTATATGAACTTCGGCTTTGTTGGGCTTGTATTGTGGGCTGTGATTGTAGTGATAATATTGAAATTAATTGACAATTTTTCTTCTGGTAAAAGTAGTATTATTACAATCGCTGCTGTTGCTATGCCTGTAATGTTCCTTTCAAATTCTACTTTGTCAACGTCATTATTGACACATGGTTTATTTATATCATTAATTCTTTTATATTTATTGCCTCGAGGAATAGAGAACAAATATGGTTAGTATTTGTCATATTACAACAGTTCATCCTGCCTTTGATGATCGAATCTTTCATAGAGAATGCAAAACTCTTGCTAACGCAGGATATTCTGTATACTTAATTGCGAGCCATTATAAAGATGAAGTAGTGACGGGAGTGCATATATTGCATCTTCCACGGAAGAATAGTAGACTATATAGATTTCTTGTGAAGGATTGGATTGCTTTACTCAAAGCACTTTATGTAAATGCACAAGTATATCATTTTCATGACCCTGAACTTATTTTTGTAGGTTTACTGCTTAAATTGTTTGGAAAAAAAGTTATATACGATGTACATGAAGACGTTGGTAAACAAATACTTAACAAGAATTGGCTTGGTAGTTTATTTATAAGAAAATTTATATCTGGAATTTTTGATTTTGTTGAACAAATAGTTTCTTCTAAATTTGATGCAATAGTGGCTGCTACGGAAAGTATTACTAAGAGATTCGATCCTAATAAAACCATATTGCTTAGAAATTTTTCGATTCTTGAACTTATTGATAAAGCAGAACCTGCATATAGAGATACTGATAAATTTATTATAATATACGCAGGAGGCCTTACGAGAATAAGAGGTATAAAGGAGATAATTCAGGCAATCGGGTTGTTAAACGGTTCTGTTGAACTATGGTTATTTGGCAGATGGGAAAGTGAAAGATTTGAAGAAGAATGTAAATTGATCAATGGATGGGAAAATGTTCGATATTTCGGTTTTAGAAAATTAGAGGAAGTGTATAGTTTTATGAAAGCTTGCAATGCAGGCATTGTTACTTTGTACCCGCAAAAGAATTATTTGTATAGTTTACCTGTTAAAGCTTTTGAATATATGGCATGTAAACTTCCTATAGTGATGTCTAATTTTTCTTATTGGAAAGATTTTTTTAAAGATTGTGCACTTTTTGTTGACCCAAGTGATCCAAGAGATATCGCAGATAAAATCAGTTTTTTAGTAGAAAATTCTGTTGTAGTATGGAAATTGGGTAACAATGGAAGGCGCTTAGTGCAAACAAAATATTCATGGGAAGCAGAAAGTAAAAAGTTGGTGCTTCTTTACAGGGAGTTGATAAAATGAAAATAGTTTCGATTGTAGGGGCAAGGCCGCAGTTTATAAAAGCTTCTGTAGTTTCAAATAAATTAA
>CAYQWX010000127.1:0-2606 GCA_964421355.1 uncultured Bacteroidales bacterium
AGCGGGTAGGCTATCCAAAACGGCGGGGCTGCGTAGGCTACCTAACAAAAGACAACAAAAATAAGTTGCGACTAAGTGGGCAGAAGCATCGTTTTGGAGAGTTTTCTTTGGTTCGTTTCTTTGTCGCCACAAAGAAATGAACAGAAAAAATAGTAAAGGAAAAACTTTCTTTCTTTGTTATATCTATTCCATAGATGAAAAAGGAGCATAAGTGATTGTTGCCAACTTATGACGAACCACCCCCTAACCCCCTCCTTAACCAAGGAGGGGAGTTTTATGGTTTGAATTGTCTTGCAAACTATATTTTACTACTTATTCAGTAATGAAAAAATTAGCAAAAAAGAATCGCTTCGTTCATATTATAAAAGCATAACTATAATATATCTTTTATAAGTATTTTATCTCGTAGCAATATTTCTTACTTCTACTATTTTAATGTTTTCCAAAAAAGTAAGACATCAGATAAATCAATCAAGGTGGTAAAATTCAAAAATCTTATCTTGAATTTTTGTGGGATTATCATGCTGATAAATCTTATCAAAAGTGATTTTACCGTTCTTTAAAATCGTCAGACGAGGATTTTTGCCTGTAACAAAATATTTATTTGTCCCATTCATTGGTTTTATAATAATTTGAGAAATATCATCAATGTTATAATTTTTTAAAAATAATTTTACATTTTCCTGATTGTGAGATAGTATTAACAAAAACCAATTTTTTTCTTTTTTTAGCCAATCCTTATTAGTGCTAATAAATTTTAAGATTGCATGAAAACAGGATGGACATGCACCTTCCGCATGTACAGTTATTAAACAAAAACTATCTGGTTGATGTTTTATAACTTTGTCAATCATTGGTTTATAATCTATGACTCCTATATTATTATAATTTAAGGAACATGTTTTTGAAATTTGTTTTATAATATCTAAATCTGGATTATATAAAGAATCTAATACTTCTTTTATGCTATCGACATTTACTATTCCATAAAATATAGGATGAGAAGTGTGAAAAAGAATTAATGAATCACCTTTGGTTGTAAGTATTGGAGTTATTAGTTCATTTTTTAATGATGTTGTAACAGGCATTGGAGGAAAATATTTTGTTTGTAATCCAATTGCAACTGTTCTAAAATTTTTATCAATTATGATAGGAACGTATATTCCCTTATATGCATTTGAAAAAAGAATATTTTCATAAAAAAAACCTTTTTCATCATCATAGTATAAAGAATTTATTTTCGCATAATTAATACTAATATCTATATCAGGTGACTGTATACTAGGAATGCTATCTGCCAAATATGATTTTATATTATGCATAATTATAACATCGTTTGAGACATCCCATTCGTATATGTTTGGAGAAAACCCAAAAGTAAACATAGGATTACCTTTGTGTTGTGTCGCAATATTTAGCCTATAATAACTTTGAGGGTAATATATATTGGGTTTCGGATATTCTGAAATATTTGCTTTGCTAATAAATAATTTTTCTTTTTTAATGTCATAATATGCCATCTTAAATGTCGGAACAGATGTATAATTTCTAATAGGGAAAAATATTTTATATTTGTCTATAAATTGAAAACCATTAAAAGATAGTGCTTCGTAATATGCTTTTTTGGGTTCTTTTATTGTAGAAATAGAACTCCACAAAATAGTATCCTGTAAATGTAGATATTTATAAATATTTCCTTGATAATCACATAGCATCAAAGAGGAGTCTGCATATCCAAATTGAAAATTGGAGCTTGAAAATGCTAATAAAATACTATCTTTATTGTACAAATAGAATCGTTCCAAATAATGATATGGAAAAGAAATGGTATGGTAAATTGTTTTAGTTTTTAGATTGAGAAAATAAAGTACAGGATATGTATTTATATGGAAAATAAGTGTAGGAAGAGAGTCTATAAATGCTATTTGCTTTAAATCAATAACACGAGGCGAAATAGAGTCTAATGTTGTAATAAATTCAGACTTTATCTTTTTTATATAAAAATTATATATTTTTTCTTGTTTGGGATATTTATAATTACAACCAAAAAGTAATATGAAAAATAATATCAATATAAAATATTTTTTCTTCATTAGTTCTTGTTTTATAAAAAGGGGGTAGATATTATCAAAAATATCCTTCCCCCATTTATTCTTCTTATTTCAATGAATATTTTTGATGATAAATTGTATTTCTATCTATATAACAATCAGCAGCAGGAGGGTCACATTCATAATATTCAACAACTACCCCAGTATTTAGATCAATTTCTTTTCCTTCTTTATAAGTTCCTGTCCACAATCCAGCTCCTCCCATTGCTTTGTCAGCAACTACTTTTTGCACCTCAAATACCTTTTGTTCGGGTTTATACTTGTTGTAATACAAGTCTCCAATCATACCGTTTTGTTCTACATCTTTTTTAATAAGCACCAGAGGGTTTTCTGTCGGTTTTTGAGTAGCAGGTGCTCGCATTTCCTCTTTCTTACAACTACTTGCAAAGATAGCCATAATGGCCATACCCATAAAAATAATTCGTTTCATTTTTTCAATTTTTTTTTTAGGTTAAACAATAAATTACTATTTGATTTTTGGCACGACTTACTATT
>CAYQWX010000128.1:0-2586 GCA_964421355.1 uncultured Bacteroidales bacterium
CCTAAAAAAATTAAAAAAATGAAACGAATTATTTTTATTGCCATTGCAATTATGGCTATCTTTGAAACTAGTTGTAAAAAAGAGGAAATGCGAGCACCTGTTACGCAAAAACCGACAGATAATCCGCTGGTGCTTATTAAAAAAGATGTGGAACAAAATGGTATGATTGGAGATTTGTATTACAACAAGTATAAACCCGAACAAAAGGTGTTTGAGGTGAAAATGTTTTTAAAATCAAATCATCCAAAACCTACCGGGACTAAAACAAAAAAAACAGAAGAGATTATTACTTCTAATGGGTCATACTTTATTGAAACCATTGATTGTACCGGAGACCCAACTAATTGTTGGAAAGACAATGGGAAAATATGTGTTCTGAAAAAATCTTTTTAAATAAAATCAAAAAAGGGGACGGATATTGGGTGTATCCGTCCCCTGATTTTATAAAATTAAATATACGATAATGAAAAATATATATCTATTGGGGGTCTTAATAATAATTCTAATAGGGTGTAATACTAAAAGGGTGCCACAACAAACTATTGCTCTTTTAAAAACAGATTATCCAAAGAATATTTTTAAGGCTAATCTTCCAGAATTACAAGGGAACAAGTCAATTGACAAGTATATAGTTGATACAATAAACGGAAGTCCTGTTTTAATATTTACTATGACAATAAATGATAGTATCCTCTATTTTTTAGATATTACTACCAAACAATTGTATCATCAAATATCTCTTCCTTATCATTATATTTCGGCATTCCATATATTTTCCAAAGACAGTATTTTGGTAAAAGTTTCCAATACCAATTTTGAGGACGGGAATGTAGATTCCACTCTGTTTTTGATGAATTACAAAGGAAACATATACAAATATTTTCTATTACAAGACTCTATATTATATTGCAGCTTGAATAAAAACAAAAAACAAAGTGATTTATACTTTCCTTCTACAAATTTTAATAATTTTTTCTTCATAGATACTTACAAAATCTTTTTGCCAATGTTGCCCGTTGCAGAAGATTCTTTTCCACCCAAGTTGGCTTATTATGATATTCTACAAGAAAAATTAGTTATAAGTAAATCCATGTGGAATCCGCTACCTAAAGAATGTAAGTGTTATTATCCTTATGAATATTACAACATTACTTATGCTCAAAATACCCCAGCTTACCATCCAGTTTTTATAATAGGATACCGCCCAGCGGTGTATGAATGGAATGTGTTACGAGATACTGTTATTACACACAAAATAAGATCATATTTAGTAGATAGTATTTTACCCATGCCGTCTCCCCAAATGGATATATCTATTACAAATGCCATGTTTCACAGCATTATTTACAATCCTTATACGCAGCAATATTATCTTTCAATAATGTTTTCGGAAGGTTATGGACATGCAACGGAGGTAATGATTCTGAATCATAATTTTGATATAATTGCAGAAGCTCTAAAACCTAAAATGGGTACAGTGGGAAACTACACAATATTAAAAGACGGGATGTTATCAGTTGCATATTATTCTCCTATATTCAAAGATACTTTATTTATTAATAAGGCGTTCTTCCCGAAACTATACGGTATTGCAAATATAGACAGTCTCAAAAACATGCTCGACTCCATGTATAACCCCCAATTAGATGAATTTAAACAGTATTTGCAAACTTGTCAAGTAGCACAAGGTGATACTTCTTTACAAGAAATAGATTACAAGCCGTTTATAGACAGATATATCACAGTCCCACCTAAAGACAGTTTTTGGATTATTTCTGTTCATCCACAAGCAGGTTGTCCGAGTTGCACACAAAGCATATTAAACTTTATTTCTGCTAATAAAGATTTTTTACAAGACAAGAAAGATTGGTTTTTGTTTATTTTTTCTAACGATAAACAATCAGTAAAAAAACTTTTATCTGTTAAAATGCTTGATTTATTACCCCAAATAATTATTGTTTCGACAAGCGGGACAAATAAATATTTTGTTACAGGCAAAAATCCTCGTCTGACTATCGTAAAAAATGGAAAAATCACTTTTGATAAGATTTACCAGCATGATAACCCTACAAAAATTCAAGATAAGATTTTTGAATTTTACCACCTTGATTGATTTATCTGATGTCTTACTTTTTTGGAAAACATTAAAATAGTAGAAGTAAGAAAGATTGCTACGAGATAAAATACTTATAAAAAATATATTATAGTTATGCTTTCATGATATAAACGAAGCGATTCTTTTTTGCTAATTTTTTCATTACTGAATAAGTAGTAAAAAATATAGTTTGCAAGACAACTCAAATAATAAAATTTCCCCTCCTTGGTTAAGGAGGGGTTAGGGGTGGTTCGTCATAAATTTATTACCACTTTTTTTATCTATGATAAAAGGCAGAGAAAAGAAAAAAGTTTCTTTACAATTGTTTCCTGTTCATTTCTTTGTAGCGACAAAGAAACGAACCAAAGAAAACGCTCCAAAATGATGATTATGCCTGCTTTATCCCCACTTTCTTTTTTTATAAAATAAAGGTGGCAAAGAAAACCGTGAGGCACAAGTGCTATTATTGCTTAGTGGCTACGATGAGTGTT
>CAYQWX010000129.1:0-2571 GCA_964421355.1 uncultured Bacteroidales bacterium
TGTTATTTTTGAAGTAAATTTTTTATTTGCAATGGAATTTATGGTAAATTCAATTTTATCTCCTACTTTTATAAAAGGTAAATCGTGTTCGTAAGCATTGAATGCTATCCACACTCTACTTAAATCTATAATTTCAAATAACACATTTCCTTCTTTAACATAATCTCCTGCTCGTACATTTATTTTGGATACATAGCCGGAACGATCTGCTAATATATTGAATTTGTCAATAACCTTTTTACTTTCTTCAATTTGCTTAATTTGGCTTTCTGATAATTTCCAAAATTTCAGTTTGTTATATGCGGCATTGTATAATAAAGGATTACTATCTTTGAAACGAACAGCGTCAATAAATTCTTGTTGTGCAGTTATTAAGTCGGGACTATAAACTGTTGCTATTTTTTGTCCACTATGTACATATTCTCCTATATAATTAACAAATATTTTTTCAATTCTTGCGTCAAAATGTATGGCTTGTTCTGTAATAGCCGTTTCATCAGGTTTAACTATACCCTGTAAGAGTATATTCTTTTCGGGTTTAGCACGTTCCACTTTGGAGGTTTGAATACGAGCGACAGCTATTTGATCTTCTGGCATAGTGATTTCCAACTTAGAGGGCTTGGTCTTCTCTACACTATTTGCAGGGATTAAATCCATGCCGCATATAGGACATTTGCCAGGTTCTTCTGCGTGAATCTGTGGATGCATTGAACATGTCCAGTAGTCAATTTTATTAGTTGTATCGTCTTTTGTTTTTTCTACTTTTTTTTCTCCTGTTTTTTTAGAATTTCCCCCTCCGATTGTGTTTCCTACTAATATTCCGAGGATGAAAATAATTATTAAAAGAATTATGTTTTTTGTTTTCATGATGAATTGTTTTTTTAATTTGAAAAATTATTTATCAATAAGTTATATTTTGCTTCAAGAATCTTTATTTTCGAAAGTGCTTGAATCTTTTTGATTTTATATTTCAATAAATTGTTTTCCATAGTAATTGTTTTTAAGTAATCGGTGTTACCAGTGCTGTATCTTGCATAAATAATTTGTAAAGCCTGTTCTGCTTTTTCTATTAAGCGATTGTAAAGTTTTAAGTTTCTTTTTTCGTTTTCATAATCTTTCTTCCATTTATCATATTGTATTTTAAGTAAATCTACTGAGGTTTCATATTTATATTTACTTTTTTCCCATTGAAACTGAGCTTGATGTTTGATTGCTTTGTTTTTTCCAAAATGAATAGGGAGAGCAACTGTAAGCATGGGCATTATTGCATTTTTTCCACCTCTTATAAATGCATAATCTATTCCGGCTCCGAAAGATGGTTTTGTCATTCTGTTAGCAAGAATAATTTCATATTGTGCAGAGGCAATGTTGTTTTTTTGTGCGGAAATAAGAGCATTTTTTGATAAAATACTATCTAATGGCAGTATGGGGAATAGGGATAGATTTGTGGTATCCGGTATGATAATGTTTTGTAAACTGTCAATGGATAAAATGGTAAATAATTCTTTTTTTAGGCGTTGTAGTTCCTTATCTGTATTAGTTTTCATAACTGATAATTCATCTATGGACATTTGGAATGTAAGTAAATCTACTGCACTTGATTCGGATGTTTTTAATCGTGAAGCACTTTGTTTCTCAAGAGCTTTAAGTAGTGAGATTTGTTGAGAAATAATAGATAATTCTTTTTTGAAGAAGAAGATATTCCAGTAAACTTCACTTATATTATAGGCTATTTGATTGGCCTGGTGTATAAATAAATCATATTTAATTTTAGCTTTGTAAACTGCTATTTTTTTCTTTTGGGAAAGCGTGTTAAACCAAGGAAACATTTGTGTTAAAGACATTTTTGCTATTTGAGGACCCAAACGTGTTTGTACCGGACTAATAGCATAAGCAAAAGAAATAGTAGGGTCAGGCAAAGTCCGGCTTATCCTGATTTGTTCGTTACTACTTTGGTATTCTTTGTAGGCGGCTTTTATTTGAGGGTTGTTTTTCAATGCAACCTTAATGTAATATGTAAGGGCTGTATCGGGTTGAGATTTTGCCAATATGCCGATAAGTGAAAAAGTTAATATTAAAATTTTAGTTTTCATTGTTTTGTTTTTTTAGTTTTAAAGTTTCAACAATAGCATAAAGCATAGGTACTGTAAAGATGGTTAATACGGCAATAGCCATGCCGCCAAAAATAGGAACGGACATTGGTCCCATAATGTCTGAACCTTTACCTGTAGATGAAAGAACAGGCAGTAGGGCAAGGAGTGTTGTTGCCATAGTCATCATGGCTGGTCTTACTCTTTTTTTGCCTGCTTCAATAATAGTGGAATAAATTTCTTCTTTGGTATGTGGGTTGCGTTCTTTAAACAAATCTTGTATGTATGTAGCAATTAATACTCCGTCATCGGTAGCAATCCCAAATAAAGCAATAAACCCTACCCACACGGCAACACTTAAATAAAATGGATGTATGTTGAAAACATCACGCATGTTAATACCTGCTATTGAGAAATCCATAAACCAAGGTTGAGCATAAAGCCATAACATTAAGAATCCTCCGGAAAATGCAACGAAAAT
>CAYQWX010000130.1:0-2557 GCA_964421355.1 uncultured Bacteroidales bacterium
CTGTTTCTGGAGCGGAACCTTCTTCTCCTACTGCATCAATTAATGTTCCGTTTTTCGCTAAGCCTATAGCGTCATTACCATTCCAAGAACAAAATCCATTATATAAATCGGCACCAGGTACATCTGAGGAATTGTTTGCAACTACATATGTTGCTCCATCAGGAAGAGTGCCGCTTAATGATAATGTCGCTTCTGGCCAGTTTCCACCATTAGAAATCCTCCAAAGTTCATAGTTGCTTAAATCTACATCACTTCCTGTTCCATTGTAAATTTCTATATACTTGCTGTTTCCCGAAGAACCTTCTCCATATTCGGAAATAATAAGATCCGAAACTTGGGAAAATACAACAATGGGACTAAGCAAAAGAATTATATGTAATGTTATCCATTTCTTCATAATGATAGTTTAAAAAAATAAAAAAGATTATTTATTATAAGACTAAAGTTACGATAATAAGTTGTTAATTGAATGTTTTTTTTGATTAAATTTATTATTTGGATGGTAAACTGATAATTTTATAAATAATTAGGTAGTGAAAATTGTATGTAGCATAAAATAAAAAAGCTGCCCTAAAAAGGACAGCCTTTAAAGTGAAATATAATATTTTTAATAAGCGAACAGTGGTTTTTCTTTCATTATGGAAATTACTTTCTCACCTACTTTATTAACCACTTCTTCTTCCTTGTCTGTTCCTATACTTTGTATTACTTCATCGATCAAATCAACTATCCAAGGCATATCTTTTTCCTTCATTCCTCTTGTTGTTATTGCAGGAGTTCCTACGCGAATACCTGATGTTTGGAATGGAGAACGACTATCAAAAGGTACCATATTTTTGTTTATTGTGATATGTGCTCTTTCCAAAGTTTTTTCTACCTGCTTACCTGTAATGTCAGGATATTTTGTGCGTAAATCGATTAACATCAAATGATTATCGGTGCCGTCAGATATTATCTTGTATCCTTTATCTTTAAATGCTTTAGACATTGCTTGAGCATTAGCTTTTACTTGTGTTATGTATTCATTATATTCAGGAGACAAAGCTTCTCCAAAAGCTACTGCTTTTGCAGCAATTACATGTTCCAATGGTCCACCTTGTGTGCCAGGGAATACTGCAGAATCCAATACTTGTGAAAGTGTTTTAACTTTTCCTTTGAGGGTTTTATATCCCCAAGGATTTTCTATATCTTCAGCAATTAATATCATTCCGCCTCTTGGTCCGCGTAATGTTTTATGAGTTGTAGTAGTTACTATATGGCAATGAGGGAAAGGATTTTTTAATAACCCTTTTGCAATCAGACCTGCAGGATGAGAAATATCTGCCATAAGAATCGCACCTACTTGATCAGCAATTTTACGCATCCTTTCATAGTCCCAATCACGAGAATATGCAGAAGCTCCTGCTACAATAAGTTTTGGCTTTTCTCTCAATGCTATCTCTTCCATTTCATCGTAATCTATATACCCGTTTTCGCCTACATGATAAGGAATAGGATTGTACAGGATGCCTGAATAATTTACATGAGAACCGTGTGTTAGGTGTCCTCCGTGTGCCAAGTCAAGTCCCATAAATTTGTCTCCGGGCTTTAATGCTGCTAACATTACTGCGGCATTAGCTTGGGCTCCTGAATGAGGCTGTACATTTGCCCATATAGCGCCAAATAGTTCTTTGGCTCTTTCTATTGCTATAGTTTCAGTTTCGTCAACAAATTGGCACCCACCATAATACCTTTTACCTGGATAACCTTCTGCATACTTATTGGTTAGCCAAGAGCCCATTGCTTGCATTACTTGTTCACTTACAAAATTTTCGGAAGCAATAAGTTCTATTCCGTTTAATTGTCTTTGGTGTTCTTTTTCAATAAATTGAAAAACTAATTCGTCTCTTTTCATACCGATTAAGTTAATGGTTTTTTATTCAAAACAAAGTTATTATTTTTTTCTTCTTTGTTTGTCAATAGTGTCCAAAATATTTTTGTTAATAGATGATTTCGTTTTTTTATCCTGTGTGGCTAAACATTGTCAGAAACAAGTAATTTATTTGCATTCTTGACTTTTTGTTACTTTTAGGGAAGTCAAAAATAAAGATAATAAAAAAGTTTTTGCAATTGTTTTATATTCATTTAGTAGTAAATGTAACAATTAAGTTATTGTATTAGCATTTTTATTTGGAGTTAGGGAAGTCCCTTTGCTAAATGAAGCGTAGCAAAATGGAGCAAAGAGAACTATGGGAAGCAAAAGACCAGAAAAAGCTAATAATAGAGAAGAATTTGGTCATTTTGAAATGGAGTTTGCAGAACATGAAACCATAGCAAAGGCTTTTAATACAGCTGTTTACTTTACTTACCCATATAGTTCTTGGGAAAAAGGGCAAATTGAATATTTCAATAAATTGTTTAAGACAATACATCCTTAAAAAGTCAATTGTTGATGAACAAACAACACAGAATATCAAAGAAATACAAATAAAATAAATAGAAGATCTAGAAAAAATTTAGACTTCCAAATGCCTTTTAAATTATTTTATAAATTTGTAAATGGAAATGTTGTATTTGA